>JAGXHI010000062.1 GCA_024636295.1 Desulfuromonadales bacterium
AGAAGTCCAGGATCATCATCTGCTCGGTCACCGGAAAAATAATCGGCCTCTTTGTGGATGAGGTTACCGAGGTCCATCGCTTTTCCCGAAAGGAAATTCAGCCCTCTCCCCAGTTCCTTAAAGGTAAGGGCGCACAATTTTTTCTCGGGGTCTGTCGCCAGGGGGAGAACCTGATCATGATTCTTGACCTGGAGAAGATTCTGACCTCCGAAGAAAAAATCGACCTGGAAAGGATCGATCCGGTCACGGAGGAAGAAACAAAGGTTTTCTGATTTTTTTTCGGGCCGTCCTTCAGCCCATGCCATGCAATCATGTGAGGATTTTTTTGATGATCATCTGCTGCCCCTCCTGTCTCGCCCGATTCCGGATGGTTCCGAACAAGCACGGCGGCAAGCGAATCACCCTTAAATGCAGCCGCTGCCAGCAGGCCGTCACAGCAACGGTTCCCAAGAATTTCTCCACCGGCTCCATTCGGGTTCTCGTCGGTCACTCTGACCGGAGGATCAGCGTTCGGATAATGGAGATCCTGACATCCGCCGGCATCGGCAGTCAGATCTGTTGCAATGGCCGTGAAGTCTTGGGATGTCTGAATGCGATGCGTCCCGAGGTCGCCCTGTTCGATGTCGCTTTGCCGGGAATTTTCACTTTCCAGGTGCTTGACACCCTCCGCAAAACCGCCGATCTCAAGGGAATCAAGGTACTTCTCATCTCTTCGGTCTACAATTCGACAGCCTACAAAAGGCCGCCTTCCTCCCTTTACGGAGCCGACGATTATCTTGACGAGACTTGCCTGGCGGACCAGCTGGTTTCAAAAATACGATCGTTGGTCGATGTTTCAGTCGAAATGTCCGCGGACAGAAGAACCGACCACAGCGGGGCTACGGAAATCAAATCTATAATTCCCCGAATCTGCCCCAATGGAAAACACGGGGACGCCTCATCCGCCGGTGTGGTGGAGAGGGCACGAAACCTTGCCCGAACAATCGTTTCGGATATTGCACGAGACAACCGGGAAAAGGCGGAGGCGTCGATCCGGGCGGGAAATTTTTTTCGGTCCTTCGACGAGGAAATCCGGGAAGGAAATCGCCTGTTCGAGCAGCAGATTGATCCCGAAGTCCGATTGCAGGAGGATTACCTTCACCAGGCTTTTTTATCTTTCCTCGAGCTTCACCGCAGGGAATTAAAGCAAAAACAGGGGTGAACCATGGAGGAACGTGATCGGATAACTGAACTGTTGCAGTCCCCCGAAGATGAAAAACGCCTTCAAGGATTGAAGGTCCTGCCTCGGGACGATGCGGAATTTTCATTGGCATGCATCTACAGAAGCCTGGGCGATTCCAGTTGGCGGGTGCGGAAGGAGGCGGCGGATTGTTTTCTTTTGCTGCCGGATGCATCAAAAAGGGTACCTGAGGTAATCGCTCTTCTACATTCCGAAGAAAACGCCGGTCAACGAAATTCCGCCGTGGAAATTCTGGTGAGGATTGGACCGTCTGCGATTCCTCATCTGCTTCCCCAATTGACCTGCAACGATCAGGATGTCCGGAAATTCGTCCTGGACATCCTGGGGGAAATCGGCGATTTCTCCTGCGCCGGACCGATGATTCATGCCCTCCGGGACAGAGATGAAAACGTGCGTGCTGCTGCGGCGGAGAACCTGGGTAAAATTGGAACCCCCGAAGCCGTTCCCGCTCTCCTGGATGCTCTGGAGGGGGAAGACCTCTGGTTCCGTTTCACTATCCTGGAGGCGCTGGCTCAGATTGGCCATAAGATCCCCGCTGAAAGACTTCTCGCTTTTCGTGATCAGAATCTGCTGCGAAAGGCGCTTTTCGAATGCCTGGGTCGAGTTGGAGGACCGGAAGCAATCCCGGCTCTGGTGGAGGGGTTGACCGATAATATGCGAAACGTCCGGAAGGCGGCTCTGATCGCGCTTGTCCGGATTTTTGAAAAATATCCACATGAGGTATCTTCGGCCCTCACCGCAATTTCAGGCACGCCAGCGGCCTCTGCCATCGCCGACCATCTGGGCGGGGTGGATGGAAATGCCCGCAGCTCTGCCGTGCTCCTCCTCCGGCTTACAGGCGATCCCCGGTTTGCGGAGAATCTTCTGGAACTCCTCGAAGACCTTGAATTGAGGGAGGAAGCCGCCGCTGCCTTGATCGCTATCGGACGCAGATCCGCCGGTTCTCTGACGGGTCTCTGGCCCAGCGCGGATACGAGGATGCGCACCTACCTGGCTTATGTGCTGGGGGAGGCGCAATGTGTCGATTCGACGGATTTCCTGCTCGAGGGCCTGTCCGAGCCTGATCCTCGCCTGAAGCAGGCTTCAATCCATGCCCTCGGAAGGCTCCAGGCGATTTCAGCCCTGGATCCTCTTGTCGAGTCCTTGAAGAAGGAGTCCCTGGATGTGCGGGAAGTCGCCGTGCGGGCGCTATCGAGTATCGGATCCCGCTATGGGGGAGAAACGCTGGAAAAACTTCGGCCTCTCCTTCAGGATTCCGATCCCGAGGTGCGGGCCATGGGGACCACCATTCTCGGGAAGCTCGACAGCAAAGGGGTTACAAGACTGTTGTCTTTTGCGATGAAGGACGATTCCGCTCAGGTGCGCAGGGCCGCAATTCGCTCCATCGAAGGTCGGGCCGGAACCAATCAGTTGCAGTCGCTGTCCCTGGCTCTTACGGATGAAGACAGCGAGGTTCGCCGCCTGGCCGCCGAAACGCTTGGCGGGACGGAATCCCCCGACGCAGCTCCAGCCCTGGAGCTCGCCCTTCGGGATGAGGATGTCTGGGTACGGGCTGCCGCTGTGCGCGCATTGGGACGGCTTCTCGGGTCCCGGGCCAGACCCCGGCTCGAGTCCGCTGCGGCTGATCCCGCGGGCCTGGTGGGAATTGCCGTCCTTGAAACACTCTTCGAAATTGAACCCGAAAATATTCTTTCCTTCGCGCTGAGGGCGATGGATCATCCCGACGGAGAGGTGGTCAACATCGCTCTCAAGCTGGCGGTTCGAACTGGAAGGAGAGACTGGGTCCCACCCCTCGTGAAGCGACTTCTCCACCATCCCAACAGAGAGGTCCGCCTGAATTTCTCCAGAATTCTTGCCGAAATTGGAGATGACAGGTATTCCTCCGAACTTAAAAACAGGTTGCTGCTCGAGGAGGAGGAAACCGTTCGGGAACAGCTCCAAAGTCTTCTTGCCCGCCCTGCGGGAATCCGGGGGTAAGGGAATGCTCTTTTTTGCCCCCGAAATCGTGATGACCGATGAGGAATTCCGACTGTTGCAGAACTTTGTCAATCAATACTGCGGGTTGCACTTTACGGAGGATTCGCGGTATCTGCTGGAAAAGCGTCTGGGCAAGAGGGTGCAGCATTTAAATTTAAAGAATTTCAAGGATTATTATTATTTCCTGCGGTACAACCAGTCAAAAGATCAGGAGCTGAATGAGGTCGTCAATGTTCTGACCACCAATGAGACCTACTTTTTCCGGGAGGAATTTCAACTGAGAACCTTCCGAGAAGAGATTCTGCCCGAACTGCGGTCCAAAAAAGAAGCGGAGGGAAACAAGAAACTCCGCATCTGGAGCGCAGGTTGTTCGACAGGAGAGGAACCATATACGGTGGCCATGCTGCTCCTGGATATCCCGGCTTTTCGTGATTGGCAAATCGACATCATAGGCACCGATATCAGTCAAAGGGTTCTCCAGATCGCACGCAAGGGCGTTTACGGTTCCTCCTCCTTCCGTTGCACCGAGCCTGCGATTCTGCGCCGCTTCTTTTCCGAAGTGGAAGGGGGTAAATTCAGGATCAATGACGAAGTCAGGAATCTGGTCACCATCAGTCATCTGAATCTTTTCGACATCCCGAGAGTTGCCATTCTGGGAAGCATGGACGTAATTTTCTGCCGCAATGTCATTATCTATTTCGATGCGACAGGTAAGAAGCGGGTTATCGAGAATTTTTATCAGCGTCTCAGACCCGAAGGTTTTCTCCTCCTGGGTCATTCGGAATCATTAATGAATATCACCAACGCTTTTGTCTTGAGACATTTTCGGCACGACATGGTTTATCAACGCCCGCCGACCGTCACGGAATTGAAGGAGGTCGAAGGTTGATGAACCATGTGCGGGTTCTGGTGGTGGATGATTCGGCTTACAATCGCCGCACCATCATCAAAATGCTCGAAACGATACCGGGCGTGGAGATTGTCGGCTACGCAGTAAATGGGGAGGAGGGCCTCAGGAAGATCATCGATCTTCAGCCGGATCTGGTCACCCTCGATCTGGAAATGCCGCGCATGGATGGTTTTACTTTCCTTCGCATCATCATGAAAATCCGTCCTACGCCGATTATCGTGGTTTCTGCGCGGTCCGAGGATGAGAACGTTTTCAAAGCGCTGGAACTTGGCGCAGTGGAATTCGTGCCGAAACCGTCAGCCAGGGTCTCCCCTGATCTTCTGAATATCCGTGACGATCTGGTGCGTAAAGTACGCCAGGTGGCGAGGACGGATATGAAAAAAATCCTGGATCGCTCCGTTTATCCCAGCGCCGGGACGGGGGGGGTAGTGCTTCAGGTCCGGGAAAAAAATTCCGGAAAACGGAACATAGGACATGTGGTCATCGGCGCCTCCACGGGTGGACCACCTGCGCTGCAGACTATTTTCGCAGGCATATCCGAGCCTTTGCCGATTGCTTTTGCTGTCTCCCAGCATATGCCTCCTGGCTTCACCAGGGCATTTGCCGAACGGTTGAACAAGTTTTCTTCCATGGAAATCCGGGAAGCTCGCACCGGGGATCCCATGAAACCCGGTCAGGTTCTGATCGCTCCCGGGGGGAAAAACCTGCTTTTTTACAGGCGAGGAAAAGAGGTGCTTGCTAAAATTGTCGATCCTTCCGCTGAAGATCGATACATCCCCTCGGTGGATGCCATGTTCTTATCGGCCGGAGAGTTGTTTGGGCCAGATCTTCTGGGCGTCATTCTGACAGGGATGGGAAACGATGGGGCCAGAGGAGTATCGGCCGTGAAGGATCGGGGCGGGGAGATTTTTGCCGAATCCGAAGAAACGAGCGTGGTTTTCGGAATGCCCAAAGAGGCTATCGCCACAGGAAAAGTGGATCGAATACTGCCGATGCAGCGGATGTGCAGTGAAATCCTGCGGAGTTGCGGCTTTTGATACTTATAAAGCAAGGAGAGCGGAGATGACGGAAAAGGGCGAGGACAGAGTTACCAAAAGGGCTGAGGAGTTTCTCCAGGTGTTTAAAAAGGGTGCGGAATTCACCCAGGACCTATTGAAAGAAAATGAACGCCTGCGCTTCCAGATCCTGAAAATGGAGGAAGGCCTGAAAAACGATCTGGAGGATGCATCCCCAGAATCCGAAACGGAAAAGCTGCGCGAGAGGATTGCGGAACTCGAGAGAGAAAAGCAGCAGATAATCGACCGTATCAAGGAGGTGGAGGCGGAAAATCTCGACTTTGCCAACCGGTACATTGATATCGAAACGGAAAACAACAATCTCGCCAATCTCTACATTGCCTCCTATCAACTCCACTCGACACTGGATTTCAAAGAAGTTCTTCAGATTATTACTGAAATAATCATCAATCTCATCGGCGCCGAGGAATTCGCAATCATGCTCCTCGATGAAAAGACGAACAAGCTTCAGGCGGTTGCCGGCGAAGGTCTCGACCCGGGTGAAGTCCCCACTATCTCTCTGGGTGAGGGTATCATCGGGGAGATGGCGAAAACAGGCGAGAACTACTTCATCGAGGAGATGGACGGCTATATCAGGGATCTGCGCCACCCGGTGGTTTGCATTCCGCTGAAAATCAAGGAGCATGTGATCGGCGTAATCGTCATCTACAAGCTCCTGGTGCAGAAAAGTCGGTTCGCGGAGGTGGATTACGAGCTGTTCACCCTGCTCGCCGGGCATGCCGCCACGGCGATTTTCTCCTCGAAGCTCTACTCGGAATCGGAACGGAAGCTTTCGACCATTCAGGGTTTTCTTGATCTGATGACCAAATAATTTTTCAAGGAGGGTTTGGCATGTCTCCATATAAAGTTCTTATCGTTGAAGATTCTCCGACCATGCGGCAATTGATCGTCTTTGCGCTGAAGCGGGTGCGGGGTCTGACTCTCGTCGAGGCGAACGACGGGGTGGATGGACTGAAAAAACTATCCGGCGAAAAATTCGACCTGATCTTCACCGATATCAACATGCCGATCATGGACGGGCTAAAACTGGTCAGCCTGGTTCGCAACGATCCGGGGTACAAATCGGTCCCTATAGTCATAATCACCACTGAAGGAGCCAACGAGGATCGGGAGCGGGCTCTTGCACTGGGCGCCAACGATTACATCACCAAGCCGATTCAGACGGCGCGGATCGTTGATGTCGCTAAACGGCTGCTGAACATGTAAAAGGACCGCTCCGCCGGCCCTGCTCAAGAATTTTAGGCCAAGGCAGCCGGAAGCGGGCCCAAGACCCTTGACAAGGCAAGGGTCACCCATGTTAAATATTCAGGCTTTCCTGCTCGGATTGAAAAACAACTATCAAGGAGGTTCCTTTTGGCCAAGGAAGAAGCAATCGAAGTCGAGGGCTCGGTAATCGAACCCTTGCCAAATGCCATGTTCCGCGTGAAACTGGACAATGGTCACGTTGTTCTGGCCCATATCTCTGGGAAAATGAGAAAATTTTATATTCGCATCCTGCCGGGGGATAGGGTGACCGTGGAACTTTCACCTTACGACCTGACTCGGGGCCGGATTACCTACCGGGAAAAATAAGCCGCGCCAACGGAATCGGAAGGTGTAATAGACACCGAATTGGATAGTTTAAAAGGAATTCACCGGCAGCAGGCCGGTTTTCCTTTTCCAGGCTTTCCTCAGGTAATGGAGAAGTTCATGCTGGATCGTTATGATGCCATGGAACTGGAAGGCAAGTGGCAAAAAATCTGGGCGGATACCGACGCCTTCAGGGCTGTCGATGGTGACGGGAAACCCAAATATTATCTCCTTGAGATGTTTCCCTATCCCTCTGGGCGCATCCATATGGGACACGTTCGGAACTATTCCATAGGGGATGTGGTGGCCCGGTTCAAACGACTGCAGGGGTACAACGTCCTTCATCCTATGGGCTGGGATGCCTTCGGGATGCCCGCTGAGAATGCCGCTATCCAGCACGGCATCCATCCGGCCAAATGGACTTACGAAAATATCGACAATATGCGCAGCCAGTTAAAGAGGATGGGGTTGTCCTACGACTGGAAGCGTGAGTTTGCTACCTGTGATCCCGATTATTATCGCTGGGAGCAACTGATATTCCTCCGGATGCTCGAGAAAGGTTTGGCCTATAAGAAAAAGTCGGCTGTCAACTGGTGTCCGGACTGTCGGACGGTTCTTGCCAACGAGCAGGTGGAAGACGGATGCTGCTGGCGATGCGGAAGTGAAGTTGCACCAAAGGAACTGGAACAATGGTTCTTTAAGATCACCGAGTACGCCGAGGAACTGCTTGAAGACACATTCCACCTGCCGGGATGGCCTGAACCGGTTCTGATCATGCAGAGGAACTGGATCGGGCGTAGCGTTGGGTGCGAAATCGATTTTCCCGTTGCGGATTCCGACAGGAAAATTCGGGTCTTTACCACGCGTCAGGATACCGTTTACGGGGCAACCTTCATGAGCCTGGCTCCGGAACATCCCATGGCCCGGGAATTGACCACTGAAGACCGCCGGCGTGCTGTCGAGTCTTTTATCGGCCGCGTCGCCCGTCAGGATCGGCTGCGTCGGACGAGCGAAGATCAGGAAAAGGAAGGGGTCTTCACGGGTTCATTCTGCATTAATCCTCTGACGGGAGATCGGATGCCCGTATATCTGGCGAATTTCGTCCTCATGGAATACGGCACCGGCGCGGTTATGGCTGTACCTACCCATGATCAGCGGGATTTCGAATTCGCCCGCAAATATGACCTGCCGATGCGGATCGTTATCCAGCCCGACGGCGCGCCCCGGACTACGGAGAGCATGGAGGAGGCCTGGACCGGACCTGGCATGATGGTCAATTCCGGCGGTTTTGATGGAGTCTCCAATGAGGAAGCCAAGGAGCAAATCGCGGATTTCCTGCAGGAAAAGGGACTCGGGAGCAAGGCGATTAATTTCCGTCTGCGCGACTGGGGCGTTTCCCGCCAGCGCTACTGGGGAACCCCCATCCCCGTGGTCTACTGTGATTCCTGCGGCATGGTCCCCGTTCCGGAGAAGGATCTGCCGGTGGTTCTGCCCACAAACGTGGAACTGACCGGGGAGGGGGGCAGCCCTCTTGCCCGAAGCGACGATTTCCTGCAAACGAAATGTCCCAGGTGCGGCGCCCCCGTGCGGCGGGAGAGTGACACCTTTGACACTTTCGTGGAAAGTTCGTGGTACTTTGCAAGGTACGCCTCGCCACATGAAGACGCCCGGCCCCTCGACCCCGAAGCGGTCGCCTACTGGATGCCCGTGGATCAGTATATCGGCGGAATTGAACATGCCGTGATGCATCTGCTTTACGCCCGATTTTTCACCAAAGTGCTCAACGACCTGGGCATGGTGAACGTACGAGAGCCATTCGCCAATCTGCTGACCCAGGGGATGGTCTGCATGGAAACCCGCCAGTGTCCCGAGCACGGGTGGCTTTTCCCCGAAGATATCGAAAACGGTCGTTGCTCCGTCTGTGGACGGGATGTGAAGGTCGGCCGGATCGAGAAGATGAGCAAATCGAAAAAGAACGTGGTCGATCCCGACCATCTCATCGAGCGGTATGGCGCCGATACGGCAAGACTTTTTTCTCTTTTCGCCGCCCCTCCGGAAAAAGATCTCGAATGGAACGAACAAGGGGTAGAGGGATGTTTCCGTTTTCTGAACCGGGTGTGGCGTGCAGTTTATGATAATCTGGATATCGTCCAGCGTGGGAAGTCGCCCGAACTGGAAGGTCCGGCCCGGGATCTCCGCCGGCAGGTCCATCGGACCATCAGGAAGGTGACCGGAGACATCGACGGGAGATTTCACTTCAATACGGCTATCGCTTCGATCATGGAACTGGTGAACGCCATTTATTCCTTCCAGGAGAAAGATCGATATCCGGGCGCCCTTCGGGAGGCGCTTGAGATGGTTGTGCTGCTACTGGCGCCCTTTGTTCCTCATATTTCCGAAGAGCTCTGGAGCATCATGGGCCGCAGCGGAACCATTGCGGAGGCCGGATGGCCAACCTGGGATGAGGCTGCGCTTACGGAGGAAGAAAACCTGATCGTTGTCCAGGTGAATGGAAAGGTCCGCGGCAAGATCTCCGTGCCTGCAGATGCTGCTGAAGATCTGGTTCGCGAGACGGCAATGGCCGATCCCAACGTGGCCCGGTTCATGGAGGG
The DNA here is from genome assembly GCA_024636295.1 of Desulfuromonadales bacterium. Taxonomy (GTDB): domain Bacteria; phylum Desulfobacterota; class Desulfuromonadia; order Desulfuromonadales; family JAGXHI01; genus JAGXHI01. The sequence goes on from JAGXHI010000062.1 coordinate 9,385, forward strand.
GAAAACCCTTCGCAAGGCCATACTGGTACCGGGTCGCCTGTTGAATCTGGTTGTATCGGGATGAGATGCCTTCCGGCACTCATGCTCCTTTCGGTTCTTCTTTGGGGATGCGGCTATCGTCCTCCCGGAGAGGGGCTCTCCCCCTATGAAGGGGTTCATGTTCTGCAGGTCGAGCAGTTTGCAAACCGCACTTTTGAGCCTTTTCTGGAAGTCGCTCTCACCAACGAGGTGATCAAACGTTTCTCCCGCAGCAGAACCTTTTCGATCGATGCGAACGGCCACCAGGCTGCCGAGGGTGTTCTGGCGGGCTCTATTGAATTCTATTCCACCGATCCTATTTCCTACGACCGCAACGACGATATTCTTGAATACCGCTCCAGGATGATTATCGAAGCACTGTTGAGGCGACGCTCTGACGGTCGTGTTCTGTGGAAGGGGCGCCTGGAATGGACCGAGGAATACCCCGCCTCCGAAGTTAATATCCTTCAGGAGGAAAGGGAAGCCGCGGCAATCGACATCATCGCCGCCCGTCTTGCAGAAGAGCTTTTCGTCCGAATTGCGGACGATTTCTGAAAGGTCGCTGAGGAAAACCTTGGATTACACCCGCATCGTAAAAACCCTTCGAGAGGGAAAATCCTTCCCTCTTCTCCTGTTGCATGGAGAAAATTCGTTTCACCTGAATCGACTCCTGGAGGAGATCGTCAGAGCAACCGTTCCAGTCGAGGCTCGGGATTTCAACTATCAGGTGTTTTTTGCAAAGGAGTCACGGTGGGAGGATATTCTCGCCGCGGCCCGGACTTTCCCCGTTTTTTCGGAACGCCGCCTTATCCTTGTCAAGGACATCCAGCAGTTTTCCACCTCCGATCTGGAGGAATTTCTTCCCTACATCCGTGATCCTGCCCCTGAAACGCTTCTCCTGTTCACTGCGGACAAAATCGACGGAAGAAAGAAAATTTTTCAGGAGTTTAAGAAGAAGGGTGAAATTCTTGAGTTCCGAAAATATTATCCGAATCAGATTCCATCCTTTATTCAGGATGAGGCCCGAAGGGCCGGTTTTAAGCTGACGGAAGAGGCTCTCGCCCTTTTTTGCCGGCGGGTGGGAACCGACCTTCAGGAAATTCATGGAGAAATGATGAAGCTCTTTTCTTATCTCGGGGGGAAGAGCCTGGCTGATGTAGAGGATGTAAATGCCGTCGTTTCCGACACGCGGACCGACAGCGTTTTTGAATTGACGGATGCTCTGGGACGGAGGGATGTGGCCGGTGCGATGCGCCTTTTAGGCCGAATTCTCGAGGAAGGAATGGCGCCGCTGTTGGTCCTCAATATGATGGTCCGGCATTTCCGGATCCTGTGGCAGACCAACGAATTATTGGAACAGGGGGAAGGAAAGGATATCTCGAGGCGACTGAAGATCAGTCCTTATTTCCTGGACAAAACTCTCCAACAGGCCCGGCGTTACAGTTCATACCAATATCGTCGGATTTTTGAACTTTTCCTGGAGACGGATCTTGCCCTGAAGTCCAGCGGCGCCCATGCTTCCGCTCTGCTACAAGGTCTGATATCGGATATTCTGACGGAGGGTCGGAATGAAAAAGGGGCCTGAAAGCCCCTTTTCCAGAGAGAAAGCGTTCCGCAGGAATTTCTATTGAAGGTTGTTGACCAGCTTGGACAACCGGGAAATCTTGCGGCTGGCGGTCGCCTTATGAATCACCCCCTTGGTGGCGGCTTTATCGATGAAGGGGATCGCGCGGGCAAGTGCGGTCCGGGCCTCTGAGGCATCGCCGTGGGCGACGGCCGTCCTGACCTGCTTGACGAAAGTCCGCATGGTTGAGCGGATATGAGTATTGCGTGCGTTGCGTGCGAGATTCTGCCGATTTCTCTTTACGGCGGACTTGTGATTAGCCAATGTTCTTCCTCCTCGTGGACTCGGGATTAAATTTCCCCTTTTTATGGTTCATATAGCATCCCAATTGACCTTCGTCAAGTGAAAAAAAATTAATATCCATCTTTTATCCTTGTATCATCAAGTATTTAGCCGATACGAAAATGAATTAAATAAATATAATCCCAGGATTGCCTTCGAGGGCGCCGGATTTCGGGTGAGCCACCCGAGCGCTACAGCACCGAGGTGTTGGCAGGGGAAGCGATGTCGGAAAAGAGGAAAATTTCCAGAGCAACCGGAATACTGGGCATTGCTACCGGCCTAAGTCGAATAGTCGGATTGGTGCGCGATATGGTGATCGCGGCCCTTTTCGGCGCAGGATTCGGCACCGATGCCTTTTTTATGGCGTTTACAATTCCCAACCTGCTGCGCCGGTTTTTTGCCGAAGGATCTCTGACCGCGGCTTTTGTTCCGACTTTCTCCGATGTCTATCACCGCGAAGGACGTGAGGAAGCTCTGCGGTTGGCCCGAATCTGCTGGACCCTTCTTTTCCTTGTCATGACCGCGGTGACGATCGCTGGTGTCCTGGGTTCACCTCTTATCGTCCGTGTCATCGGATTCGGTTTCGGCGAAGTGGAAGGGAAGCTCGGTCTCACGAATTTTCTGAATCGACTCATGTTCCCCTATGTCTTTTTCGTGAGCCTCCTTGCCCTGATAACCGGTATTCTGAATGTATTCGGTCATTACTTCATGCCGGCGTTCTCCACGGTCTTTCTGAACCTGGCAATCATTCTCTGTGGAATTTTTCTATCCTCCAGCTTTGACGTTCCCGTCACGGCTTTGGCCGTGGGAGTTCTGCTCGGAGGCGCAATCCAGCTTTTGGTACAGTTCCCCGTTCTAAAAAAGCAGGGAATCCATCTGCTTCCCTCCTTTAATTTCCGCCATCCGGCCGTCATACGGGTGGCGCGGCTAATGCTTCCCGGAATCGCCGGAGTCGCCATTTACCAGATCAATGTGGTCGTGACCCGGCTTCTGGCCTCCTTTCTTTATCAGGGAAGCGTCTCCTATCTCTATTACGCCCAGCGTCTTTTCGAGTTTCCGCAAGGAATCTTTATCGTCTCCCTGGCCCAGGCGGTCCTGCCTTCGATGAGTCGCCAGGCAGCCATGGGAGAAGAAGAACAATTCAAGGAATCACTTCGCTTTGGACTGACCCTCATCCTGATTGTGACGCTACCGGCGGCGGCAGGCCTGATCCTCTGTTCCGTGCCTGTATATAGCCTCTTCTTTATGAGCGCAGCCTTCACCTGGGAGGATGTCCAGCAGACTGCCCATGCGCTGGCAGCCTATGCCCCCGGGTTGATGTTCGTCGGGTTCAGCCGGATCATCGTCCCCTCATTTTATGCCCGTGGGGATACTCGGACTCCGGTGTGGATCTCTTTCTGGACGCTGTTGGTCAATGCTCTTCTTGGCCTCATTCTGATGGGCCCTTTTGGTCATATAGGGTTGGCCTGGGCTCTGACCCTCGCTTCGGTTTTCAACTGTCTGGCCCTGATTTGGGCTCTTCACAGACGAACGGGGCGGCTGGGACTCGAAATGGTCTGGAATTCTCTGTGGAAGCTGATCCTCGCCACCGGACTCATGTCCCTTCTGGTCTGGAGAGTTTTGAGTTACGGAAACTGGCAGGATCCGGGGGGGGGCTGGCAGAAATCGGGCCTCTTGTTTGCAGGCCTTTTCGGAGGAATGGGGCTGTACGGGAGCATTCTCCTTCTGCTCAAGGTTCCCGAAGCCGCCGAGGCGGTATCATTTTTACGCAGAAAAATCACAGGGAGAGCACTATGAGGAAAACTCCGGCACAGGCTGCCAGATGCTGGGACCTGGTAAAGACATCCATCGGGGAATACGGACTGGTGACGGGGGAGAAGGGTCTCGTGGAAATCCTTTCGCACCCTTCGGGGATTGCGGTTCTGGATCGAGTGAAATCCCGGTATCCGGAGATTTGCCGAGAAAAAGATACAGTCATCGAGGAAGCTGTACGGCAACTTGAGGAATACTTTGCCGGTTGCCGCAGAACATTTACGCTTCGCCTGGATTTTCATGGCATGTCATCATTTGCAATCGAAGTGCTGAAACATCTTGAACGGGTCCCCTTCGGCCGGACTGTCACTTACGGTCATCTGGCGCTTCTTGCCGGACGCCCTCGGGCGGCTCGTGCCGTAGGGCGAATCATGGCGGCGAACCCCTTTCCGCTGGTGATTCCCTGCCACCGGGTTATTGGCACGAACGGCGGACTGACGGGATACTCCGGGGGAAAAGGAATCGAAACAAAGGAGTGGCTGCTTCAATTCGAGAAGAATGTTATGGGAGAAGGTTGATCCCGGGCGAAAAATACTTGACATTCTTTCCGCCGATCTGATAAAAGTGGGCGGCGTAGGTTCGCAGGCACGTAGCTCAGTGGGAGAGCACTACCTTGACACGGTAGGGGTCGGCGGTTCAATCCCGCCCGTGCCTACCAATTAATCAAAGCCGAACAGAACGATGAGGCATCCCAGGATGCCTTTTTTCTTTACTGCGGAGAGATCAGGATGGCAGTGGTAAAAATCTCACTCCCGGACGGTTCTTCCAGGGAATATCCCGGGGGCAGCACGCCTCTGGATGTGGCCCGGTCTATAGGGGAGCGGCTGGCGCGCCAGTCGGTTGCCGCCTCCTTGAACGGGCGCCTGGTGGATATCCAGACGCCTATCGAAAAGGATGCCCGTCTCGAGCTTGTAACCCTGTCCTCTGCTGAAGGGTTGGAAGTATACAGGCATTCCACGGCCCATTTGATGGCGCATGCGGTCAAGTCACTGTATGGCCGTGATGTGCAGGTAACCATCGGTCCTGCCATCGAGAACGGTTTCTATTACGATTTTTTCAGTGATAATCACATATTTACCCCGGAAGAATTCGAGATCATTGAGCAGAAGATGGCCGACCTGGTCAAGGCCGATCTGCCCATCACGCGAGAGGTGGTTCCCCGGGACGAGGCCATTCGCATGTTTCGGGAGATGGGGGAAAAATTCAAGGTCGAACTTATCGAGGATCTGCCCGATGAACCGATCTCAATATATCGGCAAGGAGATTTCGTAGATCTCTGTCGCGGACCACACCTTTCCTCCACAGGATATATCAAGGCTTTCAAGCTAACCAGTGTGGCCGGCGCCTACTGGAGGGGAGACGAAAGCCGGCCGATGCTGCAGCGTATCTATGCCACGGCCTTTCCTGATGCCAAGGAACTCAGAAACCATCTCCGAAAGATCGAAGAAGCCCGAAAGCGGGACCATAGAAAACTCGGGAAAGAACTGGATCTTTTCTCCTTCAGCGAGGAGGCCGGAGCCGGACTGGTTATCTGGCATCCCAAAGGGGCGTTGCTTCGGACCTTGCTTGAAGATTTCGAGCGTCGCGAACACCTTAGGCGAGGATATGATATCGTCATGGGGCCGCAGCTCCTGCGGACAGACCTTTGGAAGACTTCCGGGCATTATGAAAATTACCGGGACAACATGTACTTCACCGAGGTCGAAGGGCAGAGTTACGGTATAAAGCCGATGAATTGTCTGGCCCACATGCTGATTTATAAATCCAGGATCCGTTCCTATCGCGATCTCCCCCTGCGCTACTTTGAGCTCGGGACAGTGCATCGGCATGAAAAGTCCGGTGTTCTTCATGGTCTTCTTCGGGTGCGAGGTTTCACTCAGGACGATGCGCATATTCTGTGCACGCCGGAACAGCTCGATGGAGAAATCAAGGGCGTTCTCGAATTCGTCCGCGATGTGATGGGTATTTTCGGATTCGAATACGAACTGGAGATTTCCACTCGACCTGAGAAATCGATCGGAACGGAGGAGGACTGGGAGCGGGCAACCAGTGCCTTGATGAGCGCACTTCGCGACTCGGGACTTCCCTATGAAATCAATGAAGGGGACGGCGCTTTCTACGGTCCGAAGATCGATATCAAGCTCAAGGATGCTCTTGACAGGAAATGGCAGTGTGCTACAATCCAGTGCGATTTTACGCTCCCAGAGCGTTTTGACCTGACATATGTAGGAAAGAACGGCGAAAAACAACGCCCGGTCATGGTACACAGAGTCATTCTGGGCGCTATCGAACGGTTTATCGGTGTCTTGATCGAACATTTTGCCGGCAACTTCCCTCTCTGGATTTCACCGGTCCAGGCCACGGTCCTCAATGTCACGGACCAACAGGCGGAATACGCAGAGGAAGTCTATCGCTTTCTGCGAAACGAAGGGATCCGGGTCCAGAAGGATTTGCGGAACGAGAAGCTTGGCTTCAAAATCCGTGAAGCTCAAATGGAGAAGGTGCCCTATATGCTGGTGATCGGGGACCGGGAGAAGGAAAACGGGACGATAACTCCGCGTTACCGTTCCGGAAAAAATCTTGATTCTATGACCCCTGCCGAATTCGCCCGCGTCGTTCGGGATGAATGCCGGCAGTATCATTGATTCCAGTCAGTTGAGGAGGTAGAACCATAGCCAAGCAAGAAACCAAGGTCAATCGCGCCATTCGGGCCAGGGAAGTTCGTGTTGTAGATGATGAAGGTCAACAGCTCGGAATCATGAATTTGGACGATGCTCTGACTGCGTCGGCTGAAAAGGGTCTGGATCTCGTCGAAGTCTCCCCCAATGCACAGCCGCCGGTCTGCCGAATCATGGATTACGGCAAGTACAAGTACCAGGCGAGCAAAAGGGCATCGGAAGCCAAAAAGAAAGCAGCGCGAGTCGAACTGAAGGAAGTCAAGATGCGGCCCAAAACCGAGTCCCATGATTTCCAGGTCAAGGTGAGGAACGCTCGTCGTTTTCTGGAAGATGGGAACAAGGTGAAGGTCACAATCATGTTCCGAGGGCGTGAAGTCACGCATCCCGAATTCGGCAGAAGGCTTTTGGAGCAGGTTGCCGAGGAGATCAAGGACATCGCCCAGGTCGAATCGATGCCCAGCATGTACGGGCGTTTCATGACTATGGTTGTGGCGCCTCTGAAAAAATAATTTCCCACAATTCAGTGGAATTCTTTCCGGATTTCGCTGAATTCACAGCCATTTGAAGGAGAGGGCCATGCCCAAGATGAAGACCAATCGGGGCGCCGCCAAGCGTTTCCGGAAAACAGGTACCGGCAAAATCCGCCGCAGCAAGGCGTTTACAAGTCATATTCTCACCAAAAAATCCACCAAGCGAAAGCGGGACCTGCGCCAGAGTGCGCTGGTATCCAGGGCGGACGAAAAGAACATCAGCCGCCTCATTCCGTATCTTTGAGTTGCGACGACTTCGATACGGCCGGAAATCCGAGAACTGAGGGGACAGTCTCCCCCTTCAGATCCGGTGGCGGATCAACCGCGTATTTCAATCAAAAGGAGCACCTGAATGCCTAGAGTAAAAAGAGGGTTCAAAGCGAGACGCAGAAGAAACAAAATTCTTAAACTGGCCAAAGGGTACAGAGGGGCACGAGGAAAACTTTTCCGCAGCGCCACCGAGGCAGTGGACCGCGCGCTTAACTATGCCTTTCGGGACCGGAAGGTGAAGAAGCGTGACTTTCGGGCTCTCTGGATCGCCCGGATCAACGCCGCCGCTCGGGAAAACGGACTTTCCTACAGCCGCCTGGTGTATGGGCTGAAACAGGCCGAAATCGGTCTGGATCGAAAGATCCTTGCCCAGCTGGCGGTAACCGATCCTGCCGGGTTCAGCGCCATCACGGAAAAGGCGAAGGCCCGGCTGCAGTAGATTGCCAGAGACCGCAGAGATGAGGGGGACTTCCCCTCATCTCTTTTTTTTGAGGCTCGGACCCTGCCGGGGGTGACAGGCAGCAGGTTTCAACCTCTTTTTTTTTCTTTCGATGCGGACGGATGATGAAGCAAAGACTGGAATCGATGTTGCAGGAAGCCCGGAGCGCCTTTGAAAATGCCGGATCGGAATCCGAATTGCAGGAGACCCGCGTCCGGTATCTGGGGAAGAAGGGCGAACTGACCGGCATCATGAAGGGAATGGGCGCTCTGACGCCGGAAGAGAAGCCCGTCGTTGGCGCGACGGCCAACCTGGTGAAGGAAGAGCTGGAGAGCCTTTTTCAGGCACGCAACGAAGATGTCCGTCGAGCGGAGATCGCCGACCGGCTTGCCCGGGAGAGGATCGATGTAACGCTGCCGGGCAGGAGCTCCTTCCGGGGGTCAAAACATCCCGTAACCCTCGTTACCGAAGAGATCGCCGAAATTTTCACCTCCCTCGGCTTCGGCATCGAGGAAGGACCCGAGGTGGAGAAGGACTTCTATAATTTCGAGGCGCTCAATATACCTCGCGATCATCCCGCCCGGGATATGCAGGACACTTTTTACATTTCAGAGGATGTGGTTCTACGGACACATACCTCCCCCGTCCAGATCCGCACAATGATGCGCCACGCCCCTCCCGTGCGGGTGATCGCTCCCGGCACGGTTTACCGTCGCGACTCCGACATCACGCACAGTCCTATGTTTCACCAGATCGAGGGCTTTCTTGTCGACAGACATGTTACTTTCGGCGACCTGAAGGGAATTCTGACCGCTTTTATCAATCAGTACTTCGGCAGGGAGGTTGGCGTTCGTTTCAGACCATCCTTTTTCCCCTTCACCGAACCGAGTGCCGAGGTGGATATTCAGTGCGTGATCTGCCGGGGGGCCGGCTGCAGGGTCTGCAAAAATTCGGGGTGGCTTGAAATTCTCGGCAGCGGAATGATCGATCCGGAGGTTTTCAGGTCAGTTAACTATGATCCGCAAATCTACAGCGGATTCGCATTCGGAATGGGTCTGGAGAGGATCGCAATGTTGAAATACGGCGTTAATGACCTTCGACTGTTCTTCGAAAACGATCTCCGCTTCCTGCAGCAGTTCTGAATTCAGCATCATTTTCGTCCAGTAAGGAATTTTCCAATGATCGTGACCTACAATTGGTTCAAAGAACTGGTCGATTTCGATTTTTCTCCCGACAATCTTGCGGATCGCCTGACAATGGCGGGGCTTGAAGTTGATGCGATGGAGAAAATCGGTGAGGGACTTGACTCCATCATCGTCGCCCGGCTTGAATCGGTCGATCCTCATCCCGACGCAGACCGGCTGACCCTGTGCATTGCCGATTCGGGAAAGGACAAATTTCAAATCGTATGCGGCGCACGCAACCACAAGGCCGGCGATCTTGTAGCCCTGGCCCGAGTCGGCACCATCCTTCCCGGTGGGTTGAAGATCAAACGTTCCAAAATCCGAGGAATTGAGTCGGACGGGATGCTCTGCTCCGAAAAGGAACTGGGTCTGGCCGAGGATTCGGAAGGCATAATGATTCTTCCTCCCGACCTCCCCTTGGGAAAGCCTGTGCTTGAGGTCCTCGGCCTCAAAGATGTTCGGTACGAATTGGGCTTGACTCCGAACCGCGCCGATTGCCTGAGTCTGGTTGGGGTGGCGCGGGAGGTCGGAGCGATGGCGGGAAATCCGGTCAGGATTCCCGATGGCGTTCCCCGGGAAGAAGCGCCGGATGCCGCCAGCCTGACCTCGGTGACGATCGAGGAACCGAAGATGTGCCCCCGGTACACCGCCCGACTGATCCGTGACGTCAAGATTGGCCCCTCACCCGACTGGCTCGCGCGGCGGGTGGAATCGGTCGGTATACGTTCCATCAATAATGTCGTGGATGTCACCAATCTCATCCTGATGGAACTCGGTCATCCCCTGCACGCGTTTGATTTTAACCTCCTTAGAGGCGGCGGAATCATCGTCAGAAGAGCAGGGGAAGGAGAGGCTTTCACCACCCTGGACGGACAGGATCGGATTCTTTCAGCAGAGGATCTTGTTATCTGTGATGCCGAAGGGCCGGTCGCTCTCGCGGGTATCATGGGTGGAGAAAACTCGGAAATTCAGCCGGAAACCACGGATATTCTTCTTGAAAGCGCTTACTTCGATCCTCTTACCATTCGGCGAACGGCCAAACGACTGGGGATGCATACCGAATCATCTCACCGTTTCGAAAGGGGGGTGGATATCCAGATGGCGCCGATCGCCCTTGACCGGGCGGCGGCTGTTATTCAGCAAGTCGCCGGCGGACGGGTTGCTGAAGGAATCATCGACGTCTATCCCTTTCCTGTAAAGGAGAAAAAGATCTCTTTGAGCGCCCGCAGAACCCGTGAAGTCCTCGGGCTGGAACTCGACGTGCTGGAGATTCGAAGTCTTCTCAAATCGATCGGCCTCGATGCGGAAATTCTCTCCGATCGTCCGGAAAAGGACACTCTTTTCGTGACGGTTCCGACCTTTCGTCACGATCTCGAGCGGGATATCGATCTGATCGAAGAGGTGGCTCGCCTCCATGGATACGATCGGATTCCCCTCACATTGCCGACCGGAAGGCTGATCAGCCACAGGGCTCCTTTTCGGCACAGGAATGCCGATCGCGTCCGTGATCTTCTTTCGACGACGGGATTTTCAGAAATCATCAATTATTCCTTTGTCTCTCCCCGGCTCTGGGATCGAATTCTCCTCCCTGCGGCGGATGAAAGGCGTCGGAACGTGGGGATACTTAATCCTCTGACGGATGAGCAGTCGGTAATGCGTACGACCCTTGTGCCCAGCATGCTTGAAACTGTTTCGCGAAACATGGCGTTTCAGTCCAAAGATCTTCGTCTCTTTGAGTTGCGCCCGGTTTTTTTCTCCTCTGAAGGGGAGGACCTGCCCCACGAACAGCTCAGACTGTCCGTTGCCCTGTGCGGTCGAAGAGAGCCGGAGGGCTGGAACCACGAAGATGCGCAAGTCGATTTCTTTGATTTAAAAGGCGCTGCGGAAAGTCTGCTTCACCTTTTCCGGCCGGAAAAGCTGGAGTGGGATTCTGCAATCTCGGAGCCTTACCTGCATCCAGGAAAATCCTGCGCACTGAGAGCAAATGGGAAACTTCTCGGATTTCTTGGAGAGGCGCACCCGAAGGTGCTTGAAAATTTCGACATCGATCTACCGGTTCTTCTGCTTGATCTGGATATGGACGCCTTGTTCAGCTCCGAAGGAACCACGTCCGTCTTCCGTCCCATCTCCCGTTTTCCGGATATTTACAGGGACAGTGCCTTTTTGATGAACGAATCCGTTTCGGCCGGAGAGATCTTCGGCCTGCTCGAGCGGAAGAAAAATCGATATATCGAAGATGTTGTTCTCTTCGATCTGTATCGAGGAAAGGGTATACCAGAAGGTAAAAAGAGCATCGGGATCCGTGTGCGGTATAGAAGCGCGGAGAAAACCCTCACCGATGAAGAGATCAATAAGGCCCACGGGAAAATAGTTGAGGAGCTCTGTAAAACGTTTGACGCGGAAGTCCGATGAAAAAATCGGTTGATAACATATTTTCCATGTGATATAAAAACCCGAAAATTCAAGGGTTCTCTGCATTGATTCAATGGAGGTGTTATGACCAAGGCGGATCTTGTCGAAAAAGTTTATCTGAAGACCGGCTTTTCCAAAAAGGAATCCGCCGACATAGTCGAGATGGTTTTCGACTTGCTGAAATCGACACTGGAAGACGGGGAAAAGATAAAGATCGCCGGTTTCGGAAATTTCGTGGTCAAGGACAAGGCGACCCGTCGGGGACGCAATCCTCAGACCGGCGATGAAATCGAGATTTCCTCCAGAAGGATTCTCACCTTCAAGCCGAGTCAGGTCTTGAAAGCCGCCATCAACGGAGAAAATCCGCCTGCCCAGAATTGAGAGGGCGATCGGCCGTGGAAATTCCCGACAAGCTTTACTTCAAGATTGGTGAGGTATCCGAACTGACCGGGATCAAACCTCACGTCCTGCGATACTGGGAATCTGAATTCACCGGCTTTCGCCCGCCCAAAAGCCGGAACCAACAGAGGCTCTACCGGCGCAAGGACATTGAACTCGTCCTGAATCTGAAGGATCTGCTTTACCGTCAGGGATACACTATTGCCGGAGCGCGAAAGAAGCTGAGCGAAATCGGCCGACAGGGCGAACAGATGGGTCTTCCCATGGAAAAAGATGCATGGCGCGGACTGATCCGGGAAGTTCGACATGAACTTCTTCAGCTTCGAAACTCCCTGAAAAACCTTCCGAAAGAATGATTTTTCTGCAGCGGTTTCATTTCTTTTGTCAGTTCCCGGGGATTTATTGCTCATTCTAGTAACCAATGACGACGGGATCCATTCACCGGGAATCGCTGCCCTCGCCGAGAAACTTTCCGAAAAAAACCGGGTCGTTGTGGTGGCGCCTGATCGTGAACGAAGCGCTGTCGGCCACTCCCTCACGCTCCATTCGCCCCTTCGCGCAGAGGAAATCCGCACCGGATTTTTCGCCGTGGATGGGACACCTACAGACTGCGTGAACCTTGGAATTCACGGACTTCTGGATTCCCCTCCCGACCTCGTGATCTCCGGGATCAATCGGGGAGGGAATATGGGTGATGACATTACCTATTCCGGGACGGTATCTGCTGCCATGGAGGCCACGCTCATGGGATCGCCAGCCTTTGCTGTTTCCCTCGAATCGAATCGCTTCCAGACAGAGGATTTCGCGACCGCGGCCGAATTTGCATCTTCTCTTGCTGAGACGGTCTTGGAACGGGGACTTCCGCCGGATACATTTTTAAATGTCAACGTACCCGGTCGAAATCAGCCCCGTGGCGTCCGTCTGACCCGGCAGGGCAAACGCCTCTACGAGGACGTGGTGGTAGAAAAAGTGGATCCACGGGGAAGGAAATACTACTGGATCGGCGTCGGGGAACTTGGATTCAAGGATCTGGACGGCACCGATTTCCATGCTGTCAGCCGGGGGTATATTTCCATCACCCCTCTGCATCTCGATCTGACCAACTATCGCTCCTTTGACCATCTTTCCGCGTGGAAGCTTGAGGGGGAGGGTGGAAATCGGTGATAAAGGAGACAACGGAATGACCACTGATTTCTCGATTTCCCGCCGCCAGATGGTGGAGCGACAGATCAAGGGGCGCGGAGTCAGCGATCCTCTGGTTCTGGATGCGATGCTGAAGGTCCCGAGGCACCTTTTTGTGGAAGAGGCCCTGCAGAACCAGGCCTATGGCGACTTTCCTCTCCCTATAGGAGAAAAGCAAACTATTTCCCAGCCCTATATGGTGGCTCTGATGACCGAGTCCCTTCAGCTTGGCGGAGGTGAAAAAGTACTGGAAATCGGCACCGGTTCCGGATATCAGGCTGCCGTTCTGGCGCAGATTGCCTCACGGGTCTATACGGTGGAGCGTTTTCCGGCTCTGGCCAGGCGAGCTCGTCGGGTGATAGATTCCCTCCATTACAACAATGTCAACATCAAGGTTGATGACGGCACGCTGGGTTGGGAAAGCGAGGCGCCTTTCGATGGTATTGTCGTGACCGCTGGCGCCCCTTCCGTTCCCGAGAGTCTGCCCGATCAGTTGGCGCCCGGGGGGCGACTGATCGTTCCCGTTGGAACGTACGGCGCCCAGGTCCTTAAAAGGATAACCCGGAAAGAGAAAGGCTCTTTGGAAGAAGATCTTCTTGACTGCCGTTTCGTTCCTTTGATCGGAAAACATGGATGGAATGACCGGCAGGGCTAGGGAAGCGGGAGCGATCCGCCGGCTTTACGACTGGGTTCTTCACTGGGCTGCAACACCCTATGGTGTGCCGGCGCTTTTTCTTTTGGCCTTCGCTGAGAGCTCCGTATTTCCCATTCCTCCGGACGTTCTGCTGCTTGCACTGTGTCTGGCCGTTCCCCTGAGATCCTTTTATTTTGCTCTGATCGCCTCTCTGGGTTCCGTTCTGGGAGGAATCGTTGGATACGGCATCGGACGAGGATTATGGGAGGCCCTATCGGGGTTCTTTTTCCGATATGTGCCAGGATTCACCGAAGGCATCTTCCTGCAGGTCCAGCAACTCTTCTCCTCCTATGATTTCTGGGTCGTATTTACCGCTGGCTTCACGCCTCTTCCGTACAAAGTCATTACTATTGGCGCGGGTGTTTTCAACATCAATTTTCCGGTCTTCATCGGCGCCTCGCTCGTAAGTCGCAGCCTTCGTTTTTTTCTTGTAGCCTGGTTGATTCATAGGTTCGGACCGGCAATGAGAAATTTTATTGAAAAATATTTCAATCTATTGTCCATATTATTTATAGTGCTACTGATCGGAGGATTTGTTATCATTAAGTTTATTTTGTGATTCAAAGGGATCCGACAAGCTTATTGGATTCAACTGGCATGAGCGGGTCCATCGGCTGGAGCGGGCTTTCATGATATGTTGCTGCGTATTTTAGTCACAGCCTTGGCTTGGTTGATTCTGGGAGGGTGCGGATCCTCAAGCGGAGTTTATCACACCGTTGTCCAGGGGCAGACTCTATATCGGATTGCCCGTGATTATGGTGTGGATGAACAGTACCTGGCTCGCATCAATAGTATTCATGATCCGACGGGACTCCCCGTCGGGAAGCGACTCTTCATCCCCGGCGTCGACCAGAAGCGGAATGTCCCCGCGACTTTTTCACCATCCGTTGCGAATTCATCCTCCTTGCCGGCTTCCAGGACCGAGCGTTTTCCCGAAAAACGAATCGAAAAGAAAAGAAAGACCGCCGTCCGGCTTCCTCCCGCTGCACCCATCAAAGCCCCAGAAACGTCTGCGCCCGAGTTCGATTGGCCGGTCAGAGGCAAAATTCTGAAACCTTTCCGCAAGAGCGGACCGGGAATCTGCCAGGGCATTGAAATTGCCGTTTCTCCGGGTACGCCTGTAGCCTCTGCGGCGGAAGGCAGGGTCACCTACAGCGGCAACGGGATCAGAGGCTTCGGTAACCTGGTCATCTTAAAACATAGTGGCTCCTATTTTACGGTATATGGCTACAATATGGAAAATTTTGTAAAGACGGGAGCCTATGTGAGCAAAGGGGAGCGGATTGCACTCTCCGGCTCCCCACCTGGAACTTCGCCACGGCTGCATTTTGAAATCCGGCGTGGTAAGGAGGCTGTGGATCCGATTTTTTTCTTGCCATAGAAGGTTGGATCTCTTACACTGCCTGACATTAAACAAATCAAAAGAATGGAGGAATCCGTGCACATCGACCTGAATGATTTCGAAGACTTCGGAATCCCCGACGATAAAAAAATGAGCGACGATTCCAATCTTGAAGAACCGGAAGCGGAGCTTGATGCGGAAGAGGAAGAGGAAGAGGAACGAGAAAGTGGACTCAGCGACCATTCCGATGATGCCATCAAGCTTTATCTCAAGGAAATACAGAAAACCACTCTCCTGACAGCCGAGGACGAGCGCATGCTGGCCCGACGGATTTCCGAGGGCGATATGGCGGCACGGGATCGGATGATCGAATCCAACCTTCGACTTGTCGTTAAGATTGCAAAACGCTATATGAACCGAGGTTTGCCTTTCCTTGATTTGATCGAAGAAGGAAATATGGGTCTCATCAAGGCAGTGGAACGATTCAAACTCAGCAAGGAATGCAGGTTCTCCACCTACGCTACATGGTGGATCCGCCAGTCGATCGAAAGGGCCCTGGTCAACCAGAGCCGCACCATCCGTCTGCCGGTCCACGTGTCCGATGATATCAACAAGTTTATAAAAATCAGCCGTGAGCTGATTCACCAGATGAACAGGGAGCCCCAGGTAAAGGAAATCGCCGAAGCCATGGGAGTCGATCCCTCCTATATCCGGCGGCTGATGGTCCTGGTGAAAAAAACCTATTCCATCGAACATCCCATGGGAGAAAACAACGATTACAGTCTCATCGATACCATCGAGGATTCCCGCAGTGTGGATCCTTCGGTCCTCATTACAGATCTGAACAAGTACGGGTATGTTCTTGAGTGGCTGGATACCCTGAGCCCCAATGAAAGGGAAATCCTCACTCTTCGATTCGGTCTTGATGATCGGGAGCCACAGACCCTGGACACTATAGGACAGCGTTTCGGGGTCACCCGCGAACGCATTCGTCAAATTGAAGCCAAAAGCCTGGAAAAGCTGCGTATCATAATGGAAAGCAAGGAAAACCTCGGACGCGCCACGGCAGAAGGGGAATAGTTTTTTTTGATCTGAATATTTCGGGAGGCCCACTAGTCTCCCCTGGAGGCAAGGAAGTGGATATTCTCAAGCAAATCATTCGCGATATTCCCGATTTCCCCCGAAAGGGAGTTCTGTTCAAGGATATCACCACCCTTCTATCCGATGGGAAAAGCTTTCATCGGATGATCGATTTGATCGCCCACCGATATCTGGGGCAGCATATTGAGCAGATCGTGGTGGTGGAGGCACGTGGCTTCATTCTCGGATCAGCTTTGGCATATAAGCTGGGCACCGGAGTGACGTTGGTTCGAAAACCTGGAAAGCTGCCCTTCAAAACCCGCAGCAAGACCTATGAACTCGAATATGGCTCGGATACTCTGGAGATCCACGAGGATGCCTTTCAGCCTGGGGATCGGGTGGTCATCGCGGATGATCTGCTCGCCACCGGAGGTACCGTTTCCGCCGTGGTCGATCTCGTGGAGGAACTCGGGGCCGAAATCATCGAATGTACTTTTCTGGCAGAAATCAAAGAATTGGGGGGCCGCAAACGGCTTCCGGCAGAGAAGGTTTTCAGCCTGCTGCAGTTCTGATAAAGCTTGCATCCCCGGATCGGGCCTGCTATAAATCCACTTTCTCCTGCGGCCCCGTAGCTCAGCTGGATAGAGCAACCGCCTCCTAAGCGGTAGGTCGTGCGTTCGAATCGCGCCGGGGCCGCCATAAAATCAAGGACTTACGATATTTGCCGTAAGTCCTTTTTATTTTGGGGTAGCCTTTTGGGTAGCATTTTTGAAAAGTATTTCTTTCCCCAAAAAAAATAACGGAGATCCGAAGGTCTCCGTTATTGGCCCGACAGTGTGTAAGAGGGAAAATCAGTCCGGCGGGAAATCCCTGAGACAGAGAGCGATTTTTAATCCAACCAACTCTCCGAACATCTCCATCAAAATGCCATGGTATCCTTCAGTAATTTCGTCGCGAGTTTTCTCTAGGGCGGACCTTACTCTTTCCACTTCATCGGGGAAGAACGAGCCTCTCACAGCAATGTCGATCCGGCTTTCCATTTCCGAATATTTCAGGAGGTGTTTTTTGGTCGCGCTACGTATCGCCTCCCGCGTTGAAGCAGGAAAATGGAATAGTTCCTGGTTAATATGCGTATCAAGCATCTCTTCCCAATCAGGCTTCTGAGGAAAAGCAATTACTTTGGTCACTCGAATACCCCTTTACCTTTTGATGGTCACTCCCCGGCCAACCGCTCGGTTAATGGTCGGGATCAGATTATTTTCAACCCAGGCATCTTCACCTATTATCGGCCCCTGAATTACGACCGTCAATTCCATTGGCCTGTCTCCGGATTGCATCGGCTGGGTCACAATTGGAGAAGTATTCGTCCCGCCTCCGCTGCCGATCCGGGTTCCTTCCCCCTGGGGCTTGGCGCCGATCAGGTTTTTCATGTAGGCGGCTCTTCCCGCCACATGCAGAGCCGTCAGAGGGATATTCCAGGGATACGGCACACTATTCCATGTTTTGATCGCGCCAGATACGGCCTCCTGGCCAGCCTCCAAAACACGTGCCGCCTGGTTGGCCCGGAACATTGCTTGATTGCTTCCGGCAGACAACTGGGTCATGCGCTGCATGTCCCCGGCAACCGTGCTGAGGCGATCCTGCCAGGACGATTGTTCAAACTTTTCCCGGTCTGAAAGCCCCTCCCAGTGAATCCGGGTCAGCTCGTTCTCCCGCTCTTGTGCGAGTTCCCCCTCGATCGCGTAGAATTCCTGTTTCTGAATCAAACCCTGAGCAAGAGCCTCCTGGACGATCCCCTTGCGGTTTTGATAGCTTGCCCGGACAAACTCTTCTTCGCTCATCATGGCAAACCGCAGAGCGTCGAGCTGCTCCTGAGCGGCCTCCTTAGCCATCACATTGCCCAGGATATCCACCGAATCAAACCCTAATCCAAATTCCGGCTTTTCGAAAACCGGCTTGAGTTTCGGAGTGAAATTTGAAATATCCTCAATGGAATTCTGCAGGGCCGCCTGGTTCCAAGCGTCATCAAAAAAACCTTTGGGCGTGGAGGAAGAAACCGGCACACCGCCCGATCCTCCGGGGCCTGAGATCTCTATCCTTGGTATTTTGAACCGCTTGCCGGCCTGATCGGCATTTTTATCCTGGAGATCCTGAAGCTCGCCATATTTCTGGAAAAACTCGACCAGACCGACCAGTGGGCCAATTCCAGGAATGGACCTGACAAGGGAGTCCTTAAGGCCATCGTCACCTCCGGCATCTTTCATCCAGTCGGGCAATAGGTCATCCAACGCCTTATCGACATCCAGAAGGGCTCTCTCCAGCCCGTACATGGCTGCGGTCAAGGTGTTGATCATCCCCGGAGCGCCGCTATCGCCTCCCGCCAACTTAACCGAGGCTTCAAGGACATCCCCGAATTTGTTTTCCAGCGCCGTCAGAGCGCCACCAAGGCCCTGGCGGGCAGCTTTTGCCGCCCCTCCGAATTCGGTTTGCAGCTCCCGGAGAATGATGCTTTGGGCTTCGGCGACACGGCCGGATTCCACCATGGCACGGATTTGCTCTTTCTGCGCGTCGGTAAAGGTCACTCCGACGCGGGTCAGGGCGGAGATACCCTGGAGAGGATCGTTGAGGGCTTTGCCGAGCTGGAGGGAGGAAGACTTAAGGTCCTGACCCATCGCCGTGGACATATCCAAAATGGCAGGGACGGCCGCCTTGAAGATCTCTCCGCGAATATTGGTGAAGGTTAGAAGGAGGGCCTCCATTTCTATAGTCGCTTCGTCCCCGAACGTGGTTGTTTTCTGGAGGGCTCCAGCCAAGGCCTGGAGTTCCTGACTGGTCAGGCCCGCAGCGTCCCGCGTGGACTTCAGTCGTTGCTCCAGCTGGAATATCGCCTGTTCCTGTTTGACGTAGGCCTGAACGGACTTGGAGATCACCGAGGCGCCGAACGCGCCGGCAATAATAGGGCCAAAGGTCCTCGCCACGTTTCCGAGCGCCTTAATGTTGCTCTCGGCTGATTTTTTCGCCCTGAGCGTCTCGTCCTTGGCCTTAAGACTGAATCTGACCTGTTTGTCGACAACCATATCAACCTTCCCTTTCTCCGGATGCCTCCGGTTGCGCCTGCTGGAAATTACACCGATCGCTCTGAATGAGCGTCTCCAGGTTAAAGGGCGCGTGGAGCGTCCAGTCAACCAGCGAAGCGGGCGCCACCTGACAGAACGTCTCAAAGTCGCTCACTTCGCCAAAATCCCTGACCTCCAGGCCGCGGATAAAAACCACCTTGCCGCCGATCAGCTCGCGGTTTTTCTTTTCGATCTTCTCCGCAGCATCCAGGGCGCTGTAGGCTTCGGCCCGGATTCGGGCGACTTCCGCCTTGTATGCGTCCATCTCCGGGACATAGATCCCCTTGAGGCCGATAACGATCTGCTCCTCCTCGGGCAACTCCAGGTTGTTCAGAAACGGGGGCAGGCATTCATAAACGTGATCGGGGGCAAAAAATTTCATTCTCTTTCTCCTCAGCTGGTAGGTTGGTTATTTCGCTGTTCTCAGGGCGTGGTCGAGGGCTTTGTTGAAATTGCGCATCCAGCGCTTGTTCACCACACGCTGGGCTGTATCCCGGAACTGGAGCCGCTCGCGGATCTGCGCGTCACGCTCCAGGAAATACATGGGGATGACCTGCTTTCTCTTCCTCTGGAAAATGGTCTTCTGGCCGTTTTTGCCCGTGCCCACGAAGGAATTCTTCAGGTTGCGCGGGCGGTTTGCCGTTGTGATTTTGTTTCTCTTATTCCTTCGGACGAAAGAGGAGGGGACGGCCAGGTGTTTCCCCTGGGCCGGCTTTTTGATCCCCCCGGTCTCGTGAAGCTTCATCCAGGGCGCGCGGGTGAAGACTTCGGCCTCGAGGTCGGTCTTCTTGGCGGCCTTGATATTGAAGCCGAAGCGGGTCCGTGGCTTCCACCACATGGAGCGGAGTGTGAATTTCCGATCCAGGCCCCGGACGATCTCGTCCCTGGCATCGGATGCCGTTTCGGTCAGGGCCTTTGCCGTGGCGAAGGGGATCTGCTTTCTCTGGAGGGCGTTCAGGTAGCGTGTGGCTTCCTGAATGCCGTCCACCTGAATACTGAAATTAAGCATTGATTCATCCTTTCCTCTGGGAATTGATGTTGAAAATCCGCAATCCTGGCGGAAGTCCCGCGGCTATCCAGGTCCGAAGATCTCCTCCTGCCTGGTGGTATTCGCCCGGGTCCTTGCCGTGGGGGACCGGCCACCGGGTGGCGTGCTGGAAATTCTTTGACCACCAGGCGGCGGCCTTGCCGCCCGGGTTCTCTTCCTGCCCCGTCTGCGGGTTCTGGCGGGGCTCGAAATCCAGAGCCACCAGGATGCACAGGGACTCTTCAAGCGCCGCTGCGGCTCTTGTTTTCGGGCGGGCGCTACAGGTGCCGAGGGGGACGGCGGAAACAAGATCCCCGGCCAGCCAGGCAATGAGCATGGCGTCCAGATCCGATTCCACCACCACGTGAGCCTTCGCCTGATCCCCGAAGATGAGCACATCGTCACCGGAACCTGGAAGCCAGTAATAACGTGGCTGCTTTTCCGGCTGTCGGATCCGGACCCGGTGGACGCCTTTATCATCGAAATACGGGATGACGATCCCGGAGGGGATCCAGAGCCTTTTCGGCTTGCCGGTTTTCTCGCTGATCTCCGAGGGGAGCCCCCAGGCGGGCCTTTCCCGGTACAGGTCTTTGGGGACCCACCCCAGGCGAAACATTTTCACCGCCTCCAGGGGAAGCCCCCGGCCCTCGAGGTAATCCAGCTCCCTCTGACAGCGGAGTAGCTTCTGGTGCGCCCACTCGACCAGGGCGGATGCTTTTTCTCTCCAGGTCGTTTCCGGGTTCCTGGCTTCGGAGGGCAGCCACCTGTTTTCCGGACTCTTCCGCACGTGCGGCGATTTCAGTGCCGCTTCGCTGCTGTGCGCCGGAGCCGATCCCCGGCCGATTCGGCACTTGTCCTTCACGGCACAGGTCACAGAGGCGCACTCCTTCCCCAGCGCCTTATGGGCATCCGGACAGCTCATGTTTTCGAACTTGCGAAGAAACTCGATTCCATCCCCGGCGCCGCAGTTGCGACACATCCAGCCGTCACGCGCCGGCCAGACGACAAACCGGTCAGACTTCACCGCGTCCGCCTCCGAGGTGCCGCAGGCCGGGCAGGGGCCGTGCCACTCCCCGCCTTTTGAGCTGCTCACCCTGCGAAGAGGGACGTGTTTTTCCACCATCGCCAGAAGATCCATTATGCCCTCCAGCCCAGGCGGGAGGCCGCCGAGGACGACCCGCCCCCCTTCGCTGAATCAACCAGAAGAATGTTCGATCGGTCGGTGAAATCCGGCTGAAAATGGCTTGAACAATCATCGTTCAATTCACTAAACTCCCTATATAAAATCTGAATTCTTGTTTAACTTTCTTTGATCTAATATTCAAAGGTTCAAAAGGGTTAAAATGATAAATAAATACAGATATTTACGGCCTGAACGTTTCCAATTTAACCGTTCATCAACCATTCAAACCGTTCAAAGCAAATCCCGCAATTCAATTCCAAGGTATCGCTTGGTCCCGCCGGGTCCGCCCCGGTCCTTCTGAAAGCCTCGTTTCGCCATGTCGTCGCCGAAACGCCTCTGAGAGGGCACTTTGTCCGATATATTGGCGGACCACCATTCCTTAAAGGACTGATAAGCCGCCTTGGCGGTCGTTTTGGCGTCCTGCGCCTCGGTGCACTTCTCGTCGATCCAGTCGGCAAGCATGTCCTCGCTTCGCCGGTATTCGGCCGTGGCCGCCAGGACCGAAGGCGGCGGGTTGAGCCCTTCCTTCTGCCAGAGGAGACAGCCCCGGACCAGCCAGGCCAGGATTCCGGACTCCTCCTGCTTCAGCCGTTCGGGAAGGGTCTTGTCGATCTTTCTTTCATGGGCCGCCGAGGGACGCTCGACGTAGGACAGACCGAATTCGATCAGGTGAAGCCTGGACCAGAACGCGAAGTCGGCTGCATCGGCCCGGGGCTTGTGATTGGTGGCCAGGCAGAGAAGGTGAGAAGGGGGAAAGGTGCTCGGGGCCCGGTCGTGGGGATTACGTCCGGTGAGGCTGTCGCCGCCCGAAAGCCACTTGACCCGGGCGGCGCTGAATCGCCTGCCCTGGTCCGTCTCGCTACAGAAGGCCAGGCGAAGCCCGCGAAGCGCCATCAGGTGAGGCGAAGGTCCGGCCGGATTGGAAGCCCGGCCCTGATCCAGGAGCAGCTCCGAGGCCACGGGCGCGGCCAGAGGCCCGAGAACGCTCTGGAGGGTTTCCAGCATCGTGCCCTTGCCGTTTCTGCCGTTGCCGTAAAGGACCGCAAAGACATGCTCCCGCACGCTCCCGGTGATGCTGTATCCGAAGAGCCTGCACAGGTAATCGGCCTTGGCCTGATCGCCTCCGAGGACCTCGAGGACGAACGCCTCCCAGGTCGGGCAAGGGGAGTTCTCCCCCGTGGCTAGATAGTCGCCGCAGTCCTCCGGAAATTCGACCGGCGCGGCCATGGTCAGAAATTCGGAAGGCCTCCCCGGCCGGATCAGGCCGGTTCTCAGATCGACCACCCCGGTTTTACAGGGCAGAAGCCAGGGTTCCGAATCCAGTTTGTCGCCGGTGACAACCAGGGAGCCCTCTCCGCATGTCGCCGCGAAGGTCCGGCAGTTTTGACGGCCCCCGATGGATCGTAGCTTGTTCACCCGCCGCATGAACCTGGACTGCCTTTTCTGGAGTCGCTCGGCATCCTCTTCGTCGGCCGTTTCGGATATCTGACGCCCTACGGCTTTCGCTTCCTGGAAATACAGGCGGGCGATGTCCTCGACGGCGGGAAGGCTCTCATCCGTGATGTCCTTCTGCCAGAAGTGACCGGACCATCGCAGCCACTCGCCTGCCGTTGCATCGTAGATGAACCGATCCTTGTTCAGAGCCGCATACAGATAGCCGTCACCCAGTTCATTGAGCTGGAAACACTGCTGGACGAAATCGGACGAGATCGAATCCTCTTTTTTCTCTTCCGCCCCTAACGTCTCCCGCTCGTACTGGATCCGCTCTTCAACCTGGAGGCGGATTTCCTCCGTTTGAGGTGGGTTCATAGGATGGGGTTCCTTCCTGTCCGCCATGGGCAGAGTTTCGAAACTTGCCTGTCCATGCGGTTGCAAAAGATCGGCTCTTGCCTGTCAGTTCGGCAAGCCCTTGAATATCAAGCCCCACCGAGACGGCAAGGCGAATCAGAATATATTCAGCCGGCGAGAAGTGCGCCCCTTCCATGGGCGTCCCCGTCCAGGCGTTGAACCGCCGGCCGCAGCTGATGCACAGCACACGCCGCAGGGCCCGCAGACTCCTGGATACTTTTTCCGAAAGGGCGTGTCCGCAGAGGGGACACTTCGCCGGATTTATTTCAAATTCGGTAAACAATTGCTTTTTGCTCTTTTCAACTTCCAGGGCGTCCCGAACGGGTGCCAGAGCTGATATAAGGAATTCTCTCTTTTCGGCGTCATCCATCTTTAAGCCCCCGAAATTACAAGACATATTCCATTCTTCCACGTATATTTGAAAAATTAAATGGACTCAAATACCGAGGTTGGCGTTCCCGCGAGGAATTTTTTCCCACAGAGGACCCAGCGGGTTTCACTTCCTCGCCTCGTCTATAAAATCCTGTCCGATCCGGCGAACGCGGTTGACTTCCTTGATCAGCCGCTGGCAATCGAGGGTCAACTGCTGGAGGATCAGCCCGGAG
The DNA here is from genome assembly GCA_024636295.1 of Desulfuromonadales bacterium. Classification (GTDB taxonomy): domain Bacteria; phylum Desulfobacterota; class Desulfuromonadia; order Desulfuromonadales; family JAGXHI01; genus JAGXHI01. The sequence continues at coordinate 33,110 of JAGXHI010000062.1, forward strand.
ATTACCGCCCGTTCCGAAGGAGTATCCACCGGGTAATTCCTGGGCGGATAGATCGCGCGGGACAAGACCTCCAGATCCTTCTTGATCATGGTGCGGATCCACTTGATTTCCGAGGCGATGCGGTCGATATTGGCGGCCTGAGCCTTCCCGAGATTCTTCATGTCTTTTCTCTGGATAGATCGGCTGTCCGCAAGGGGGGGGAAGCGGGGGATATATCTAGGTCCAAACTCACTCTTTTGGAAGATTGAGGAGTCCTGTTCTGGCGCCTGAGTTCGCGACGGAGATCTTGGAGCAAGGAGATAATCATCTCCTGGTTCTCCGTCTGCTTGTCAATGGACTCGCAGATGCTCATCCAGTCGCAGGTGCATTCACACATGATGAATCTCCAGTAAAGAAAAGGTGGAAGGCCCCCTGGACCGGACATTCCAGGGGAGAAAGTTAAAGCCAGGGGGCCTTCCGTCCGGGGACGGTCCCCGGATCTCTGATTTATTGGCCGGCCGATTTGATAGCCTTGGCTCCGACAGCGCAACAATCAAAGTCAATTCGGACCTTGTATTGCACCTCGTCCCTTTCGAAAACTGCACGGGAATCTGTGTAGGGCTCAAGGTTGTCCTCGTTATCGAGAGTAAGCGCCATGAACACAGGCCAGAGTTTCGGGTCCGGGAGAAGATACCAGGCTGTACTGCTGTACCCTGTCAAGGCTGGGCTCTCAAGGAGGGGATCGACAACCGGGACGATGCCGATCTTCTTGAAGAAGTTCGGCACGGCGGCGTTGTTCTGCCCGGGAATCGAATCGCTGAAGCACAGCTCATGGGCGGTCATCTCCAGACTGGGCGGAACGAGAAGGATCTTCGGCTCCACCTGGAGGGGGTTTCCTGCATCATCGGAGAGCATCCGAAGGGTCTTTACCGCAGTTGCCAGAGAGTCCTTGCCGAGCGCCGAATCGGCGCCGGAGAGCAGGTTCCCCCTGGAGGCATCGAACACGGGCGTCCCATCGGAAAGAGAGGGGTTGGAAAGGAGCTGCCGGTAAACCTGCCGATTCTGTGTCATCTTGGCGGTCATGCCCAGGGTTCGCCCCAGATTCTTGAATGCCCCCAGGTCGTCATTGATCAAGGTCTGGCGGGAAATGCCAAGGATGCCGCCCCTTGTGCGAAGGCGCGCCACCTCCTCGCCTTCCTCGGTTCTCAGCCTCGTGTATTCGCCCTCTTCGTTAACCACCGGAAGATCTGCGGGAGGCGAAGTCCTGACAATAGAGAACTGGCGAAAGTCTTTGTTGCTCCCACGGGCAGCCCACTCCAGGAAGGTCCCGGGTGCATATCGATACCCGTGCTCGAGCGCCTTGTTTGCCGTGGCAGCCAGAATTTTCGGGAAATCGCTGGTGGTGAGCGCTCGATTGAATAGCTCGTGGTCATTGCCCCCCGGTGAGACTCCGGCATCCCGAAGAGATTCTCTGGCCAGTTCCCGGAAGCCGAGGTGTTTCAGATCGTGGTGTTTCTGTGCCTCGGTGCTTCCGCTTTCGCTGGGCAGACCTGCCCGCGCCGCCAGAAACTCGCTGGCCGCCCAGGCTCTTGAGCCCTTTGTGAGCCCTTCAATTAGTCTTGGCATTTTTCTGATCTCCTGTGGAAAAAGGTTTATTTGCCGGCCGCGAGCAACATGAAAGGAGAAATACTCCGCCGGCTGTCGGGGGTTATTCGGGGCTCAGGACCCCGGGCACACTCCACCGACTTGTGCCCACGCTATGGACGGTTTCTGGAGAGTATGGAAACCAGGCAGCGCAACCCGGATCCAATTCGATTAAGCATTGAGCTTGACGCGCACAACCGAAGCCGCCCCAGCGGCCGCAGCGAAGGCATAGCCCGCCAAGGTCTGATCGGTAGTGGTCTTGTCGAGCTCGCCGCTTGTGGCGTCGCAGTACAGAAGATCCCCCTGTGAGATCTCGAGGGCGGCCTCTTTCGGAACCTCGAACACGCCCGACATGGCGACTGTGCCGCTATCGCCATCGGCGATATCCACCAGCGCCACGCCCACGCGCACGCCGATCACCACCAGGTCCCCGGAGGCAACATCGCTGCCGGTCCCGTTTGTCCAGGTGATGTTCTCACCGTTCTGGACGAAGTTTTTTGCCATGGTTGTTCTCCTTTAAAAAAATTGGACGTTTCCGAGAGGAAAAATACGGAAAAATTAACCCCGCACTTTTCCGCGAGATCTAGCCCACTCCAAGAGTTCGGATGTAATATATGCGGTTTGTCCCATGGATACTTGCCGCCTCCTGGGGAAATCTGGATCTGATGTTTCCAACCGCAATGCAGTGGAGCGGGATATCCCCAAGACTTGCGGGATCTGGCTCGGCTTAGTGAAAAAAGCTTTTTGCTTGGATGAGAAATTCATGTTGCGCCCCCGTTGCTTTGATTTACAGCGACGGTAAAGGATTGGCGCAGGTTGAGATAGGATATTGGGGCGTGAAAAAATGGGGCTAGAAAACCCCATCGAAGGGCGGCCTATTGGAACCGTGTCCTGTAATGTCGTACAGCATACCTCACTAGTGAATCTAAGCCTTGATTGTCGCCTGCAAGAGAGAGGCAGGCGTCTAACACTTTTGCAAACTTCCCAAGATACCCGTCGCTTTGGCGGCAATAGGAGCTGGGCTTTTCTTGTAAAATATTTTCAAAGAGACCAGCAACTTCGATAGCAAAGGACCGGCGATGTGCCTTTTTATTTTCTTCCTTTGGATTCTCTTTAATAGATAGTCTTGCAGCCTCCCTTCCCTGTGTCGCAGCCCAAGTCAGGCCGTGCAAATCAACAATAAGGTAGCCTAGAAATTGCCGCCCATTCTTCCTTATCAAAGCCCTCTTTTTTGCCTCAGAGATAGCGTCGAAAAGAAAATCAGAGCATTGAGCTCCACTTACTGTCGATCCTTGTAGATATTTTATTTCATCGATAGCCTTGGTAATTGCATCAGTGAGCCTTTCGGAGGATTTGATAAACTGGGCTCGCTGGACCCTGTCTGTGTGCTCTTTCCTCTGAATCTCAAATTTCCAGAGCTCCCAAGATAGGGCGTCAATAAAAGCATGAGTTTTCCCTTCATTGTGGCCAACTATTTCTGTTATCTTGTCTCGCCACTCTTTGGGATATCTGCTATATGAATCGAATGGCATAATCAACGCTCCCTTCAAAAGCGCCCTTCAAAAAAGGAACTGCCCCGCCAAGCCGGTGAAGGTGTCCGGCTGTTCGGCGGCCAAACCTAGGCGGGGCAATAGGAAATTACTTCCTCCTTAAAATCTCTATTATCTTCTCCACCTTTTCATCTTGCACGGGACTCTCTTTCTTTTACTCATCCCGTTCCCGGATTTCCCCCAACTCTTCCTCGATTCTTTTCAGCTCGTCCCGAACCTCACGAAGGATGTTTCCATGTCCGATTTGCGCCAATGTGGCGCCGTTCAATTGGTCCCAATCCATGCAGGTGACAAAATCGACCTTCGCTTTCAAGTCATAAAGACGGTCCCCCACATCGAGCAGCCGGCTTTTACACTCACATTCCCGCTTTTTACTCCCACTCGAAACCGTGCTCTCGGAAATTCCTCCAGACGGCATGATTCCCAGATCTACAAAACTGATGTATCTATCCCTCCCGATGATGATGTGATCGAGCATCCGGATTCCCATGAGGTGAGCGGCATCCTGGAGCCTGACGGTGATTTCCTTATCCTCCTGACTCGGGGCCGGATCCCCGGAGGGATGATTGTGAACGCAGATAATAGCGGCGCTTCCGTTCAACACAGCGCCTTTAAAAACCTCTCTCGGATGGACCAAGCTTGTGTTCAGCGTCCCTATCGCTATAGTTTCTTTCGCCAGGAGTCTATTCCTCCCGTCCAAATGAAGAACTATAAAGAGCTCTCTGTCCTGCTTCATCAGCTCTTCGCCCACTTCTCTAAAAATGAGGACAGAAGAGGTGAAGCGTGTCCCCGGCTCTTTTGAGGGGTTCGATACTTCGACTTTCAGGGTGGGAATTTTAGAGGAAGAGGATTGCGGTTGCTTGGGAGTTTTCTTCCGGTTGGTTTTCTCGGTCTTTTCTGCTACCTTCGCTTCAGCCATGATGCACCTCCTATTCAGGTGTGTTGTGGTCAGGCCCGGGAAGGTGGTAGGACACCCGCCCGGGCCGCTTCTTTACTCCGCCGTCAATGTCCTGAAGAGTCGCAGATAATCACGCTGCGCCTCGTGGACCATGTTGGAAATGAGGTTGATGAAAGGCTCCTCGTCGCCGGTGTTGGCGGCTTTGAGAGCATCGATGTAATCCGGCCGTAAAATCGGGGGAATGACCGTTACCGGAAAGCCGTCCTGGACCAGTGCCAGGTTCATCAGCAATCGCGCCGTGCGGCCGTTGCCGTCCTGGAAAGGATGAATGGTGACGAGCCGAAGGTGCAGCCAGGCGGCAAACGCCACCGGATGAACCTTCGCCCGCACGTCCGGAATCTGGGAGACGAATTCCGCCATGATACGCCGGATTTTGCTTGGTGGCGGAAGCTCGATCGTGGCACCGGTGATGATGGCCGGTTCCTTGCGATATTTTCCCGCCTGGCCAGGATCGATCCGGTAGAAAAAGAGCCGGTGGAGTTCCCTGATATCCGTCTCCGTGATTTCCCGGCGCTTCGCCAGGCGGAAAAGCAGTTCGAAGGCCTCGGCGTGGCCCACGGTCTCGAAATGATCCCTCAGCGGCTTGCCGGCGACGGTGATGCCGTCCTCGAGGACCACTTTCGTTTCGCTCTCCGTCAGGGTGTTGCCCTCCAGGGCGTTGCTGCTCCAGGTCAGGCCGATCTTGTAGAACTCCCGCAACTGCTCCAGGGCCTTCTTTCCCAGGGGCCGAAGATTTCGGATATCCTCCTGGAGTCGGTCGATATCGGATAAGCGGTTATTGAATTTCATCGGCGTCCTTTTCTTTGTCGCACGTGTCAGTCCGCATCCACAAGGCGCTCGACTTTCAGAGTCTTGCGCTTCTTTTTGATCTGCCAAAGGTCATAGTGCATCTGCTGAGTAAGCCAGCTTTCAGGTGTGGTATCGAAGGCGTCGGAGAGCCTCAGCGCCATTTCGGGGCTGATTCCGGTCTTGCCGTTGAGCAGCTCCGAGAGGGCTTTTCTGGAGACCCCGAGGGCCTTTGCCGCATCGGTGACGGAGATCCCCAGGGGCGCAAGGCACAGCTCGCGGATGACTTCACCGGGATGAGGGGGATTGTGCATCATGGTCATACTCCTTCGAATCTAAGACGTTCCGCGAACTTTAGGCGGACCCCTTAAGACCCCTTTCGTTGTTTTTCTTCAATCGGTCTGCTCGAGTAAGAATTTGAAGCAGACCTTCAGGATCGTTGTCCGCGGCATTCAACAGAACCAGGGCTGGGCCCTGGGGCTTGCGGTCTCCGCGCTCCCAATGGCGCAGGGTGGCAACGCTGATTCCGAAGGTGGCCGCGAACTGATCCTGGGTCAGTCCTGTTTTTCCGCGAACGTCCTTCACATTCACGGCCCGGGGTTTGAAAACCCGGACCTCCGTTTTTTCCCCCTTACTATGGGCAATGGCCTCCTCAAGGCCCCTTTTGATGCTTTCGAAAAGTTCGCTCATCATCGACTCCTATAACCTGTTTGCCTTTTTTAAGAGGTATGTAAGGGCGCGAAGATCCCTTTTTTCGCTGGCAGTCAGGTTGTCTTTTTCGTTTTTGCCGTAAATACTCAGCAGGTACAAAGGCATCCTGTCGCTGTGATAATAATAAATGACCCTTGCACCGCCCCTTTTGCCACGTCCTTCCATGCCCCAGCGGAACTTCCGAATTCCGCCTGCCTCTTCCATAAGATCGCCGGATTCCGGGTGCTCGGACAAATACCATATCAGCGAATCGCGTTCGACCTCTTTTAAAAGTCGGCGGGCCTTGCGCTGGAATTCGCCGGTTTCTGCTACGGTAATCAAGTCCAAGCCCTCCTGTAAAAATAGTAATCCATTGGATTATGTAGCGCAAGAAAAAAGGTTTATCCTTTCCTGAACTCAATTACATTGTCGTTTTTTTTGTCGCTTAGAATCCGCTCCAGCTTTCTAGCCCACCCCTCCAGCGCCTGCCTCTTCTCCCGGTCGTAATCGTAGCGGTCATAGATCGCCGTCACCGTCCGGTTGGTGTGGTTCAGTACTTTCTCGACAATGACGCCGTATCCGAGCTGGGCCATGTGGCTTGCTGCCGTTCGGCGCAGGTCGTGAGGCGTGAAATGATCCAGGGCCAATTTCACTTCCCCGGTTTCCTTGTCCGGATTCATGGCCCTCCTGACAGCGTGAGCCAGGGCGTTGACCTCGATTGCCCTGCCGCCGCGAGGGGAGGGGAAGTAAAAACCGTCTTCGTCAGGTTCCAAAAAAAGCCCCTGTGCAAGCGGAGTCAGGAAGACCCGATGAGATCGCTTGTTCTTGGAGCGTTCGGCCGGGATCGTCCACCATTCGCCGTCCATTTCAGATTCGTGGGCTCCGATGACCTCCCCGGGCCGCTGCGCCGTGACGAGGATCAGCTTCAGAGCCCGTTTCAGCTCCTCGGTCATGCCGCACTTCTCCAGGGCCGTCCAGAAGGTCTTGATTTCCTCTTCGGAAAGGAAGCGGTCCTTTTTATTGTCCGGCGCCAGGGGCTTGACCTGGAGGCAAGGGCTGTGCTCGAGAAGATCTCTTTCCACAGCAAAATTGAACATCCTCCGTACGATCTTAAAAACCTGCGTGCTCTGATTGACCGCGCCCCGTCCGGCGATTTTCTCCATGAGAAGAACGACATCCCGCCGGCGGATATCCTTCGCCTTGACGTGCCCCCACTCGGGAACCACGTCCTTATTCAGGCTGCGCTCGTACTCCCTCCAGGTACGGTTCCCTTTAACCTCAAGGCTCTTCAGAAACTCCTTCACCAGGTCGGCAACCGTGGGGGCCCTGCGCTCCACCTCAATGGCGGCCTGTTTCCTGTTGCCGGGATCGATTCCCCGATTCAGGAGCTTGCGGGCCCTGGCGTGCTCTTCATGGGCGTCGGCAAGGGGCATGTCGGGATAGTCCCCGAAAGTCATCCGGCGAGATTTTCCCTGAAAGCGGTACATGAAGATCCAGGTCTTCCGGCCGGCAGGGGAGACCCGGAGGCCAAAACCCTTGCCGTTCGTCTCCCAGACTTCGTATCTTTTTTCCGCCGGTTTAATGGCCTGAATGGCGCGGTCCGTGAGTTTCATTTTTTGCCCCTCCGAGAATATGGCGGTAGGTTTGAAACGCCAAAAATCCGGGTAGCATTTGGGTAGCGTTTTGCGCTGTGGGTAGCCTTTGGGTAGCGTTTTTTATGGTATAAAATGAAACTGCTTTGAACGGATTTAAACATCAAAAGGATGGGATGTCAATAACTTATATTGACACATGGAATTGATTGAAACGGATTGAAACGCCTAAAAAATGGCCTCCTAAGCGGTAGGTCGTGCGTTCGAATCGCGCCGGGGCCGCCAAAAATAAGAACAAGGACCTACGCTTCTAGAGTGCAGGTCCTTTTTATTTATCTGCGGGAGGTTCCCTTTTGAAAAGAAGGGGATTGGATTTACAGGGAGTGATAAAAAGAAGGGCCTCGGCCGGAGGGGGGTGGCCGAGACCCTAAAGAGAAGCTTAGCTCCTCGTTAAGCTATTATAGATATTATTCTCACTTGGTCAAGAAAAAACGTTACTGAGTATCGAAAAACGTTACTTTCAGATCTTGCCTTGCTCCGAAGCGGAAATCCGCGATTCACGTTTTTCAATCTCCTCCTTGCAGGAGACACAATATCTAGTGTAGGGCTGAATCTCCAGCCTCTTGATCTTGATTTCTCCCCCACATTCCTCGCAGATTCCGTAGGTGCCGTTCTGGATTCGATCCAAGGCCTCATCGATTTCAAGAATCTGCTCCCTTTTGCTGTCGCTCATCAGGTGGAGGAAGTCCCGCAAATCCTCTGTGGTGCCCTCATCTCCAGGATCGGGGACTCCGGCATCCCGCAATTCGGCGGCTTCACCCTGTTTGTGTTTTATCTCAATCCAAAGCTGCTCGCGCATATCCAGAAGATCTTTTTTAATTTTCTCAATTTTCTCCCGTCTCATGGATAACTCCCTTCCATAAAGATTTAGACTCTACCCCTAAACCATTGACAATTTGTCCCCCTTTGGATGAAGCACCTGCCCAGTAATGCAGGAGGAGTCATCCGAAACAAGGAAGACATAGCAGGGAGCAATTTCTTCCGGTTGTCCCGCCCGGTTCCATCGGCGTGGGCGAACGAATATCTTCAACTCTATCTATTGAAAAATCCAATGTCAAACAGTGCCTTGCGACTTGCAGAGGTCGTTTCCACTGTGACGACAGAGTCGAGGAGGGCTGATCCGAGATGCCATTTTGATTCCCGGTTTTTCCGCCCATTTCGTAGATTTTGAGTGCCGACCGTTCGCAGCAACAGCTGCTTAATCATGCGGGTTAAAGTCCCGCCTGGGGCATTGTCCGTACGCCGGTTCTTGGGAAGGGTCCCCTATTGGGAAAAGGGCAGCCCGGAAAAACAGAGAAAGGAATGAAGTATATCCGGGCCAACTGGAAGGGATCGGAAGCGCCACTCTCCTCAGGGCTGCTCAAAAGAGCAGCCCTTATATTTTGAACCGGGGTTGTAGGAGAAAATTATGGCCCGACACGTTCCCCTAATCGCATTTCCGCTTCAGTTCCTCCAATTCTCTGAGGTGGATGAGGGAGAATTTTTTTTGCGGAGTCTTCCGCCTTTACCGGGGGCGCCCATTCCTGTGCACGATTCCTTTTCATCCGGGAAAGAAAATAAACTATAGCCCCTGCAGCCACCAGGGTGGTCATGTAGGGGCGTTTGCGAATGATTCGACCTATGGCCAGCGTCAGGAGAACCTGGCCGGGTGGAGTGAGGATCATGTCCACAGATCGGGCATAGATCCTCCGGGGGGAGATCCTTTCCTCGATGGCTTCGAGTGTTCGGCGCATTTCCTCCATGGTGCGGTCGATATCCTTCTCTATTGCCGCCGAATTTCCTGGATTCTCTCGTGACGCTCTGGAGCGTCTGCTTTTTCCCACTTCATCTTCCTGCCAGTTCATGGATCTGCTCCTTGACGAAATTTTTTTCCTGGCGCAGGGTTTCGCTTGTTCGACGGGGCTTCAGATTTTCCGGGCTCAGAGTGCTTCGAGCCTTCAGCAGGCATCCCAGACTCGCGATTAAAGTGGCGATGGTGACTATCAGGGCGGAAAGCCAGGCCGGGAGAAAGTAGGATAAAGCAATCACCGCCGTCGCCAGAAGTACTAGAAATCCGGCGAATCCGAAAATAAGGCCGGCAACCAGAGCGATTATGCCTGTTCTGGCCTGGACGGTTTTTTCGGACATTTCCGTGCGCACCAGATCGAATTCCTGACGAATGAGTTGACGAATTTCCTGGGCGAATTCCATAAAGAGAGATGTCAGACTTTTATCTTCTTTTGCGTTCCGCTGAGGAGCCATTTCGAACCTCCACGTAATCTCAAGTAAAAACTGTTTTTGCACGTTCTCCTTCAAGACATAACATTCTTTGTCTTCATGTCAATTTACCGCCTTCTTTTGTCTCCATGAATTGCACAAGGAATCGGTTGACAAAGACCTTTTCCGTTATAGCCTGATCGAAGAAAGAGCATTTCAACATGGAGGTGGTACGTGGCCAGGATATTGAACATGCTCAAAAGCCTTGCTCATCTCGACGTGGACGCATGGAACGCTTACGGGCAGGTGGTGGAAAAAATCGGAGAAGCGGATATTCGAACCAAACTGGAAAAATTTCGTGACGACCACCGGAATCATTTTGAAGCCCTTTCTGAGCTTATTGAAAAGTTTGGCGACTCTCCGCCGGAATTTTCCAGAGACTTCAAAGGGTTTTTAATTGAAGGATTCACTTCCCTCAGGGGTGTGACCGGCACCCAAGGCGCCTTGGAGGCGATGAAAATCAATGAGGAATTAACGAACAGGAACTATCACGAGGCCAGCAGGAAACTATCCCTTCCGATGTGAGGAGTATTCTGGAGCGGCATTACGGGGACGAAAGAAAACATCTCGAATATATTCGCCAAAAGGCGGGCCTTATCGTTGAGGAGAAGGATACTCCCGAAAGGTCACAATTTTATTGAATATTGAGATGTAGTGGCTTTCACCTTTATATCTTTCGATGCCATATTTCCCTTCAGCGCGGTTAAAAGACAGGGCGATTTGCTGGTGGTTGATATCTCCAAGGAAAAATTGGCTACCGCGCCCCGATGGGAGCCCGGAAGAGACCAGCTGGAATATGAGCGGGGCCTTCATGAATTCTTCGGGGGCGCTCCCTACTGGGAAGCACCGGATCAACTTGAAGAGGCGGAAGAGGTGAAACCGACAAGGCGAGAGCCGACGATGAAAGAAGATAAGGGCAGATAGCAGGAAAAAGAATAAATAGGAGACATATTCGATGAAAGAACGGAAAGGACAGGTGATAAACTCAGATTGTTGAATTTTCCTTCGGAGCCACCCCCATCTCAAAAGCATTGAGAGTAAACGCGACCAGGGCGTAATAGCCGATAATCCCGATTGCCTCTACGAGCGCCTGGTTCCCGAACGATTTTTTTGCGAGGTCAAACAGCTCTTCGTCGATACGGTTTGTCCTTAACAGTTGTATGGCCATCATGTGCAGAATGCTCATTCTGTCATCTTCGAAGGTGGGTGTTTTCAATGTGCGGATCAAGTCGATCGTTTCTTCATCAATGCCCGATTTCAAGGCAATCGGTTCATGAATCTGCTGTTCTCCATCGCAGCGATAATGGGCGGCGACGCAAAGAATCAACAGTTCGGACTCCCTGAGTGACAGCGATGTTCCATAGCGACAAAATGCACCCAGTCGTTCTGCCGGACTTGCGAATTCAGGGCTGTGCAGCCAGGCGAGAAACGGACCGTCCAGATTCCCGCGAGAGAGCTGAATTGATTTAAAAATTTTTCGTTGCTCCATCGATAACTCTGATAATGCAGGAAGGGGCAATCGTGATTTCATCGGCTATACCTTTTATCTTCTACAGGATTCACCACAAGGAAATATCGTCGCCGAGATTCAGGCCGGTCATTAACCAGGCAAAACGCTGGACTCCTGCCCTGATACCAGACGTCTCCTGCTCCAGCAGAAAACAGTCACGCCCATAATCAGCGCCAGCCCCAGGGAATCCCCAAGCAATCCAGGCATGATCATCATTATCGCGCCGGTAAACAAGGTGAGCCGCAGGAAAATGTTCATAACTATGAACAACCAGCCGATCAGCGCCGCAGCCAGAGCCAGCACCCCGATGAATGCGGCTGCCGTGTCCACGATCATTTGAGAAACCGGTCCGATACCCAGCAACGCAGGACTGAAAACGAATATGAACGGGATAATAAAACTCGCCAGACCAAGCCTCAGGGCTGTAAGACTGGTTTTCCACGGATCAGCGTTAGCAATGGCTGCAGCCGCATATGAAGCAAGCGCCACGGGTGGCGTTATGGCAGAAATCCCTGCGCAGTACATCACAAAAAGATGCGCGGCCAGATCCGGAACGCCAACATCTATCAATCCCGGTGCGAGGAGCACCGCAAGAATGATGTAGGCCGCAGGCGTTGGCATCCCCATCCCCAGGATAATGCCGCAAAACATGGTCAGAACCAGGAGAAGGGAAAGATAGCCATGAGAAAAATTTAAGACCATGGAACTCATTCTCAGGCCAAGACCGGTTTGCGTGACGACCCCGACTATGATGCCTCCAACAGCACTTGCAATCGTGATCTGGGCAATGACCCGTGGGGCATCGTCCATGGCTTTCAGGCAATTGGCAAAAAAATCCGAACGTCTCTTCGGTTCAAAGATGATCTGGGTTAAAACGAGTGTTCCCAACGCATAAAGAGCTGCCAGAGTGGGAGAATATCCCGAAGAAAGGACAACAAGCATCACCACAACGGACATCAGCAGATAGCCCCGTTGCTTGATGACCAGCAGTGCGGATTCACTGCTCCCCTCGGCTTTGAGACAAAGAACGTCGTGCTTCAAAATGAACCATTGCAAGAACCGAAATAAAATACAGAATGGCGGGAATAATGGCAGCACGTGCTATGTCTATGTAGGGGATGCCGATAAATTCCGCCATGATGAAAGCAGCCGAACCCATAACCGGAGGCATGAACTGTCCCCCCGATGAGGCCACTGCCTCGACACCGGCGGAAAAGCGTCCGGTAAATCCTGCCTTACGCATTCTTAATCCCGGTTGTGTGGTTGACCCTCCTTTGGCGGGATAACCAGAGGAAAGGTGGGGAGGGAGTGCCTGCCTGCCTGAAGAACGAGTCAGCTGTCTGGACTTCTTTCGACCACAAAATGAACCTGGAAATCGGAATTGTGCAGAGTCTGCGGTTGGATTTCAGCTCATATCATAAAATAAAACTTAGTTTTATAGAGGATGAATGTCAAGGCAAATTAACGTCATCCAAGAGATTGTCACCTTCTGGCTTTTCCCTGCCCAGGATTGATCCGCTGGGGAAATCGATTAAAATGAAACGAAAGCATCTTCAGGGGGATGATCTGTGGGGGAAGACGGATATGCAGGAGAGGGCGAAACGGTGGTAGTCGGATCGGGTCCGAACGGGCTGGCTGCGGCCATTGTCATGGCTTGTGCTGGAAGGCGGGTCACGGTGGTGGAGAGCGGAGACACCCTTGGTGGCGGAATGCGATCGGCTCCGCTGACCCTGCCGGGATTCGTTCACGATATCTGCTCGGCGATTCATCCCCTGGGAGCGGGTTCTACCTTTTTCAGAAGCCTTTCACTTGAACAAGAGGGGCTTGAATGGATCCATCCCGCCGCACCTCTGGCGCATCCGATGGATGGAGATCCAGCCATTCTCCTGGAGAAGGATCTGAAGGCGACTTCCATCAACCTGGAGGTCGACGGAGAATCATATGTGAAACTCCTCGAACCATTTATCCGCTCCTGGGAGGATCTGTCTCAGGAAATCCTCGCCCCGGTTCATCTGCCCAGTCATCCTCTGCTGCTGGCGCGGTTTTCCTGTTTCGCCCTTCGCTCCGCTCGTGGACTGGCCGAAAGCACGTTTTGCGGAGAGCGAGCCCGCGCTCTTTTCGCCGGACTGGCGGCCCACTCTTTCCTACCTCTCGAACGCCCCGTATCGGCCGCTTTCGGATTGATACTGGGAATGACCGCGCACGCCGCAGGATGGCCCGTCGCGAGGGGTGGATCGCAGCAGATTGCCGATGCTCTGGCCGCCAGACTGCAATCCAGAGGGGGCCGGATCATCCTTGGGAAAAAAATCGAGTCATTGGACCAGCTATCCGGAGCCAAAACGATTCTCTTCGATATTTCCCCCCGGGAGGTTCTGAAACTCGCCGGAGACCGGATGTCGGCCATGCGGAGGGAAGCATTCCGGCGCTATCGTTACGGACCAGGTGCGTTCAAGGTGGACTGGGCGCTGGCAGGACCCATTCCGTGGCGAGACCAGGCGTGTCTCCGGGCCGGCACGCTTCATCTTGGAGGAACTCTGGCAGAGATCGCCGAGGGAGAACGGGAGGTCTGGGAGGGAAAACATCCGGAAAAGCCTTTCGTCATACTGGCCCAGCAGAGTCTTTTCGATCCTACACGGGCGCCTGCGGGCCATCAGACAGGATGGGCCTACTGTCATGTTCCAAACGGTTCGGACGTGGACATGACCGAACGGATCGAAAATCAGGTGGAGCGTTTCGCCCCCGGATTCCGCGATCTAATCCTTAAACGGTTCACCCGCACCGCGGCCGAATTCGAGGGATACAATGCGAACTACGTGGGGGGCGACATCAATGGCGGAGTACAGGACGCTTCCCAGCTCTTTGCACGCCCCGCTCTGCGGTTAAACCCGTATTTCATCTCAAAAGGAATGTATCTCTGCTCTTCCTCCACCCCTCCGGGCGGCGGTGTTCACGGCATGTGCGGGGTCCATGCCGCCCATGCTGCCCTGAAGGAATAAATGGCCCGGCACTCGCCCGTCAACCGAGACTCATTACCACTTACATCCAGTTTTTTGCCGCCGAGACGCTGTGCTCTTCCCGCAGGCGCGTCCTTTCTTTAAGGAATCCCTCCTTAAGGCGTTTGTATCCTCACCACTGAGGGTGTCATTCAGTGAAGCGAATCCTTCGGGGATTTCCTCAGGGGAATGATTTTGGCGGAAGAGCGGTTTTCTTTTAGTTCGGCAATCACCCGGTCCGGCTCGCTGATGGTCTTCTGAAATTTCAGCACTCCTTCCCAGAACAGCTCCACCATTCGATTCATTCGGGAAACAGGATCCTTGTATCGCCTTAACTCGGCATCGATCCTGAACTGAAGTCCGTGAGCACGGGAGCGATGTTCCGGAGGAAACTCCTCAATGGCCTCCTCGATCAGAATTTTCCTCTGGCGCTCGAACTCTGCGGGATCCTTGCGGTAGAGATCCCCCAGGTGAGCGATGCGATCACTAAACTGGTCGGGCATGCCTGTTCCTCCCTGCGTGTGCAATAATATTAAAAATACTAAATATTATATAAACTGCAAGCGAGAGAGGAGTATTGTTGCGATCAGCCCGGAGGCCAGGAAAAGTTTCGTCCGCCCAGAAGGTGAAAGTGGATGTGCCAGACCGATTGGCCGGCTCCTTCGTTGCAGTTGTTGACAACTCGAAAGCCCTGATCGGCGAAACCCCGATCACGTGCAAGCTTTCCTGCCACCTGGAAAACATGCCCCACCATTTCGGTATCGGCGTCGCTCAGATCCAGGGTGGTACGCACGTGTTTGCGCGGAAAGATCAGATAATGGTGGGGCGCTTGCGGATTGATATCCTCAATGGCCGTTACCTTCTCATCCTCGTACACCACCTTGGCCGGGATTTCTCCGGCCATGATTTTACAGAAAACACAATTGTCCGGCATCATCGCTCCTTTGCTCCTCCCGAGGAGGTTTTGTTAAAGGACGGTTCAAGGATATCACATGCCAGCGGTCACGGGCGGCGGTCCGAAGGAGGTTTTCATCATGGCTCAGAAGGATCACCTGGTGTTCAGAGGAGAGGCGCTCCAGGATCTTCAAGGCTTCCGCACGTCGCAGTTGATCGAAATTTACAAACGGATCGTCAAGGAGGAGCGGCAGGCGCCGACCCCGTGACAAGTGCCCCGTCAGGGCCAGACGCACCGCGAAATACAGTGCGTCGATCGTTCCCCGGCTGTAGCGCTCCGCCGGCCGCCATGTTCCACCGCGATCCTTCAGAAAAATCGAGAAATCCTCCTCCAGGCGGATTTCTCCGTACCGGCCGCGGGTGGTGATCTCCAGATACTCACCGATCCGGGAGGCGAACCGGTCCAGATAGGAGCGGCGGAATTCCTGCACCGTCTCAGTCAGAAGTTCGCAGGCGGCTGCGAGAGCTCTTTTCCGGCGGACCAGAAAATTTTCCCTTTCACGCAACTGCTCTCCCTCTTCCTCGATTTTACGAAGATCTCCGAGTTCACCCGCCAGAGCGGCCTCCCGACGTGCCAGTTCCAGAAGTTCCTTTTCCCTGTTTTGGATGTCCTCTCCCAATTCCTCCAGTTTCCGTTGCGCTTCGGGCAAATCCTCCGGGGACAGGGCCGGTGAGGTGTGAAGGGGTTCTTCTTTTTCTCGGCGCTCGTCCAGTACGGCAAGATCCCGGGTGACTTCCTCCTTCTCCCGGGTCATGATCTCTCCTTCATCCAGTGCATGAAGTGCGCTCTCGATACGGTTCAATTCCGAAAGGAGGTCCTGGTGGCGAGGCAGATTTTTCTGCATCTTCACAATTTCCACCGCCGACGGCGATAGACCAACTGCTTCAAACCTGTCATCGAGCGTCGCCATGCGGGCCTGCGCCTCTTCGCGCCGTCCTTCGATCGCCTGAGCTTGACCCTTGATGCGGCTTTGTTCCGATTGCTCCCGTGACAGGCGGATGAAAAAAGGAATCCATACCGCCAGCGCTGCTGCTCCGGCAATGGAAAAAATGACAGTAAGGTTTTCCCGCAGAAACCCGGACAATACCCCACAAGCAAACAGTAGGATTAAGGAAACCGCCGCAAAAGGAAGCCAGGATGGGGGGCGGCGCTGTAGTAGCTGCTCCCGCAAGGCTGCAGATTCCTTCTGAAGCCCCACCATATCGAGACGGACCTTCTCCGCCTCTGACAGAATGTGCAGCAGGTCATCGGGAATACGGTGGGGAAGGCCGGTCGTCGACAGCTCCTTTTCAATCTTTTCACGACGCTGCTTCAGTTCGGAAATCTTTTCCGTCTGTCGGGCGAGGCGTCCATAATTCTTCTGGAGAAGCTTTTCCTTTTCTTCGGAATGGTAGCGGCGACGGATGTAGCCCAGGTATCGCTCTCCCTTGGCAAATTCAGCCTGATCGGTTTCGATGGATTTTTTCAGTTCCTCCATTCGCTCTCGAATGCGGTGGATTTCCTGAAGCCCTTCGCCCGCTTCCCGCCACTGAAGCTCCAGAGCTTCCATCCGTGTCCGGATTTCGTCCAGTTCGCGGTCCTTGGTTTTGTCCTTGCCCCAGGGGTTGGCGCGGGTAATGGAGAAGTAATCCCGTGAAAGGGAGTCCAGGACCTGATCATAGTCGATTTCGTCAGACCCGGAGAGCAGGGATTTGATTCTGGCGGTAAGGCCCCCTCGGTCGAGGATCGCCAGGCTGCCCTGACCAAAGAAGAGTGAAGAACGGAAAATCTCCTCCTCGGCAAATCCCAGATGCTCGAAAAGCCGGTCGATATATTCGGCGCGCTCCGAGGAACGGCCCAGGGGAGCAGCTTTCCCTTCGAAAGAATAGAGGGTCTGGTACAATTCGTCCTGTTCGGTCAGGGTGACCCGGTCCGAGAGAATATCCCGCTCTATGCGCAGCGTCCGGTCGCGGCCGTTGAGAACCAGACTGGTCTGGCTGATGCCGTGTTTGCCCCAGGGTTTGAAGCGCTCCTTTTCGCGTAAACCGAAAAGTGCCGCCGGAATGGCCTCCATCAGGGTTGATTTTCCGGCTTCGTTAGGTCCGGCGATCAGGTTCATGCCTCGTCGAAATTCGAAAGAGGCTTCCTCGAATTTTCCGAAACCCTTCAGCTCAAGGCTGCGAAGAATCATTGGCTGCCTCCATCGAAAGCGCGAAAACGAACAAGAACTTCCCTGAAAGCTTCTTCCATAACTGGCCGCTCTTCTTCCGGCATATCCTCCATCAGGCGTCGAACCCGTTGGACAAAAAGGCCTCGGATGGTTTGCTCACTCTCGATGCGACGGGCGAAGTGGCTGTCGAAAAGCTGCGTTCGGTCCTGAAGGTCAAGATGGAAGAAGTCACCGGCACAGCGCGATGTCAGGCGATCCAGGACGATAGGGGCCTCTACGATACCGGTCATGGTCAGACGGAGAAGGAGGTCCGGATCGCCGAGGGCGGAGATCCGGGCAGCGGCCTCCGATTCCTCCCGGCATCCGGCGATATCCAGCGTCCGCTCTTCAAGGGTGCGGTGCTGAACGGGAATTTTCTCGATAAAGGCGTTTTCCGGCTCGATATGCACAAGGGCGCAATAACGGGGGCCATTTTCTCCGAAGCGCCGGCCTTCAGGTGACCCGGGGTAACATGCGTAGCGTCGATTCCCTTCCTCCAGGACTTCAAAAGAGTGGTAATGTCCCAGGGCCATGTAATCCAGATTCCACGTTTTCAGATCTTCCATGGAAAAGGGCAGGTCCTTGGCCCGGTGTTCCCATTCGGGGTTTCCTTTTCTGGAGCCGTGCAGCAGCCCGAGGTGAATGCCTTCCTGGGGGCGACGGCGCATTCCGGCCATGGCATTTTCCGAGGCGAAGCCCTGAAAGGCGAAGCCGTAAAGGTAAACCGGAATCTCCCGGATGAGAATTTCAATCGGCTCCCGGAGGGCGGGGCTGTTAAGGACGATCGCTCCGGGGAATTCGGGGTGCCGGTAAATGGAATCACGGAGGACGGTGTGGTCGTGAGTCCCCGGCAGGAGAACGGTAGGTATCCCCCGATCCGCCAATCGTCTGACCCCCGCCTGTACCGCTCCGATCAGTGCGACGTCGGGTCGCGGATGGTCGAAAAGATCTCCGGCAATCAGAAAAAGATCCACCTCATTCTTGATCGCCAGGGCCAGGAGACGCTCGAAAGTTCGCAGGAGATCCTTCTGGCGGATCGGCTCTTTTTCTCCCAATGAGGGAAAGCGTGAGCCGAGGTGGAGGTCAGCGATATGCAGAACTTTTATTTTCATATCAAATCAGCTCCGGTTCCTCACCAGTAAAAACCGACGGAACGGAAGGGCCTCCGGGGCCGATTCCGGATGCCGAAGGTTCCTTCCGGAGATGAAGAAGAAATTCGCGATTGCCTTTGGGACCGAGAATGGGACTTTCGGTCACACCCAGTACCCGGCAGCACAGGGCTTCTGATTGCTTCCGGATCTTTTCCACGACTTGCGCATGCTTCTCCGGGTCCCGGACAACTCCACCCTTGCCGACCTGGCCCCGCCCCACCTCGAACTGTGGCTTGATCAGAGCGACGATCTCCCCTTTTTCGGTCAGAAGAGGGAGAACGGCCGGCAATATCTTCTCCAGAGAAATGAAAGAGGCGTCGATCACTGCCAGGGATGGGGTCTGGGGCAGACGGTCGGCGGAAAGCTCCCGGATATTTGTGCGCTCCAGATTGACCACGCGCGGGTCCTGCCTCAACTTCCAGGCGAGTTGCCCGTATCCGACATCCACCGCATAAACCATTTTTGCACCTCTCTGGAGAAGGCAATCGGTGAATCCTCCGGTGGAGGCGCCGACATCAATGACGATACGTTCCTCGATTTGCAGAAGGAATGCATCCAGCGCCTTTTCCAGTTTAAGGCCTCCCCGCGAGACATACGGGTGAAGTTGTCCCTTCAGGCGAATGTCGGCATCTCTCGGAACCTGGGCCCCCGCCTTGTCCACAGTTTGATCGTTCACCACGACCTTGCCAGCCAGTATAAGGGCCCGCGCTCTTTCACGCGACGGAGTCAGCCCGCGCTCCAGAAGCAGCCGGTCCAATCTTTCTTTTTTTGAAGGGGTCAAGAATCAAAGCCCTGAAAGCGGGAGGGAAAATCGGATGCAGGTTAGCACAGGGACCAATTGCGGGCAAGCCCCGGGGAGGGAAAGGGCCGGGAAAAAGATGAAGTGATTTCGTTCGACCCGCGCCCACCACAGGCATCGGGCAGTCCATGAAAATCAGATCGAAATTCAGGACGGCTTTCTCCTCGGCCTGTAAACCATCAGAGACGGTCTGTACCCGGAAACCGAAGCGCTGCAGGAGGCTCCGAAGAAAAATTCCGGGGCAGGGGGGGCCGCAACCAGAATGCATGTGACATCATCCGACCGATTCGTCTTCCCCTTCTCCGAAATCCGGAAGTGTATGCGGCTTTTTCTGGAGAATGCCGGGAATCATTTCCTCAAGTGCGGAAATACGAATGGGCTTGTAAAGAGTTGGAATTTCGTCGGAGGGAGGAATTCCGGATCGTCCTTCTCCCGACCTTCGCCGTCCCAGCAGGATGAATCGGGTGCTTTCCAGATAGTTGAAGCGCGGGGCCGTGAAAGATTCCCCCTTTTCGCCCGGAAACAGTCCCCCCTCCACGAGAGCAAGGTCGAAGGGGCGGCCTTCGTTTTTGGCATCTTCAAGCTCTTGCAGTGCAGTCAGCCGATCCGCTGCCGTCTGAAGCCGACACCCGTGGGCTTCAAAAAACTCGGTCAACAGGCTCCGTGTCGCCCTGCCGGGGGCGGCAACGAGAATGCGCGTATTCTCCAGCAGGAGCATATCGCTCCCGGATCGCGGTGATCCTCTTTTTTCAAGGCGAAGAGAAAAGCGGAATTTGGCGCCCTGGCCGGGGCGGCTTTCCAGTTCGATGCTTCCGCCCATTAAATCAATCAGCTGCTTGACGATCGCCAGGCCCAGACCGCTTCCTCCGGTGTTTCGCCCTTCGAGGTTATCAGCCTGAGTGAAGGAATCGAAGATGGTGATCTGCTGGAGGGAGTCGATTCCTATTCCGGTGTCGGAGACCTCGAAAAACACCACTGAATCCCTCTCCGGAGATTCCCAGACGCGAAGAACGATTTCCCCTTCATCGGTAAATTTAATGGAGTTTCCAACCAGGTTCAAGAGGATCTGCCGGAGACGCACGAAATCCCCTGATCGCGCGGTTACCATCCCCTGCTGGAGAATGCAGGCTATATCCAGTCCCTTTGCCAGTGCTTTTTCGCCCAGGAGGTCCAGAACATCTTCCACGGTTCGACGGAGTTCGAAGTCCCTTTCCTGCAGGGTCAGCTTTCCTGCCTCGATTCTGGAAAGGTCGAGCAGGTCATTGAGGAGCGCCAGAAGGCTTTCGCCGGATCGACAGACCGTTTCAGCCATGCTGAGCTGTCTTTCATCCAGGGGAGTCTGAAGAAGAAGTTCGGACATTCCAAGCACCCCGACCATGGGGGTTCGGATTTCATGGCTGATGTTGGCGAGAAACCGGGATTTGGTTCGATTGGCCTTTTCGGCCATCGCCTTAGCTTTCTCGAGCTCCGAAACGGTTCTTTTCAATTTCTGGTTGGCGCCGCTCAACTCGATGGTCCGCTCGCTGACCTGCTCCTCCAGATGAGAGCGATGGTTTGTCAGAAGTCGATCCCTTAACTCAATCTGGGCAAGCATATGATTGAAGCCCTCGATAAGAATCCCTATTTCATCATTGGTGGTCTTTTTGACCCGTATTCCGAAGTCCTGATTCCTGGAAATACGCATCATTTGTTCAGAAAGACTGAGAATAGGACGGGAAACGAGGTGCTGAAAACCAGCAGCAGTCTGACTCCGACATACCACAAACGCCGCTGAAGCTCCTTCATGTCTGAGAGAAGATAAACGGAGCCGATTTTTTCGCCATCGAGAAAAATCGGTGTGAACATGGCGAGGTGATCGGAGGTGATACAGTAAGTCTCCTCCTCCCTTTCCAAGACAGAAGGGAGAGCCAGACACCGCCCCTTGTCCATAGACGTTTGTGACGGATTTCTGTACGAGGCAAACGGTTTTCCGTCACCGTCAAAAATTATCGCTGCATTGATATGGTGTTCGGCCGATAAGGTAGAGAGGGTGTCTTCTGCGGTCTCCGGATTCCTGTAAACCAGGGCATATCTGCTGTTGGCGCCCACGATACGGCTCAGGGACATAATCTTGTCCACCATGCCCTGGCGAAAGAGGTATTTTTCCGTCAGAATCGCAATTCCCGACGTCATGATCAGAATGATGATGCAGGCCAGCATGATGATGGCCGTCAATTTGTGCGGAATGGAAAGTTTTTTGAACAAACCAGTGCTCTCCCCGGCCGAAACTTTTATTCTGCTGATCTTAGCTGTCAAAAGGAAAAATTAAAAAGGAAATTTACCGGTGGGAGAAAGGAAGAACCAGGAAAATTTCAGATCCGATCCAGGAAAAAAATTGACAAGAAGGTCATCAAACCGATGGATCCTAGAAGGAAAAAAGAAAGACCTGACAGAATCCATCCCTGGACCATTTTCTTCTTCTGAAAACAAAGGAAAGAAAGGTAGAGGGACAGGATGCTTAAGGGTAGAGAAAAAACGAGAAAAATCATTGGAAAACCCCCGTTGAGCAGTCATTTCAGGATTTTCATTCAAACATTCCTCTGACCTGTTTTCAAGGGCTGAAAAATATGTTCCCGGGAAACAAGGGGAAAAAACCAGAAAAAAACTGCATCCGCAAAAAGTAGGGCTGTAAAAGCGGGGGCGAATTCATCTTGCTGAGAAGGGGGTTCTCCTTTAATATAGATGTTCAGTTGGCGCATCTGGAAGTCAGTATGGAAAACTGCGCTGTTTTCATGGCGGAATCGAGGAAATTTTTTTCTGCGGGGCGGTCGAAGTCGATATCGTCCCGCCTTCTCATTGATTTCGGAAATTAAACAAATAAGGGTGGAGCGGATACGCTGGTGAAGTCCGGATTGGATCGATCAGAACAGCGGCTGGTGAATGAGATCATGGAACTCCTGGTCACCCATTATGGGGGGGAGCTGAGTGAAGAGGGCCTCGACCGAAGGATCGATACGCTTCACCAGGCTGTGGATATCGCCCGAATCTCCCATGCGGATCAGCTTCGGAAATCGGGAGAGCCTTATTTTTTCCACCCTCTCCGGGTTGCCCACCTGGCGGCACGATACTGGATGGATTTCGCTTCGGTCATTGCTGCAATCCTGCATGATGTCGTGGAGGACAGCCCCGTTACCCTCGCGGAGGTGGAGTCTGCATTCGGTGCGGAAGTGGCCCTTCTGGTGAACGGACTGACCAAGGCGTCCGATGCGAATCTCAGCCGCGAGGCACTGAAAGCGGAAACCTACCGAAAGCAACTTCTGGTGGCCATCGAGGATGTCAGGGTACTCTGCCTCAAGTTCTGGGACCGCGTCGATAATCTTCAAACCATTTCAGCTCTCAATCCCAAAAAACAGAACCTGATTGCGGAAGAGACGCGCATGGTCTATGTCCCCCTTGCGCGACATCTGGGGATGGGTTATGTCGCTTCCGAGCTCGACGCCCTTTCCCTCGGGGTGCTGTATCCCCGCCGCAGACGGCATTATCAACAGGCCATCGATGCTTTGCGCAGCCAGACTGAGCCGGCGATTCGTCGGACCCGGGCACGGATTCACAATCGCATGGAACAGAACAAGATTCCCGTTCTGATCAAGGACCGCTGGCGTCCCTTTTCCATTGCCGCCGCAAGGTCCATGAGCCGTGGACTCAACTCGCTCTACACCCTGGAAATTCAGGTGGACCGCACAATGGACGCCTACCTGGCTCTCGGTCTGCTTCACAGCCTCTATCCACCCATCCCCGGCAAACTGAGGGATCATCTCCATGTGACCTCCCAGTTCGGATACCAGGCGATAAAAACAACGGTGCAGGCCGGAGAAAATCGATTGAGAGTTGAAATCACCACGCGAAAGTTGGCCCGCTTCAACGAGGCCGGTGTGCTGACTCCCGGATTTGAATTCCGAAAGGCCAACTTCCAGGAACTTATGCGCTCTCTGCTCGAAGGGGAATCGGCCGTAGATACGGAAAGCCTGCGGCTGGCATCCTCCTCCATTCAGGTTTATACGCCGCGCGGGGAGATCCGGACTTTGCCGGAAGGAAGCAGCGTGCTGGATTTTGCATTCGATATTCACGAGGAACTGGGACTTCACGCCCAACGGGCGAGAATAAACGGCCAGACACGTCTGCTGAAATCACGGCTGATGGACGGAGATCAGGTGGAGATCGAACGTTCCAGCCATCCCGAGGTGCTTCCCAAATGGCTGGAATGGGCGGTTACACCCAAGGCCCGAAACAGTATCCGCCGGTACCTGCGCAGCAGAGTCAAGGAAGCCTGATCCGCTAACTTCTTTTATTTCCTGCAGGGCCAGCAGCAATACCATTGCGACGCGGAATGGATTCAGCAGAATTGGTTCTGGTTTTCAGATGGTTCGGCGAGCTGCAGGGCCGCGGGAAGAAAGAAGCCCGCCCCCGGAATTCCTGAACCGATCCTTCAGGAGCACGGACGGAGGGAAGCGCAGGCTGGCATCGGCGAGTCGGGAAAGATTGTTGGCCCGGATCATGAAGCGGATTTCCCGGACGTATTCACCACGACGGGAGGAATAAAGGACAAGCCCGTGGGCCAGATCCATTCCATTGGGGTATTTTCCCTTCCGACGCAGCTGATATCTGATGTCCCGCAGAGAACGGTAAGCGCCATGGGTGTTGAGATTTTTCATATAGGATATCAGTGACCCATGAACGCTTTCAAAGCGCCGCACTTCGTGGGAAGTCCCGGCGGGGCGGTTCAGGGGAACGATTCCGGTTCCCTGAATATGGGTCCATTCCCCGAACAGATTGTTCCCGAGACGGGCGAACCGGGAGGTGCCGTATCCCGATTCATTGGCGGCCTGGGCGAGGACCAGGGAGGGAGGCAGAATATCAACGCGCCTGAGAAGTTCTTCAAGGCTTCTAAGCATATCCTGCCGGTCGGGTTCCAGATGATATTCCTCTCCCAAAATCTCCAGAAAGAGTTGCTCTGAGGCTTCCATCGAATCCCAGGACTCAGAGCGGTCCAGAATATCCTGCAGGCGTTCTCTTTTTTTACGGATCTCTTCATTCTCCAGCAGAACCATGGGCAGCAGAGACATGAAAAAAATCTTTTTCCGTATGGATATGCGAGGGATCCGGTGAAGGTCTTCGGGAAGGGTCTTCACGATAATGGGAGGGATTCCCTGCTCCAGCCCATTCCAGCGATAATCCACTTCGGAGAAGTAGCGGTTGAGATCACGGTAGGTTTTCGGCGCCAGGACCACAGGCCGGATCTCCTCTTCTTGCGATAGAGGATTTTCACTGCAGCCGTTGAGGAGGAGCATCAGCGCCGCAGCAAACAATGCCGAAAGCAGCAACTTTAATATCATCTTTTTCATAGTAGACTCATTCAGAATAAAAGATATCTATTAACATAAAAGAAAAGATTTGACAATAAATGTCAATGATTATCCGTCCCCTGACGGCGCGAAAGGAGGTCTGGGCGTGAAGTCTTATCGAAAGGAACTGTGGTTTGAAATCCCGGCGCGCCGGGGTTTTGTCAACATCACCACGGATGTGGAAAAATGCTTGCGAGAGAGCGGAATTCGCGAGGGGCTCTGCCTGGTCAATGCCATGCATATTACCGCCTCCGTTTTTATCAATGATGATGAAAACGGATTGCACAAAGATTTTGAACGCTGGCTCGAACAACTGGCGCCACACGAGCCCCTGAGCCTCTACAGACATAATAATACGGGTGAAGACAACGGAGATGCTCATTTGAAACGTACCATTATGGGAAGGGAAGTCGTTGCGGCGGTCACCGGGGGCAAGCTCGATTTCGGGCCATGGGAGCAGATCTTCTACGGAGAATTCGACGGCCGCCGTCGCAAGCGGGTGCTGGTGAAGATCATTGGAGAGTAGGCTGGTGAAAGACCTAAAGTTTCAAGAAAGGGCGCTGCCTTCCGGCAGCGCCCTTTTTGTTACCAGGAGTCGACATCCACGGGTTCCGGCTTGGAGGAGGTGATATGGGTGTCAGCTTCTCCCCTTCGCAGGGTCCCGAATCGGCCGAGGGGCAGGGTGGTGTTCCCGTCCGTCGTATTGAAGGGCAGGATTGCCGAATCGAAGCTCAGGGTCTTGTCCGTCGCGATCTCGTTGACGTAGTCCAGCAGGGTGATGGTGTAGGTGCCGTCATCAAGCGAAAGGCTGGCGTTGGTGAGGTCCGCGCCGTAGAGGGTGGCGCCGGAGTAGCTGGCCCCCTCCAGGCGCGAACCGACCAGACTGGCTCCTGAGAGTTGGTTAAGATCATTGGGGAGTGACCGAACTTGTGATTCCGGGAAGGTTGTGTTAAAAATTGACCGTTTGACAACCATTCCGTCCATCCGGGAGATTTCAATGGAAACCATAAAGACAGCAAGCTTCGAGTATTTGATCGGACTCGCCGCTGAGCGCCCCGAAGGCGGTTTCGATTTTACCCTCGACGGCAGTTCCTATCGGATCAAGGATGTGCTTGAAATCTCGAAAATTGCAGAAAAACACGGATATATAGTAATCTATTGAAAAAGGCGAAGAAAGGAACGAGATGAGCGATCAAAACCAGGTTTGTTACACTTTCGAAGCGGCCATCGAGATGGCCGTTCAGATGGAAGACGACGGCTTCCGCACCTATTTGAATGCCATACGTATTCTCAAAGACAGGGCGGCCAGAAAGATTCTCAAGGACGTCGCCCTGGATGAACTGGATCACAAACAGCAATTGGAAAAAGCGCTTCTTCTGGGGTATGTGGATGGCCATGCCATGGATCAGGCGGTTCCTACCATGAACCTCGATTACGTTCTTGAAAAGAAGACGCTCGGGTCTGATGCCGACGGCCGGGAGGTCCTTGTTTTCGCCATTCACCAGGAAAAAGAGTCTCTTGAGTTCTACCGCCGGATGGCCAAGGGATGCGCCGGTGCGCCCATGGCTGAACTTTTCGAGCGGATCTCCAATGATGAGAGCCGACACCTGCAGGAGCTCGAGGATCTTTACGAGCAGCACTTTCTTCCCGAGAACTAAACACCCGCAGCACTGTTCTCCGGTCGATGAAGAGCAGCCCGGGTCAGAACCGGCGCCCGGGCTGTACTTTTCTTGCCGCCCTTCGTTGCCGCCGCTTGACAAACCATCCCGCCGTCATTAATTTTTTTCTTTGAATCTATCTACTGCATCCTCTTGTGCCTTGTTTAAGAAATCATATTTCCATAATGCATCAGGGATGTACCCAGAGCTCCCGTCAGGAATCCGTCTTTCGCTGAGGGAATATTGTGATTACTTGAGACTACTGGACAACCCGGTTAACATTTAACGAGCTTGCATCAAAAAATTCGGAAGGAGAGCATTCATGCCCGGAAAAACCAACATGGAAAAAGGGACGATTTCCATTCATACGGAAAATATTTTTCCCATCATTAAAAAGTGGCTTTACAGCGAAAAGGAGATTTTCCTGCGGGAACTCGTCTCCAATGCGGTGGACGCAATTCACAAGCTGCAGCACATCAACATCGTGGAAGGTTTGAAGCTCAGTGACGAGTATGCTGTCGACATATCCGTGGACAAAGATGCCGGCACCCTGACGGTAAAAGACAATGGTATCGGCATGACCGCCGAGGAAATCCGGAAATACATAAATCAGATCGCCTTCTCCTCCGCGGAGGAGTTTGTAGAAAAATTCAAGGATCTGGAAGACAAAAATCAGATCATCGGACATTTCGGGCTTGGCTTCTATTCCTCCTTCATGGTGGCGGACGAAGTTGAGATCCGCTCTTTGTCCTACCGTCCGGAGGCCGAAGGCGCCCACTGGAGGTGCGACGGGACGACATCCTATGAGCTAGATTCCGTTGAAAAAAAAGACAGGGGAACCGAAGTCATCCTGCATCTTTCCAAGGATGAGCAGGAGTTTCTCGATCCGGAGCGCATCCGTGGAGTTCTGCAGAAGTTCTGTAATTTTCTTCCCATCCCCATCCGCCTTGCGGGAGATACGGTCAATGACAGAAACCCTTTGTGGACGAAAACTCCGAGCGAAATCGATGAAAAAGAGTATCGGGAGTTTTATAAAAAACTCTATCCCTTCTCGGACGAGCCTCTCTTCTGGATTCACCTGAACGTGGATTTTCCATTCAATCTCAAGGGAATACTTTACTTTCCGAGACTGAACACCGAGTTCGACGTAACCAAGAGCCATATCAAGCTTTTTTGCAACCAGGTCTTTGTCTCGGATAACTGCCCCGAGCTGATTCCCGAATTTCTTACTCCTCTCCAGGGATGCCTCGACGCCCCGGACCTGCCCCTGAACGTCTCCCGCAGTTATCTCCAGAACGATCCGCAGGTGCGAAAAATCCGAGACGTGATTTCCGCCCGGGTGGCTGCGAAGATAACGGAACTGGCCAAAAAGGATCGGGAATCCTTCGGCGGAATATGGGAGGATATACACACTTTCGTCAAGTACGGCATGATGCGGGATGAAAAATTCTTCGAAAAGGTGAAGGATCAGGTCATTTACCGCACCACTAATGAAAGCCGCTACACCACCCTGCCCGAATACCTGGAACGGGCGAAGGACTCTCACCCCGACAAGGTTTTTTATGCCAACGATGAGACTTCCCAAGCGACTTATCTGAAGTTATTCAGAAGCCAGGGGCTGGAAGTTCTGATCCTGGACGCCATGATCGACAGCCATTTCGTGCAGTATCTGGAGATGAAAAATCCACAGATCCGGTTCGAGCGGGTTGATGCTGATGTGGCCAAAAGCCTGATCGATGAGGATCGGAGCAAGGACATCATCCAGGGGCAGGATCTGAAAACGGCGAATGACAGAATCCGTGAGATTTTCGAAAAGGTGCTTGACCGCAAGGATCTGAAAGTCAGGGTGGAAAGCCTGAAGGACAACTCCATTCCCGGAATGATCATTCTTCCCGAACAGAACCGGCGGCTCAAGGAGATGACTCGCATGATGGGACATGAATCGGACGATCTCTTCTCCGAGCACAGCCTGTTGGTCAATTCCGCCAGTGCTGTGGTGCGAAATCTCATGAAACTTCAGGAGCAGGACAGGCGGGAGGATGTGGAGATCCTCGTCCGGCATGTTTATGATCTGGCCCTCCTGGGTCAACAGGCCTTCAGCAAAGAAAAAATGGAAGAATTTCTGGAGCGCAGCAACAGGATTCTGGAGATGGTCAGCAACAAATAATTAAAAGACATACGCATGTGTCAAAAGGGCGGACTTCGGTCCGCCCTTTTGATTGGATATGCCGATACTCCAGCGCTCCAATCGGAATCCTCGAATAGGAACCGGTTGGCTTCAGATTCGGAAAAGGGGCGTTCCGCACAGAAATCACCTCATGTGGATACCAATGCGTCCTTTGTCGATCTGTCGTTGAATCCAGAGCCGGGCGATTCGTTTTATGTACTGCCGTGTGAAGGGGACCAGAAGAAAAAAACCAACAATATCTGTGAAAAATCCCGGCGTCAGGAGAAGAACTCCACCCGCCAGAATCATGGCGCCATCGAGAAGTTCGGTGGCCGGAAGGCGCCCCTGGGACATCTCGGTACGGATCCGGGCCAGGATATCAAACCCTTGTGTGCGGGCAAGATATGCGCCTGCCGCTCCGGTCAACAGGATCAGGAGCAAGGTGTTGAAGAGGCCGATCATTCCCCCTATTTTCAGTAAGAGGAAAAGCTCGAACATGGGAATAATCGTAAAGATTGCGAGGAGTTTTATAAACATGTCTGATTTGGATATAAATTAAGATTAATATATCGATGGGAAAACCGACCAACAAATGATAAATATTGTGTATCTAGATGATAACTTGTTGAAATAATATAGTTAATTTTGTTGCCCATTATTTATGCAATCCGTCAGGCACCTTGAAAATGGAAGGAGGAACGAAATTATAAACATCATTACTAACAGTTTTTCCACAAAAATTGTGGAAAAGAATGAAAGAGCTTTGAAAGCGTTGAATTTTTACCCTCAGCGGCCGGTTTTGTCGGTGGAAGGGAAGTCACTCTCCTGCTCTTTTGGAACGGAGCCGTTTCTGAATTCACGGATTCGGCGATTGGCCGTCCTGCGCAGAACATCCTCTGGATCAATGCCCTGATTCCTGGAAAGAGCTGCAAGGCCGAAGAGGAGTTCGCCAAGGATCAGCTCCTGCTGTTTATTGTCTGCCGTCACGGCCTGATGCATTTCCAACAGCTTGGTCTCCAGAGCGGAAATGAGACGGGCCGGGTTCTCCTGTTCGGAAGAGAACCGGTCGATCACCTTGACGGCTCGCATCAGGGCTGGCAGATCCCTGGGCAGGCGATCGAGGGAGTGGGCTGATTGCCCCCGCTCCGAATGTTCTTCCTCCTTGATTCTCTCCCACTGGGCGTTCAATTCGACCGATGATCCCCTTTTTGTCTTTCCGAATACGTGGGGGTGCCGTCGCACCAGTTTGTCGGCGATTGCTTCTGTCACCTCGGAGAGATCGAAATCTCCGCGCTCCTCAAATATCCGCGATTGAAAGACAACCTGAAGAAGCAAGTCCCCCAGCTCGTCCCGGATGAAATCGGGCGCGCCCTCGTCTATCGCTTCAAGGACTTCATGCGCCTCTTCCAGGATAAACGGCTTGAGGGATTCCGGGGTCTGGGCGATATCCCATGGGCAACCCTCAGGCGAACGCAGGATCTTCATGATTTCGCTCAGGTGGGTCATCGCCTGGCACAATCGACTTTCGGTCACGTTCTTTTCCTTGTCGGATAAATTTTCTTTCTTCTATCCTATTCTTTACGCGAATGCAAGGTAAGGCCCGCGAGCAATTAATCTCTTGCAAAATCAACCTGAATGAGCTAATAGAGAAGCTTCGTTTGCCTTCGTTTGCGCCTGCCGTCGCGCCTTGTTTTCCCTTGACAAAGGGGGGGCACTCTCTATACTAACCGTTTTCGAAACGGGGGCGGAGGCGATCGTGAACATACGAATCAAGGATATCAAGGCCGAGGGCCTGTCCTTTGAATTTCACGAAGACTGGGAAAACTTCCCGGCCCTGGTTCGGTTCGGCGAAGCGGATCAATGTGAATTTCTCACTCCTGTCAGGATACAGGGCCGAGCAATTCATGTCGGCAGAATGATCGAAATCGAAGGCCGTATCGAAACATCCGCAGCACTGACCTGCAGCCGTTGTCTGAACCGGGTTGAACGTCCTCTGGAGAGCCGGTTTGCCGTCACCTTCTTTCAGGACGCCGGAGAAGAACCGGAGGATGAGGAAGAGGAAGTCGAGCTCGCCGCGGAGGATCTGAGTTTGATTCCTTTTCACGGCGAGGAAATCGATTTGCGGGAGCCTGTTCAGGAACAGGTAATTATGGCGCTGCCGATTCAGGTGCTGTGTCGCGAGGATTGCAAGGGTATCTGCCCCCAGTGCGGGGCTGACCTCAATGAGGAAGAATGCGGGTGCTCTCCCGCAGTGTTCAATCCAAAATTTGCCGCTTTGAAAAAAATCAAGGTTGAAAAGAAAGACTGATTCGAAAAGCCGCCCCGGATAAGTGATTTTCCCTGCTTCACCCGGGGAAGAAATGACGGGCATCAGGCCCGACCATAAGGAGAAAATGTCTCATGGCCGTACCCAAGAAGAAAACTTCGAAATCCAAGCGCGACATGCGCCGATCCCACGATAGCCTCTCCACGCCGGGAATTTCCCTCTGCCCGCAGTGCAAGGAGCCTAAACAGCCCCATCGCGTTTGCCCCAGCTGCGGAACCTACAAGGGGCGGGAAATCGTTGCCTCGGAAGAATAAGAAGGTGCATGGTTGAAGGAGCGCATTCACGTTGCTGTTGATGCCATGGGGGGGGACAATGCCCCGGCCGTGCTAGTAGCCGGCGCCGTTGCGGCCGCCCGCAAATGGAACATCCCAATAATCCTTGTTGGCAATTCGGCCCTGATCGAAGACGAACTTGGAAAGCATTCCACCGCAGGCATGGATATCGGGGTCCGCCATGCGAGTGAAGTGGTGGGGATGCACGATTCCCCGTCGGACGCCGTTCGCAAGAAAAAGGATTCCTCTATACGGGTGGCTTATGACCTCGTAAAGACGGGGGAGGCCCATGCGGTGGTCAGCGCCGGGAATTCTGGTGCTACAATGGCTGCCGGCATGTTCGTTCTCAAACGGGTCCCGGGCATCGATCGTCCGGCTATCGCCACGATCGTCCCCAACCTCAAGGACCAGACCCTGATTCTCGACGTGGGGGGGAACGTCGACTGCAAGCCGAATCATCTGGCCAAATTCGCTCTGATGGGGGAGGCCTTCGCTCGAATTATCCTGGACAAGCAGAATCCGAGAGTGGGGCTTCTCTCCAACGGGGAGGAAGAAAGCAAAGGCAATGATCTCACCCGCGAAACCCACCGGCTTTTGAAAGACTCGCCTTATAATTACAAGGGGTACGTGGAAGGGCGTGATATCTACAACGGTTCGGTGGATGTGGTGGTCTGCGACGGATTCGTTGGAAATGTCGTCCTGAAGGTCTCTGAAGGCCTGGCCGAGGCTTTCGGCGCCATGCTGCGCAAGGAATTCCAGGGACATTTGATGGCCCAGTTAGGTTATCTGCTAGCTCGTCCTGTGTTGAGGGCCTTCCGGAAAAAGGTGGATTATGCCGAATATGGCGGCGCGCCGCTGCTCGGCATCGATGGAACAGGCATGATCTGCCACGGCGGATCCAACGAAAAGGCGATCACCAATGCCATTCACATGGCCTGGGAATTCGTCGCCAAGGATTTCAATCGAAAACTGGAGGCCCAGCTGCAGAAGGTCGAGGTCGAATCCCCGGGATCCGGCGCCGATACAGTTCGGGATTCAAGGGCTCACAGCGGCGGTTCTTCCCTCTGAAGGAGATTACAGGTTGTGAAAAAAGCTAGAATTGTGGGGACCGGATCCTATCTCCCGGAAAAAATTCTGACGAATTTCGATCTCGAGAAATTTCTGGACACCTCCGATGAGTGGATCGTTTCCCGCACCGGAATCCGGGAGCGGAGAATTGCCGCCGCCGACGAAAACACCTCGGATCTGGCCACCCGCGCCGCCCGACAGGCACTTGATATGGCCGGGATCAGCCCCGGCGATCTGGATATGATCATTGTGGGCACCATTACGGGTGACTACCCATGGCCGGCTACCTCCTGTCTGGTTCAGAAAAACCTTGGAATTCCCGGCTGCGCCGCGTTCGACGTTTCAGCTGCGTGCAGCGGATTCGTTTACGCGCTGGACATGGCCGCACGGCAGATCGAATCGGGTGCGATTAAAACCGTGCTGGTCATCGGTGCGGAAATTCTCTCCAGGATTCTGGACTGGGAGGACCGCAACACCTGCATTCTGTTCGGAGACGGAGCGGGCGCCGCGGTTCTGAAGGCGGAAGACGGCCCCAACGGCGTTCTTTCCAGCCACCTGCACGCCGACGGCTCCTTCTGGGAGCTTCTCTATCAGCCGGGCTTTGGAACCCGCCACACTCCTTCGGCGGAAGGAATGGATCAACGGCTTCACCTGGTCCGCATGCAGGGCAACGAGGTATTCAAGGTGGCGGTCCGCTCCCTCTCCGATGTGGCTCTTGAGGCTCTTGGGGCCAACGGAATGGCGGTGGCGGACATAGACCATTTCATTCCGCATCAAGCCAACCGCCGGATCCTGGAGGCTACAGCCAGGCGCCTCGGGCTCAAGGATGAACAAGTTGTCATCAACGTGGACCGCTTTGGCAACACCTCCGGCGCCTCCATTCCCATTGCCCTGGACGAGGCCAATCGCGCAGGGAAGATCAAGGAGGGGGACGTGGTCCTGCTGGATGCTTTCGGGGGTGGCTTTACCTGGGCGTCCTCGCTTCTTCTCTGGTAAGATGATGCCGAACAAGGGGGTTTCATGATCGCTTTCGTATTTCCCGGTCAGGGGTCCCAGTATCCCGGCATGGGGAAGGATCTGGTTGATAATTTTTCCCTGGCGCGACAGACCTTCGAAGAAGCCTGTGACGCTGTCGGTTTCGATATCGCCTCTCTGTCCTTTAATGGTCCTGAGGCGGATCTCAAACTCACCGCCAATACGCAGCCGGCCATTCTTAGCGCAAGCATTGCCGCCCTGCGGGTCATCCGGGAAGAGACGGGATTGACCCCCTCTTTCGCGGCGGGGCACTCCCTTGGAGAATATGCCGCCCTCGTTTGCGCAGGAGCTCTCGGTTTTGCCGATGCCGTCCGAACAGTCCGTCAGCGCGGCGTCTTCATGCAGGAGGCGGTTCCGGTGGGAACGGGCGCCATGGCGGCAATTATCGGTCTGGACGGTTCTGCAGTCGAGGGAATCTGTCGTGATTCAGCGGAAGGCGAAGTGGTATCTCCCGCCAATTTCAACGGTTCCGGACAGGTGGTCATTGCGGGACATGCCGCCGCTGTAGATCGGGCGATGAAACTCGCACTGACCAATGGCGCCAAGAGGGCTCTTCCCCTGCCGGTCAGCGCACCTTTCCATTGCGCCCTCATGATTCCTGCCGGTGAGCGGCTTGACGAGTTCCTGAAAAATGTTGATATAGGGTCCCTGTCCATTCCAGTGATCACGAACGTCCAGGCCTGTCCCAATCAGGAAGCCGAACGGGTCCGGGATTTGCTGGTTACCCAAGTCAGTGCGCCCGTTCGCTGGGAGGAATCGGTGCAAAAAATGGTCGAACTCGGAGTAGAGCGGTTCATTGAGATCGGCCCGGGCAAAGTGCTTTCAGGCTTGATCCGGCGGATTGCAAGGGGAGTCGAAACAGGAAATGTGGAGGACTTGAAAAGCCTGAAGGCCGTAGCCTGACGGATCACCCTCTACGATTTCATTTACATGAAGATTAAAAGGAGTATCTTATGTTGAAGGATAAGGTTGCCCTTGTAACCGGTGCTTCCCGCGGAATCGGCCGCAGCATATCTCTTGTTCTCGCGCGTCAGGGCGCCCGGATCGTCGCCGTCGATCTCGATCCCGAGGGGCTTGAGAAGGTGGCAGACGAAATCCGGGAGGCGGGAAGCGACGCGGTGGTCGTGAAAGGAAACGTCACCGTATCGGAAGACGCTGAGCGGATGGTGGAAGAAGCGGTCAAAGCCTTTGGAAGGATCGATATTCTGATCAACAATGCCGGAATCACCCGTGACAGTCTTCTGGTCCGGATGAAGGATGAAGACTGGGATGCTGTTCTTAACGTTAATCTCAAAGGGGCTTTTCTCTGCACCCGCAGCGTCACAAAAGTGATGAGCAAGCAGAGATCCGGAACCATCATCAATATCGCCTCGGTCGTGGGCCAGATGGGAAATATCGGTCAGGCCAATTACTGCGCCAGCAAGGCTGGGGTGATCGGGCTGACCAAATCCAACGCCCGCGAACTCGCCCGGCGCAATATAACCGTCAATGCCGTCGCTCCCGGATTTATTGCGACGGATATGACCGAGGCCATGCCGGAGAAAGTGCGGCAGGAACTGGCCGCGCAGATTCCGCTGAATCGTCTCGGATCGGCCGATGACGTTGCCAATGCCGTGCTGTTTCTGGCCTCTGACCAGGCAGCCTACATCACCGGCCAGGTGATTGGTGTCAACGGCGGCATGTACATGTAGGAAATCATCCCGTCCGATAGAATATCGGCTCGAAAATCAACAAGGAGGTGAAGCAAATGGCTTCGGTTGCAGAAAGAGTAAAACAAATTGTCGCGGAACAACTTGGGGTGGAAGAGGATCAGGTGACCAACGATGCTTCTTTTATGGACGATCTTGGCGCCGATTCCCTCGATACCGTGGAACTGGTAATGGCGCTCGAGGAAGAATTCGATATTGAAATCTCCGATGAAGACGCCGAAAAGATTCAGACCGTTCAGGACGCTATCGATTACATCGGCGAGCGTGCCTGATTTTGTCGGCCCGAAGGGGAGGATGGTATTTCCCCCCTCCTCCTCTTCTTATTTAAGAGCCAAATTCCGGCTTCCATACGTCGGCCTAGAACAAATCACGGCCACGAACAGCGGGAGCGCACCTAGCATGGAGGAAACGGATTATCATGCGTAGAGTCGTTGTAACGGGGGTCGGGGTCATCTCGGCACTCGGTACAGGGGTGGAAAAAAACTGGACCGCTCTGATGCGGGGAGAATCCGGTATCAGACCGATCACGCGTTTTGACGCTTCTGATCTTCCCACCCGTATTGCCGGTGAAGTCATCGATTTCAACCCTGAAGATTTTATAGACAAGAAAGAGATCAAGAAGATGGATCTCTTTATCCAGTATGCCCTTGGCGCCGCTGATCTGGCGCTGAAGGATTCAGGGTTGCAGATCAATGATGAGAACGCCGAACGCGTCGGAGTTCTGGTGGGCGCGGGTCTGGGGGGGCTCCCCACGATAGAAAAATATCACCAGGCCATGCAGGAAGGCGGTTACAGGAAAATCTCCCCCTTTTTCATCCCTATGCTGATCATCAACCTGGCTCCGGGACACATTTCCATCCGTTACGGCGCCAAAGGGCCGAACCTCTCCTCCGTGTCCGCTTGTGCAACGGGGACGCACTCCATCGGTGACGCCTATCATATGATTCGGAGAGGCGATGCGGATGCAATGATTGCGGGGGGATCCGAATCCACCATCACACCGTTGGGTATTGCGGGATTCAACGTGATGAAAGCCCTTTCCACCCGAAATGAGGACCCCGCTGCAGCGAGCCGTCCCTTCGAAAAAAACCGGGACGGATTCGTCATGGCCGAAGGCGCAGGTATCGTCATTCTGGAGGAATATGAATCCGCCCGGAAACGCGGAGCGAAGATCTACGGGGAGGTCGCAGGCTATGGGCTCTCCGGTGACGCTTATCATCTTACCGCCCCGGCCCCTGGAGGAGAAGGTGCCGCCCGCTGCATGAAGATGGCGCTGAAGTCCGCAGGGATTGAGCCTGCGGAGGTGGACTATATCAACGCGCACGGGACCTCCACCCCTTTTAACGATCTTTACGAGACCATGGCCATAAAATCGGTATTTGGAGACGCCGCAGAGAAAGTCATGGTGAGTTCCACCAAGAGTATGGTGGGACACGCTCTGGGCGCCGCAGGCGGGCTGGAGGCGGTTTACACACTTCTGGCCATGGGCCGTGGAGAAGTGCCG
Organism: Desulfuromonadales bacterium; assembly: GCA_024636295.1. Taxonomy (GTDB): domain Bacteria; phylum Desulfobacterota; class Desulfuromonadia; order Desulfuromonadales; family JAGXHI01; genus JAGXHI01. The sequence goes on from JAGXHI010000062.1 coordinate 69,341, forward strand.
CCGACCATCAATTACCAGGAGCCGGACCCCGAGTGCGATCTTGACTATGTCCCCAACGAAGGGCGTCAGGCCGAGGTGCAGATCGGCATGTCAAATTCCTTTGGTTTCGGCGGAACGAACGCCACACTTGTCTTTCGGAAGATATAGGCCGTATTATGTATCTGATAGCCAGCGATCACGGCGGATTGGATCTCAAGACGGCGGTAAAGGATTTCTTGCGGGAGCGCGGAATCGAATTTCGCGACCTCGGAACGGAAAACAACGATTCGGTCGATTACCCTGATTTTGGTGAGAAAGTCGCCCGAGCCGTTTCCCGGGGAGAGGCTGAAAAAGGGATACTGGTCTGCGGAACCGGCATCGGAATGTCGATTGTTGCCAACAAGTTTCCCGGTGTCCGGGCCGCACTCGTTTCCGATGAGTTTACCGCCCGCATGTCCAAGGAGCACAACAATGCCAATGTGCTCGTCATGGGAGGTAGAGTTCTTTCCCCCGAGGTGGCCCGAAAGGTGGTCGCCACCTGGCTTGACGCCGTCTTCGAGGGTGGGCGTCATCATAAACGGCTTGAAAAAATAGCCGGTCTCGAAGAGGAGATCCGCAAGGGGCGGATCTGATCTCCTGGATGTGAGGCGGGCTGGCACAAGGGCCCGCCCTTTTTTTATTTTTCCAAAAGAAAAAACATACATTCGGCGGAATGTTTTCCGCCCGGAGGTTCGATGCCATGTCGGAAATGTTAGAAAATTTCGATTCCGAAATCAGCGCGGCGATTCGCAGGGAAACGGAGCGCCAGGAATACAGTCTTGAATTCATCGCTTCCGAGAACTTTGTGAGCGAGCGGGTGCTGGAAGCACAAGGGTCGGTTCTGACCAATAAATATGCCGAGGGCTATCCTGGCAAGCGTTATTATGGCGGGTGCGAGTTTGTGGATGAAGCCGAGCGGCTGGCCATCGACCGTGCCAGGGAACTGTTCGGCGCCGAACACGCGAACGTTCAGCCCCACTCCGGTTCCCAGGCCAACATGGCCGTATACTTCGCCACCTGTCAGCCCGGAGATACGGTTTTGGGGATGAATCTCGCACACGGTGGGCACCTGACCCATGGTTCACCGGTCAATTTTTCCGGAAAGCTCTTCAATATCGTTCCCTACGGCGTAAAGAAGGAAACGGGCACTATCGATTACGACGAAGTGGAGCGTCTTGCGGAGGAGCATCGCCCCAAGCTCATTGTGGTGGGCGCCAGTGCTTATCCGCGGGTTATCGATTTCGAAGCCTTTCGCAGGGTTGCAGACAAGGTGGGCGCTCCAGTGATGGTGGATATGGCTCATATCGCTGGACTGGTTGCCGCCGGGGTCCATCCCAGCCCAGTTCCCCACGCTGAATTCGTCACCACCACCACACACAAGACCTTGCGCGGTCCCCGGGGCGGAATGATCCTCTGCCATGAGGAATTCGCCAAAAAGCTCAACAGCAATATTTTCCCTGGAATCCAGGGTGGTCCCTTGATGCATGTGATCGCCGCCAAGGCCGTCGCTTTTAAGGAGGCCCTTCAGCCGGACTTCAAAACCTATGCTCAGCAGGTGGTGAAAAACGCCCGGACGCTGGCTGATGAACTGATGTCGCGGGGATTCAATCTCGTCTCCGGCGGCACGGACAACCACCTGCTCCTGATGGATTTCACCGAAACGGAACTGACCGGTAAAGTCGCCGAAGAAACCCTTGAACAGGCGGGGATCACGGTTAACAAGAACGCCGTGCCCTTCGACACACGTTCGCCGTTCGTGACAAGCGGTATCCGCATCGGAACTCCTGCGGCCACCACCCGCGGTCTGAAGGAGTCCGAAATGAAAAAAGTCGCCGAATGGATTGAACGGGCGCTCGGGAACATTGGCGAAGAGGCGGCGCTCAAAGGGATTCGGAATGAAATCCGGGAATTTTGCGGCAGTTTCCCCCTTTACGCTCATCGGCTGAGGTAAATGGAACGTCCATCCTGGGAAGAGTACTTCATGGAGATTACCCGACTGGTGGCCAGGCGCTCGACCTGCCTGCGCCGTCAGGTCGGATCCGTCATCGTGAAGGAGAAGAATATTCTCGCAACAGGCTACAACGGTACGCCCACCGGGATCACCCACTGTTCGGAGACGGGATGTCTGCGGCAGAGGCTGAAAGTTCCTTCCGGTGAGCGACACGAATTGTGCCGGGGCCTGCACGCGGAGCAGAATGCCATCATTCAAGCCGCAAAGCACGGTGTCAACATCGGTGGAGGTACTCTGTACTGCACCACTTTCCCATGCGTGATCTGTACTAAAATGATTATCAACGCCGGTATCTGCAAGATCGTCTATCAGGAGGGATATCCCGATACGTTAGCCGGGGAGATGCTCACGGAATCCGGAATCGAGGTCCGGGAATATCCAGGGACACTTCTTCCGGAAGCCGGAGAGCTGCCATGAAGTGCCCCTTCTGTGAATTCGCCGATACAAAGGTTATCGATTCCCGCCTGGGAAAAGAAGGAAATAACATACGGCGCCGCCGGGAATGCCTGGACTGCGGACGGCGCTTTACCACCTACGAACGGGTGGAAGAAATTCTCCCTCTTGTAATCAAAAAGGACGGCCGGCGGGAGGCGTTCGACCGAATGAAAATTATTTCTGGCATACAGCGGGCATGCGAAAAGAGGCCAGTCTCCGTCGCTACCGTCGAAAGACTTGTGGATCGACTGGAGATCTCCTTACAGGAAAGCGGAGAGAGGGAAATCGCGTCGCGCCGGATCGGGCAGGAAGTCATGGAAGCTTTGCACGAGATCGACGAAGTCGCCTACGTCCGTTTCGCCTCGGTGTACCGGCAGTTCAAGGACATCAACGAATTTATGTCGGAACTCAAGGAAATTCTAGCCCGGGGGGGAGGGAAGACGGCTTGACCCGATGGAGATTCCCGTGACAGCGACGCCAGAAAGCTACATGCGGCGCGCCCTGGACCTGGCCCGCCGCGCCGAAGGACGAACCCGGCCAAATCCTCCCGTGGGCGCGGTCGTCGTTCAAGAGGGGAAAATAGTCGGGGAAGGGTTTCATGAGGCCGCTGGCAAAGCGCACGCCGAGATCATCGCTCTTCAGTCCGCGGGCGATCTGGCTAGAGGCGCCGATCTGTATGTAACCTTGGAGCCGTGTTCGCATTACGGCAGAACAGGGCCGTGTGCGGATGCCGTCATCGAAGCGGGGGTAAAAAGAGTTGTCGCGGGTATGTGCGATCCCAATCCCAGAGTCTGCGGAATCGGTCTTGAGAAATTGCGCCAGGCTGGAATCGTGGTTCAATCCGGGATTCTGGAGAAGGACTGCCGGTTCCTGATCGCTCCCTTTGCCAAGCACGTTCGGTCCGGCCTTCCTTTTGTAACGTTGAAAACCGCCGTAACTCTGGACGGCAGAACTGCAACCTCCACCGGAGATTCCCAGTGGATTTCCAACGAATCGAGCCGGGAGAAGGTACATCGGCTGCGTGACCGCGTGGACGCGATCATGGCGGGCAGCGGAACCGTACTGCGGGACAACCCGCATCTTACGACCCGTCTGCCCGAAGGTGGACGGGATCCCGTGCGAATCCTGATTGACGGAATGCTGAGAATTCCAGAGGACGCCCATGTCCTGGACACCTCCTCGGGAACCAGAGTCCTGATCGCCGCCGCGCAGGACGCCCCCCATGAAAAGAAGAAACGGCTGCGGGATCGGGGAGTCGAAATTCTGGAGCTTCCGGAGCGAGAGGGGAAAGTAAGCCTGCCTGATCTCATGCGCACCCTCGGGAAAATGGAAATACAGCATATTCTCCTGGAGGGAGGAGCGGAACTCAATGCCGCTCTTTTGCGGGAAGAGCTGATTGACCGATTTATGATTTTTGTCGCGCCTCTGCTCATCGGCGGAGGCGACGGCAAAGGTATTTTCTCCGGAAAGGGAGCGGAGCGGCTTTCCGATGCCGTGCGTCTCGAGGACATCCGGATAAGCCGTTTCGGGAACGATACACTCATCGAGGGAGAACTCGGCGATGTTTACCGGACTGATTGAAGATATCGGCCTCATCCTTAAGCTGGATCGTGGAAGCGAGCGCGTTCGCATCAAGATCGGCACACGCATCCCCATGAAGGAATTATCTCTCGGCGAAAGTATTGCCGTTAACGGGATCTGTCTTACGGTCGTTGCCTTCGGAGAAGGGGCTTTCAGCGCCGATGTTTCTCCTGAAACCCTCGAACGGTCGACACTGGGAGAGCTCGCTCCGGGGGCAAAGGTGAACCTGGAGCGGGCTCTTCGTCTCAGCGACCGACTTGGAGGGCATCTGGTCAGCGGCCATATTGACGGAATTGCTGTTGTGAAGCGTCGCTGGAACGAGGGAAATGCAGAGATGTTTTCATTTTCCCTTCCGAAGGCTATCCATCGTTATCTGGTTGAAAAAGGGTCCGTGGCAGTGGACGGCGTCAGCCTGACAGTCAACACCATTACAGAGGATGGGTTCGAACTTGCGGTCATTCCTCATTCTCTGGAGATGACCACTCTCAAAGACAGGCAATCCGGCTCGAAGGTCAATATCGAGACCGATCTGATTGGAAAGTATGTTGAGCGGTATCTGCGGGCGGGAGGCGCTCGGGATGACGAAAAGTCCCTGGATATCGGGTTTCTTGCCAAGCACGGCTTTCTGTGACATAGTGTCAGGCTTTATAAGGAGTACATCATGCCGGTAGAAAAAATCGCAGCGGCTCTGGAGGATATCCGCCAGGGAAAAATGGTCATTCTGGTCGACGATGAGGATCGGGAAAATGAAGGCGATCTGACCATGGCTGCCGAAATGGTCACCCCCGAGGCCATCAATTTCATGGCGAGGGAAGGGCGGGGACTCATCTGTCTCTCTCTGACGGAAGAGCGTGCGGATTATCTCGATCTTCCCCTGATGGTGAGGGAAAACACTTCCTCCTTCGGAACCGCCTTCACGATATCGATCGAAGCCCGCAAAGGGGTGACCACCGGCATTTCCGCCGCCGATCGGGCTCGCACCATCCAGGTGGCTATTGCCGATGAGGCTACGGCCTTCGATCTGGCCCGGCCAGGACATGTTTTTCCCCTGCGAGCAAAAAAAGGCGGGGTGCTGCGGAGGGCGGGGCAGACCGAAGGATCGGTGGATCTCGCCAGGCTTGCGGGACTGAAGCCCACCGGGGTTATCTGCGAAATCATGAACGACGACGGGACCATGGCCCGGATGCCCCAGTTGAAAGAATTTGCAAAGAAGCATGGGCTGAAGATCGTGACCATAGCGGATCTGGTCGCCTACCGCATGCGCAAGGAACTCCTGGTGCGGAAAGCGGCGGAAACGGTTCTTCCCACCCCGTTCGGCGGGGAATTCAGGGCCCTCGCCTTCGAGAACGATGTAGACAGTGCGCAGCACATGGCGCTGGTGAAAGGCGAGATCGACCCAGCCAAGCCGATCCTCGTGCGCGTCCATTCCGAATGTCTGACCGGAGATGTTTTCGGGTCCCAGCGCTGCGATTGCGGCGAGCAGTTGCAAGCCGCAATGCGCCAGATTTCGAAGGAGGGCGCCGGAGTCATCCTCTACATGCGGCAGGAAGGACGGGGAATCGGACTCATCAACAAATTGAAAGCCTATGCACTTCAGGATCAGGGGCACGATACGGTCGAGGCGAATGAAGCCCTCGGGTTCAAGGCCGATCTTCGCGATTACGGGATCGGCGCCCAGATTCTGGCGGCGCTCGGAATTCGCGATCTCCGCCTCATGACCAACAACCCGAAAAAGCTGATCGGTCTGGAAGGGTACGGATTGAAAATCGTTGAACGGGTCCCCATCGAGGTTCCAGCCACCGGCTCCAATCTCAAGTACCTTCAGACGAAACGTGAAAAAATGGGGCACCTTCTGGAGAACCTCTGAGCGGATACGGGCTGAAGTTTGCTTGCCTTTGAATTGAACAGGAGATCCACATGACCAAAACTATCGAGGGACAACTCAACGCCGAAGGATTACGGTTCGGCATCGCCGTCAGCCGATTCAACAGTTTCATTTCCGACCGCCTCGTGGAAGGGGCGCTGGATGCCCTGCTGCGGCACGGCGCAAAAAAGGATCAGGTGGAGATCGTTCGCGCCCCGGGGGCTTTCGAACTTCCGCTGGTGGCCAGCAAAATGGTTTCTTCCCAGCGTTATGACGCCGTCATCTGCCTCGGCGCCGTTATCCGCGGAAGCACTCCGCATTTCGATTATGTGAGTGCGGAAGTCAGCAAAGGAATCGCCGCCGTTGGTCTGGATTCCGGACTCCCCGTGATATTCGGAGTTCTGACCACCGATAATATCGAACAGGCGATTGAGCGTGCGGGAACCAAGTCCGGAAACAAGGGATTTGAAGCCGCCGTCGCAGCCATTGAAATGGTCAACCTTTTTAAGTCGCTGTAATACCCATGACAAGTATGCGCCGCCGGGGCCGGGAACTGGCCCTTAAAATCATCTATGGTTTTCAGAATCAGGAAAAGTCCATTGAAGAAATCCTGGAGGAGTTCTGGGAGAATTTTCAGTTCAGCGATACTGAACTGGGGGAAGCGGTCGATGAGAACGGCGACCCTGTTTTGACGCCTGTGAAAGAATTCGCCGAGGATCTGGCCCGGGGCGTATGGGAACACCGGAAGGAACTTGATGCGGTGATCACCGACTGCTCGACCAATTGGGCCCTGGAACGTATGGCGAGCGTGGATCTCGCACTTTTGCGCATGGCGTGTTTCGAGCTCCTTTTTCGCCACGAAGTGCCCGTGAATGTGGCCATAAACGAGTCGATCGAGATCGGCAAGCGTTATGGAACCGAGGAAACTCCGGCTTTCATCAACGGTATTCTTGACAGGATATCCCGAACACACCGTAATCCACCTCATGACCCGACTGCGTCTTCTTGATCTGACCGCCGACCGCATGGAAGGGGAGGCCGTGGCCGCCTTCTTCTTTCAGGACGAGCGTCCTCTCTGCGGGCCAGTTGCGCTTCTCGACTGGCGTCTCAATGGTCTGCTGACGGACCTGCTCGTTAGGGGAGAAGTCTCCGGGCGTGTCGGAGAAAACATTCTCGTATCGAACAACGGAAAGCTGAAAGCGCCCTGGATTCTCTTTTCAGGCGCAGGACGGTGGGCGGGCATGGTGGAGGCAAGATATCGGGATCAGGTACGAAGGCTTCTGATCACTTCGCGGAACGCGGGGTTCGGAAGGATAGCCCTGTGTCTCTCGATGCTGCCCGGACAAGGACCCGCCGCCACGGAACAAATGGTCGGGGAGGTGATCCGGGAAATCGGTGAACAGGGGCCGGAATGTCTGCTTTCCCTTGAAGATCGCGAATCGCCAGGAAGGCTTCGGATGGATCGTCGCTAAGCCGAGGAGCGATGACATTAAAGAAGAGGAAACGGAATGAAGAAAATTAAAGCAGGACTGCTTGGGCTCGGGACCATTGGAACAGGGGTCGTTAAGATTTTCCAGAAGAACGCCAGAATCATGGAAGAGCGCTTGGGTGCGCGGCTGGTTCTGACGCGGATCGCCGATCTGGATATCATCACAGATCGGGGAATTTCTCTTGAGCCGGGCATGTTGACCACCCGGGCTGAAGAAGTGCTTCAGGATCCCGAGATTGACGTGGTGATCGAGCTTATCGGTGGATATGAGCCCGCGCGGACCTTTGTTCTGCAGGCGATCGAAAATGGCAAAAGCGTTGTGACTGCCAATAAGGCCCTGCTGGCCCGGCATGGAGAGGAGATCTTCGGCGCCGCCGCGGCAAAAGGCGTCGACGTCTATTTCGAAGCTGCTGTGGCGGGGGGGATCCCGGTCATTTCGGCGATCAAGGAAAATCTCTGCGCCAACAACTTCCGGAGCATTTTCGGGATACTGAACGGGACCTGCAATTACGTCCTGAGCAGCATGACCAACGAGGGAGAGGGGTTCTCGGATGTTCTGCAGGATGCGCAGGACAAGGGATACGCCGAGGCCGATCCTACTTTCGATATCGAGGGGATCGATACCGCTCACAAACTGGCCATCCTCATGTCGCTGTGTTTTGGAACCCGTGTCGACTTCAACCAAATTTATACAGAGGGGATAAGCAACATTACCGCTCTGGATATTCAGTTCGCCCGTCAATTCGGATACAAGATTAAACTGCTGGCCATCGGCAAGATCGGATACGGGCAGGTGGAGGCGCGGGTCCACCCTACCATGATCCCATTGCATTATCCCCTCGCCGAGGTGGATGGCGTCCTGAACGCGGTTCGTCTGGTAGGGGATTTCGTCGGTCCGGTCACATTGTCCGGTCATGGAGCGGGGATGGAGGCCACAGCCAGTGCGGTTATGGGAGATGCAATGGCAATTGCCCGAAATCTTCTCAGCAAGGCCAAGCGGCGCACCCCCCCCATGGGTTACCTTCCGGAATCCATGCGGCATCTGCCCATACGCCCCATGGAAGAAGTGGTCAGTCAGTATTATCTGAGATTCGGAGGAATCGACAAGCCGGGAGTCCTCGGCCAGGTGGCCGGAATTCTCGGTCGCTACAACATCAGCATAACCTCCATGATCCAGCCGGAGCGTCAGATGGGAGGGGCTGTCCCCATCGTTCTCATGACGCATGAAGCCCATGAGGCCGATATCCGCAAAGCCCTCGAGGAAGTCGACAAGCTCGATGTGGTCCGGCAGAAGAGCCGGTTCATCCGGATCGAGGGGGATCTGGAGTGAAGACCGGCACCCGGGACGCGGAATGCGGATCGCGAGTTGGCATTGGAGAAAAGAAAAGGCGCCCGACCGGCGCCTTTTTCATTTTTCACGTCCCTCGTCACTCCAGAAATCTCGTTTGTCGGAGTGCCTCGTACAGGACGATCCCCGCGGCGGTCGAGAGATTGAGGCTCCGCACCACGGGGGAGAAGATGGGGATGCGGATCGTGTGTTCCGGGTCGGATGCCAGGAGCGCCTCGGGGAGGCCCTCCGTCTCTTTGCCGAAGACCAGAAAATCGCCTTCGCGGAATTCGGCTTGAGTGTAGGCCTTCTCCGCTTTTTTTGAGGTGTACCACCACCGGCTGTCCGGAAAGGCCCAGCGAAGCTCCTCCAGCGAACGCCATCGGCGGACGTCCACGGCCTCCCAGTAATCGAGACCAGCGCGTCGCAGGTAGCGATCCTCCAGCGAAAATCCGAGGGGGCCGACCAGGTGAAGAACCGTTCCGGTCGCGCCGCAGAGGCGGGCGATATTTCCGGTGTTGGGAGGAATTTCGGGCTCGACCAGAACGATGTGAAAAGATGTATTCGTTTTCATCTCGATAATCGCAGTGTCTTGATCCCAACCTTACTCAATACGCCACAGGATATCACACCGGAGTTGTTCAAAAAATGGAAAACGGGCCCCGAAGAGGCCCGTTTTCTTTTTTAAAGCCGGCTCACATCACGTGTTTACCAGCTTTCCCTGCCATGACAATTTGCCGTGGAACAACTTGAACCATTATAGCCGAGGGAACTTTTGATCGTGTTCTCCGGGGAAAGTTCGAAGGAACTCGTGGCAAGATTGCTGAAATGGCCCGCGGCCAGTTTGTCGGTATCGTGGCAGACCGTGCAGGCATAACCTTTGTCGTTGACGTGCTTTCTGTGTTTTCCAGACCAGTAGCCGTTGAAATCGGAGGTTCCGTAGGTATGGCATGACTTGCACTGGGTTTCCACCTGGATGGAGCCTGTCGTCCAGTCGGGGGTTTCAAGGCCGCCGTGACAGCTGATGCCCGAGCAGGTCCCGTCCTGGTTGTCCTGGGCGAGTCCGCTCTTGGCGTCCCAGATTCCGGGAAAGCCGAGATCGACCCAATCATTGTGGCTTGCGCCGGAATGACAGGGGGTGCAACTCGTCCCGATATCGGGAAGGGCGGCATGGACCTGGTGAGCGCCGGCGGTATTGGGAAACGAATCTCCCTCCGGAGGCTGACCATGACATGAGGTGCAGCTCTCGGGATTCGGGTTCGTAGCCGCGAAGGTGTCAAACCAGTCGGCCAGATCGTTCAGCTCGGCATCGGAGAGACTGCCTCCGTGGCCTCCGGCGACCTTGGTGAGTGCCGCGTCTCCCTTTCCAGCCAGGTCGATGGCGCCGTCCGGATCGTGCCCGGTGAGCTTGTGGCAGGAGATGCAGGCGCCGTCGTAGATCTCCAGCGCGGTTCTGGGCTGGACCGGAGGCGGAGCGGGAGCGAAGGTGTCAAACCAGTCGGCCAGATCGTTCAGCTCGGCATCGGAGAGACTGCCTCCGTGGCCTCCGGCGACCTTGGTGAGCGCCGCGTCTCCCTTTCCCGCCAGGTCGATGGCACCGTCCGGATCGTGCCCGGTGAGCTTGTGGCAGGAGATGCAGGCGCCATCGTAGATCTCCTGCGCAGTTCTAGGCTGAGTGGGAGGGTCGGAAGGGCCGGAAGGGCCGGAAGGGCCGGACTGGGAATTCTGAAGTGCTTCGGCAATGGCGTTGATCTCCTCGAAGTTCAGATCAAGGGCGCCCATACCGCCAAGATTGTCGTTGATGGCGGCCTGGATGCCGACCGCCGAGCGGTCATCGAGAGAAGAGGGCAGATCTCCATGACAGCCCCGGCAATGGAGAGCGAAAAGCTCCTCGCCATTGAGGGATGCGCCGGGATCATTGCCTGGGTCGTTGCTCCCGCTTCGTTCCTGGATGATTTCCATCACGAGGTCGGGTGCGGCAACGATGGCATCCGAAACCAACTGCTCGATGAAACCGGGGGACATAATCTCGCCGCCAGCGATATTTTCCTTGATCCGCGCGGTCATGGTCCGCTGGAGACGAACGGTGGCAAGGATGACATCTTCCAGGAGGACCGGATTTTCGCTGTCCCCGATTTGGGCAAGAGCTTCGATGAAATCGGCATTGAGAACGCGGGTGAGGGATTCGACCATGTCGGCAAGAAGCACATCAGGGCTTGCAGCCGCGGAGGCGGTGCCGGAATAGTCGTAATTCCCGAGAACATCCAGAAAGGCATTAACCGCCATATTGGCCTGAAGAACCCGAAGATTATCATCCGAAACCGAAGTCGGCTGCCCGTCCAGGCCAGCCATGGGATCGGCGAAGAGATCCCCCGGTTCCAGACCGAAAAGGCCCGAATCGGTCAGCCATCCAATCAGCTGGGCGGAGCTCATGCCGTTGGCCAGCAGGGTCGTCAGGGGAGAGACGACCAGCGGGGCGGATTCCCCGTCACCCACCTTACGCTTGAGAAGCCCTTCGAAAGGAGCATTGGCATGCAGTCCCCGATTGTCCGTGTCCATCACGATCACCGAACCCGGTGTCACCGCCTGGGGAAAGGTGAAGCGTCCCTGTTCATCGCTGGGCGAGGATTGAGGTTGAAGAACTGTGCCGTCACCGCCGATTTCCTTGAAAACGGCATTTACGATATACGGGTCGACGGCCGTCCCCGAGGAGATTCCGGGAGACGCGATGTCTCCGCCATCGGAACCGCCGCAGGCAGTCAGAAATAACGGCAACAGGGACAAATGGCAGATTAATCTGAAAATCTTCTTCATTTTTGTACTCCTTCCTGAATTTGCCCGTCCTTGGGCATGACCTGTAACTTCAGCCTCTGGAGGGAAGAGGCCTTACTGAATCCCATGATGGTCCCCCAATTGTTTGACGAAATGTTCACCTCCCGAAAAAATCGGTGAATGAAAAGAAGGCCGCCCTCCAGGTCTCCGTCGACGCCGAGCTTTTGTCGGGGGTGGAGACGGTCCCAGTGTCAGAATGGATTGTTAATTAAGCAAATCGGGTGCCAACGGGTAATTTGATGGAGGGAAAAATCTGTTGCAATGTGATTACGGGAACTTAGGAATGAAGAACGAGGAACGTGGAATTGTTGTTAATGAACTCGAATGTTGCAACAATGCAACATTCTGATCGTTGGAAATGTGTTTAAAAAAATGGCACCCGTTTCAGGTGCCATTTCAATCAGAATCCAAAATTTTGAATCTTATGCTGTGCTGGATTTGAGCGCCTGGTCGAGATCCTCGATGATATCCGCCACGTCCTCAATTCCCACGGAAACCCTTATGTAATCAGGGCTGACACCAGCGGAGACTTGCTCTTCGGGAGAAAGCTGCTGGTGAGTCGTTGAGGCGGGATGAATCACCAGGGTTTTCGCGTCTCCGATATTGGCCAGATGGCTCGCCAGCTTTACATTGTCGATGAAGCGGGCGCCGGCTTCCGCTCCGCCCTTGATGCCGAAACCGAGAATGGCGCCCTGTCCCGCGGGGAGATACTTCTTTGCCCGCTCGTAATCGGGATGGTTGGGCAGGCCCGGATAATTGACCCATGAAACATCCGGGTGAGACTCGAGAAATTCGGCGACTTTCAAGGCGTTGGAGCAATGCCGGGGCATGCGGACGTGAAGGGTCTCCAGTCCCTGGAGGAAAAGAAAGCTGTTGAATGGAGAAATGCATGGCCCCATGTCGCGAAGGAGCGTCACCCTCATCTTGAGGATATAGGCCAATTCCCCCAGCGCCTCGTGATAGACCAGACCGTGATAGCTGGGATCGGGGGTGGTGTATTCGGGGAACCGGCCGTTCGACCAGTCGAAGCGGCCTCCGTCCACCACGGCTCCGCCGATGCTGGTTCCATGACCTCCGATGAATTTGGTCAGGGAGTAGCAGACGATGTCGGCACCATGATCAAGAGGGCGGAAAAGCACCGGAGTGGCGACCGTGTTGTCCACGATCAGGGGCACTCCATGTCGGTGAGCCGTCTCCGCCAGGGCCTCGAAATCGTCCACGTTGTTCTTCGGATTCCCAATGGACTCCGTGAATACCGCTCTTGTTTTATCATCAATGGCGTTTTCCACCTGGGTAAGATCGGAGGTGTCCACGAATTTGACATCGATCCCCATCCGCGCGAAGGTGTAATGGAAAAGATTATAGGTTCCCCCGTAGAGAAAATTGGTGGAAACGATGTTGTCTCCCGTCCGGGCCAGGTTGAGAATGGCCAGGGTGGTCGCCGAGGAACCCGATGCCAAGGCCAGTGCTCCGACGCCGCCATCCATTTCGGCCAGTCTTTTTTCGAGGATATCGGAGGTCGGATTCATGATGCGGGTATAAATGTTTCCCGGCTCCGCAAGTGCGAAAAGGTTTGCTGCGTGCTCGGAAGAATCGAACACATAGGAAGATGTTTGGTAAATCGGAACCGCCCGCGCCTTGGTGGTCGGGTCGACTTCCTGGCCCGCGTGCAGCGCCAATGTGCCCAGTCGGTGTTTGGATGTCTCGGACATTGAACGTCTCCTCTTGCCTGTGCGGGTTTCCCCGCTTGTAAATTTATAGGGACAGTGAACAATCCATTACCAGGGCCGAGTGTTTTAGTCAACAACATTCTCGACCATTATGTGTCGTTTCGATAGCTACCGGTATTTATTAATCTTATCAGATGGAGATCATTTGTGAAGAAAAACCGAATACCCGCTTTGAGAGTATCCGGGAAAAGGTTATGATACGCCAGGTGCTCAGGAATTCAGGGGGTCATCGGGGCGGCCATGGACATTTTTCTGCTTGAATCGGTTATTGCGGAGCTGAAATCGAGAATTCCGGTCGGGTCCGGGATTGCAAAGATACATCAACCCGGAGAGAACGAGATCATCATCCGGTTCTGGACCGGTCGGGAAAACCTCCCGCTCCTCCTATCCACGGACCCGCGATACCCCCGGCTACATCTGGCCGGGCGCACACCATCCAATCCCTTCACGCCGCCCCGATTCTGCCAATTGCTCCGTTCCCGCCTCCGCTCCCTGATCTCGATCGATCAGTTCCCGCAGGAGCGGATCGTGCATTTACGTTTCCGGGGAGATGAGAAGGGGGATTACCTTCTGATCGCAGAGCTGTTCGGCGCACATGGAAATCTGCTCCTTGTCGACGGGGCTGGAATGATACAGGATGTTCTTCACCGGCGGAAGGATCGGAACGTTCTTCCGGGAAAGCCCTACAGGTCGCCGGAAATCCCCCCGCGATCGTCCCTGGCGGATTCGGTGCCGGAGATACCTGACGACGAGTGTCGCTCCGCGGAGGAATTCCGGCGGTGGCTCCTGTCAAATGTCGCCCCAATGTCCCCCCTTGCGGCCCGGGAACTGGCCGCCAGAATGTCGGGGGGCGAATCACCCGGGAGGGTGCTTGATTCCTTTCGAAAATGGTGGCTGACAGGGGATTTCCATCCCCATGGAGGAAGGCTGCACGACCGGAAAATCGTATCGGTATTCCCCCTCAAGGCTCTCCCGGTGAGGAATGCTATCCTGTTCGATTCCCCATCGAGAGCCGTCGAATGGTGGGCGCATGAAGCCTCCTCGGCCGAGGGTGAAGGCGCAGAGAAGGCCGTGCTCCAGTCGGCTGTTCGCCGGACGCGAAAAAAGCTCGAGAAGCGGCTTGTCAACCTCCGGGTCGAAGAAGGAAAGTCGGCAGGCGCTGAAGACCAGCGACATCTGGGGGAGTTGCTTCTGGCAAATCTGAACCGGGTGCGCCGGGGAATGAAGGAAGTTGCGGTGGAGGATTATTACAGCGATCCTCCGGTTCAACGGACCATTGACCTCGACCCTCGACTTTCCCCTCAGGAAAATGCCGAGCTTTTTTTTCGGAGTTACAAGAAGGGTAAAAAAGGCAGCGTTCACACGGAGAGGAGGCGGGCGGAAACTCTGGAAGAGCTTGAATGGCTCGAGGGGGTCGAACTTGCCCTCGATGAAGCCGGGTCATCTTCCGATCTGGAGGCGATTCGGAGAGAACTTACCGAAAGCGGCCTTCTGAAGGAACCGGCGAGAAAAGATCCTCGGAAACCGCCCCCTGCCGTTCCTGCCGTGGAGGCCCTTGAAAGCCCCGGAGGGTACCGCATATACAGGGGAAAGAACAACCGTGCGAATGATCATGTCAGCCGGAATTTGACCGGCGCTGACGATATCTGGTTCCACGCCCTGAACATGCCCGGATGTCATGTGGTCCTGAAGAAGGAAAAAGGAGAGGAAATCCCGGAGGAGGATCTTCTTTTTGCCGCTTCCGTGGCTGCTGCCCACTCACGGGGGGGAAAGGCAGCCAAGGTTGAGGTGATGGTCGCTGGGGGGAAATGGGTGAAGAAGCCGAAGGGAGCGCGGCCTGGCGCAGTTCTGGTGGAAAAGTACCGGACAGTGGTTGTCCGTCCGATACACCCGGATTCCCGATGGGAATAAGTTATTCCTGCTTCCGGAACAGAAACTTCCACAGAAGGGTCGGATCCTCCGCCAGCCTTCGCAACAGATACGCATACCAGTGCTCGCCGTAGGGGATGTGAACGCGGACCCGGTACCCGTCCTCCAGAAGTTTTTCCTGCAGATCGTTTCGGATTCCATAGAACATCTGAAATTCGTAGTCTGATTTTTCCAGTCCGAAAATGAAGGCCATGTCGATGCAGTATTCGATGAGCTTTTCGCTATGCGTGCCGATGGAAGGTCGAGTGCCGTCCCGCATGAGATGCTCTACAAGACGCATGAAATGCAGATCGATCTCCTCCGGATCCTGAAATGCAAGTTCCTTCGGTTCCGGATAAGAGCCTTTGACCAGGCAGATCGGAATTCCCGCGGTGCAGAGGGTCTCCATATCGGCGCCGCATCGATGTAGACAGGACTGCACGACCACACAGGCTGAACCGGGTTTCGTGCGATCGACGGCTTGAGCGATCTTCAATGTCCGATCTGTGAGTTGCGAATCCTCCATTCCGATACGGAGATAGGCCCCGTTCTGTGACGCCTTTCCGGCGATCTCCAGTGTATGGCGAAGAGCGCGGTTCTCATCAAAGCGAAGGCCGAGCTGCGAGAGGCGGATGGAGATTCCTGCAAGGTTTCCCGCAGGGGACAGGTGTTCCAGGGCTGCCAGGTATTCCTCGGAAGCTTTCTGCGACAGGTCATCATCGGACGGATCTTCCCCCAGAAAATCAAGGGCGATACCGAATCCTCGGGCAAGGAGGGATTCTGCAATATCTAAAGCTTCCTGCCTCTCTTCCCCCGCGACGAAATTGCCGCCGGCATGGCGAATCAGGAAATTCGCCGGAAAAGCCATCTCCTTTCGTTGGGAGAGAAAGAGCAGCGTCTGACGCAGGAACATGGAAAGAGATCTCCTCGTTTTAAATCCTCAACTCAAATTTACCCCAAATCATCACGCAGACACAAGTAGTTGGAAAACAGGTGAAAAAGATTCTCTTCGTTTTTTCTTGCATTAAATGAAGCCTTTTGTTATAAAAACTTCGCTTTCAGCCGAAGTGGTGGAATTGGTAGACACGCTAGGTTCAGGGTCTAGTGTCCGTAGGGACGTGGGAGTTCGAGTCTCCCCTTCGGCACCAAAAAACGAAAAAGGGCCGCAATCCTCAAGGGTTGCGGCCTCTTGTTTTTTCCGGGTGCCGGTAGCGTCTGCGCCTAGTCCCGGAAATAGTACGGCCACCTTCTCAGGTGGTCGTTTTGCCTGGCGCGATCAGCTTCGTGGGGCTCCGTTTTGGAGGTTGAGGCCCTTTGGAGTTGAATTCTCTCTTTGTCCAGATCTTGCTCATCGCCCAGCAGATGGGATGCTTGAAGTTGGAAAGTCAGTCTCGATGGTACCAATTTCAAGGCCAACGCGTCCGCTCAAAGATTCTCTTGTTTGTTTTCAAACCTCGAAGCAACGACCGATAGGAGCTATGGAACGGTTTGCTCCTGCTGATTTTCAATAACGATTGTTCAAGGGAAACATCTTTTTGAGCTTCAAATCCGACATGCTACTGGGTTGTATTTGTTTTGCCGGCTGATCGTCACCGCGGAGTTACCCATCTGTGTAAAAGTGTTGACAAATAAAAACGTAAGATAGTATCTATACACATATGAATATGCTGACTCCTTCGGAAACCATCCTGGAACTTGCCAGAAAGATAGGCGTCCTGCGGGTCCGCGACCTGACCTCGCGCGGCATCCATCCGGAATACCTGCGCCGGCTGTGCCGGCAGGGGCTGATGGTGCGGACCGGCCGCGGCCTTTACATGGCAGCCGACGCTGACATCTCTGCTCACCATAGCCTGGCCCAGGCGGCCAAAATGGTTCCCCACGGTATCGTCTGCCTCCTCTCCGCTCTTCGTTTCCACGAGATCGGCACCCAGAACCCCCATGAAGTCTGGATGGCGCTGGGGCGGACCGCCGCCCGGCCCCGCATCGACTATCCCCCCCTGCGCATCGTGCGTTTCTCCGGCCCCGGCCTGACGGAGGGAATCGAGGAGCATGTGATCGAGGGGGTTTCCGTTAAGGTGACCTCTCCGGCCAGAACTGTCGCCGACTGCTTCAAGTACCGCAACAAGATCGGCCTGGACGTGGCCCTTGAGGCGCTCAAGGAGTGCCGAGCCAGCCGGCGCTGCGGGATCGGCGATCTCTGGCACCACGCAAAGCTCTGCCGGGTGGCGAACGTGATGAAACCCTATCTGGAAGCGATGAGCGCATGACGGCTCGCAAGAACAACATGGCGGCCTCGGTGCGCCAGCGGCTGCTGAACCGGGCCCGGGAGCGGCGGGAGGATTTCGGCCTGCTGCTCACCCGTTTCGGTACCGAGCGGCTGCTTTACCGTCTGGGTGACTCCGAATACGGGGGCGCCTTCATTCTTAAAGGGGCGATGCTTTTCCCCCTCTGGGGCATGGACGAGCACCGGCCGACGCGGGATGCCGACCTGCTCGGATTCGGCGAGAGCACCGAGGCGCATCTGGTGGAGGTCTTTCGGGACGTCTGCCAGGTGGAGGTGGAGGACGACGGCCTGCGTTTCGATCCGCAGAGCGTTGTGGCCGGTGCGATCCGGGAGGAGATGGAGTACGGCGGCATCCGGGTGAGGCTGACGGCGACCCTGGCCGGCGCCCGCATTCCGCTCCAGATCGATGTCTGTTTCGGCGATGTCGTCACCCCCAGCCCCGAGGAGGTCGATTATCCGACCCTGCTCGATCTGCCCGCGCCACACCTGCGCGTATATCCGCGCGAGTCGGTGGTGGCGGAGAAGTTTCAGGCGATGATCCATCTGGGGATGGCCAACAGCCGGATGAAGGATTTCTACGACGCCTGGATGCTCTGCCGGCTCATCGAGTTCGGCGGGACGACCCTGGCCCGGGCCGTGGAACGCACTTTTGAACGGCGGCGCACCGCCGTCCCCGCTGAGGTACCCCTCCCCCTGACCGCTGAATTCTATGGCGATCCCGGAAAGGCGGTGCAATGGCGGGCGTTCCTCGGCCGAAACGGTCTGGAAGGGGAGGGGACACTCTTCGAAACGGTGGCCCGAGCCATCGAGGGTTTCCTGATGCCGGTCTGTCTGGCCATCCGCGCCGGCGACCGCTTCGAGGTGACCTGGCCGATGGGCGGGCCCTGGCGCCGGTAACCGATTGTTTCGGAATGCCGCGCAGGAGTGCAGGCGGCGGTATGGTATATTTCAATCGTAACTGCCCCCTCTGAACACCGACTTCCAGCTACCTCCAAAACCGCCTTTTTCGGCCAAGTGGAAAATAACGACATTTGGTTGCGTATAGGGTGCAGATAACAACCTGAAACGCGCAACTTTCGAGCGGAATGAAGTTTCAAGTGCTAGATCCGGAAAAAAGTCGCCATTTGGGTCGAACTTCCAAGTGACGGATCGACTTCACCGATGTCATCGAAGACGGTTCGGTATCCTTGCCGCCCGGCCACTCCTTCGGCCCACCCCCGGAACTTGTTGCGGGTCCATTCAAAGCGATGGTCACGATGCCTGAAAATGCCATCCGGAATGCCGTGGAGGATATTGTACTCACGATTCGGGGTAGTGACGAGGACAGTTTTTGGTCGGTAGGCCGCAAACACCGTCTGCTCTACGGTGGAGAGTCGATGGGGATCGATATGTTCGATCGTTTCCAGCAAGACCGCGGCGTCGAAGCCCGAAAGATCTTCGATAAAAGATGTGAAGGAGGCGTGATGTAGAGACAGACGATTATCGTCCCAAACACGGTACTCCTCGGCAAGCAGACGTCGCGCGGCTGCGAGCGCTTCCAGCGAGGTGTCGATTCCGGCGATCTTCTTGAACCGCCGGTCAGCGGCCAATCGAGCCATCAACTCTCCAGGTCCGCAACCCAGATCGAGGACAGTCTCGGAATTGGTCTCCAATAATGCATGGACCACCGTTTCCAGCCGTTCGTTATGCAGCGAAGTGGCCATTTCAGAGCGCCCGCCAGAATACCTTTTCATCTGAAATCACCTCCTTTTACCTCGTGCGCTCGGGTCTTCAGGAACTTCCTCTCCAGCTACTGGAAAGAACCCCTGAACAGCAGGGTCGAAACATCAAATCTTTTTACCTGGATGCGAGGATACTGTGTGATTATGGCGGAGGAAGCTTGATGAAGGTGAGGCTGGTTACGATGGCATGAATCTGTCTCTTGGGCATGATCCTTCCTGCGGATTGGGATTCTGAACAGTAACCCAGCAGGGGAAAAAGTGCAACACGCCGCCGCAACCTGGCCTCAAAGCTTGTACCGATTCTCCATTCATGCTACAAAATGTCCCTATGGCAGAAACTACCCGAAAATTCTTTTCCCTTGCAGTTATCGCGGCTTTCCTCTTTGTCGGCTTTGGGGAGCAGGCGCATGCGGTCGTTCTTTGTTTCGGGGCCGACGGCCATTCGGGGCTGGAAAGAGAAGTTGGCGATCGCTGCGCACCGCGCGCCTCGGGGTTGTGCCTTAAAACCGGGGAGGTGCCGAACGAGGGGGAAACGACTATCGAAGAGGGCGCTCCCGACCCCTGCCTCGATTATTGTATTTTCTCCACCGCTGAATCCATCAGAAAACAAAGACATGCACCGGATTTCTCGCCTCCCTTTTCAGGCAATGTCGCCGCTGCCGCTCTCCGGCCCAGAGAGCTCCTCTCTCCCAGATTGTCTCCCTCTGCCATCCCACCGCCATATCAAACCGCCATTGCCCTCAGATCCATCGTCCTCCTGATCTGATATCCTTCTTGACCGCTCTCCTGCGGCATCTTGTAGCCTGTTCGCCTCTGGGCGCAGGTTCTCTATTTCTAACAGATTACTTCCGCCTGTGCCTCCTGCGGAGGCCGGGAATTAAATACATCAGGAGAAATACCCATGCGTTACAAGACGACAGTGGTGATCCTGCTGCTCCTTTCCATCATTGCGAGCCCTGCCGCCTGGAGCCAAGAGGCCCCGATAGCGGGCGGAGAGCAGGAGACCCCATCCGTTTTGGGGGACCTGTCCCTTTCACCGGTCGTGGAGAACCAGATCGCTTTTATCGAAGAACTTGATCTTGGAACAGCTCTGGACCGGGCTCTTCGCTTCCACCCCTCTCTGGCCGCCTATGCCTGGCAGGTGCGGGCCCGGGAAGCGGCTGCTTTGCAGGCGGGTCTCCTGCCCAATCCCGAGTTCTCGGTGGAGGCGGAAAACGTCTTCGGAACCGGCGATTTGAGTGGAACGGGGGCGGCGGAGACGACGGCCGTGTTAAGCCAGTTGATCGAATTGGGAGGAAAGCGGGCCAAGCGCCGCGAGGTGGCGGCCCTGGAGGCCGAACTCGCCGATTGGGATTTTCGGAGCCGGCGGCTGGAGGTTCTGACCGGGGTCGGGCAATCCTTTATTGCGGTCCTTGCGGCACAGCAGAGACTGGAGCAGGCCGAAGAGTTGAGCAGCTTGGCCGAGAATTTCTTTATCACCGTTTCCGAGCGGGTGGAGGCCGGCAAGGTCTCTCCGGTGGAGCGCAGCAGAGCGCAGGTCACCTTGTCGGGAGCCAGAA
Source organism: Desulfuromonadales bacterium (assembly GCA_024636295.1). GTDB lineage: Bacteria > Desulfobacterota > Desulfuromonadia > Desulfuromonadales > JAGXHI01 > JAGXHI01. The sequence continues at coordinate 90,100 of JAGXHI010000062.1, forward strand.
TCGTCCTGGCCCAGACCCGAAACCAATTGACCGCAGCCCGCCATCGGCTCGCCGCCGCCTGGGGCTCCTCCGAGCCGTCCTTCGGCAAAGCGGTCGGCAGCCTGGGAGAACTGCAGCCGATCCCCCCGGAAGAGGAGCTGAAGAAACTTCTCTCCGAAAGCCCCGAAATGGCGCGTTGGGGGTCCGAAATCGCTCAGCGCAAGGCCGCGGTGGATCTGGCCCGGGCGCAGCGCATTCCCGATCTTACCGCCTCCCTCGGCACCCGGAACTTAAGGGAGACCGACGACAATGCGGCTGTCCTGGGGATCAGCATCCCCCTTCCGATCTTCGACCGGAACCAGGGGGGGATTAAAGAAGCAAGAGCCGAGCTGAGCAGCGCACTGCACCAGCGGTACGCCATTCGTTCAGAGGTGCTCGCCGCACTTGCCGAAAACTACCGGGCCCTGAGTTCGGCCTACGTGGAGGCGCGTTCCCTTGAGGAGCAAGTTCTTCCGGCTGCCCGACAGGCCTTCGATGCAGCCCGGATCGGATATGAGGCCGGGAAATTCGGCTTCCTCGAGGTTCTTGACGCACAGCGGACTCTCTTCGAGGTTACTCAGCAATACACGGATGCTCTGACCGCTTATCACCAGGCGCATCTGGAGGTGGCGCGGCTGGTCGGTGCATCGCTGGAAGAAGGCGTAATCAACGCACAGGAGATTAAATAAATGGAACGGTTTATCCAATCAAGGGCCAGGGGCTTCGCCGCCTTGGCCGTAGCCGCCGCCATGACCCTTCTTTTTTCGGGTTGTGACGACCGGGACGCTGATCACCAGGCAGCCGCGGCAAAAGCAGCACCGAGGACCGCCGCCGTCGGCCAGGACCACGCCGCCGAAGAGGAAGAGCACGCCGGCCACGAAGAAGAACATGGAGAGGAGGAGTCAGCTCATGCCGCCGAGGAAGGACATGCCGAACACGGCGAAGAAGAGCACGGCGAGGAAGAACACGGCGGGGAAGAGCACGGCGGGGAAGAGCACGACGAGGAGGTGGTTAAACTGTCGCCGGCTGAACTGAAGGAGTTCGGCATTGAACTTGAAACCGCGGCGGCTGGTTCTCTGGATCAGTATGCCGAACTGCCCGGGGAAATCGTTCTCAATGCGGATCGTCTGGCCCATGTGGTTCCCAAGGTAGCGGGCATGGTGCGCGAGGTGCGAAAGAGTCTGGGCGACTCGGTAAAAGATGAGGAACTCATGGCGATCATCGAAAGCCGCGAGTTGGCCGATGCCAAGGCGGCTTACCTCGCCGCCGCCGAACGCGAGAAGCTGGCAAAGGCGAATTTCGAGCGTGAGGAGGGACTTTGGCAAAAAAAGGTGACCAGCGAGCAGGAATTCCTCGATGCCCGCCAGGTCCTTGCCGAGGCGAGTATCGCGAAAAACTCGGCGGAACAGCAACTGCACGCCCTGGGATTTTCCGATTCCTACCTCCATGAATTGCCCGGACAACCGGATGCGACCTATACCCGCTATGAGATCCGGGCCCCTTTTGCCGGCACCATCATCGAAAAACACCTGACTCTGGGAGAAAACGTCAACGCTGATGCCGCGGTGTTCACAATCGCCGATCTCTCTTCGGTATGGGTGGATCTCAACGTGTATCAGAAAGACCTTCCCAAGATCCGCAAGGGTCAGAGCGTAAGGATCGAGATCGGCCATGGCATACCCTCCGTCACTGGGGAAATCGCATGGATCGGGCCTCTGGTCGGAGAGGCGACCCGCACCGCAAAGGCCCGCGTGGTATTACCCAACCCGGACGGCACTCGGCGTCCGGGCCTCTTTGTTACCGCCCGGGTCGCGGTCGCAAAAACCGCGGCGGGAATAATCGTCCCCAAGAGCGCCCTGCAGACCTTCGAGGATCGTATGGTGATCTTCGTCCAGGACGAGGATGGGTTTGAACCCCGACCGGTGGAAACGGGTCGTAAGAATGCCACCCATGTGGAAATTCTCTCCGGGCTCGTCGAAGGGCAGACCTATGTCAGCGCAGGAGCCTTCACTCTCAAGGCGCAGTTGTCGAAGGGGGCCTTCGGCGACGGCCACAACCACTAGGTGATAGGGCTGAGGAAAAACGCCCATCTGCGGCGTTCCCCTCACCCCTCGTCAACGACGTACCTTCCAGGTACGCCTTATTCCTCAGGGTTTCGGGCGCCTTGCATCTAGGCATTTTTGCTCAGCCCTGGGGACAGGCAGCGTGCCAAGGAGTTTGAATTCCTATGGAGAAAATCATCCGTTTTGTTTTGCGCAGTCGGCTTCTGATGAGCGTGATCGGGGTGCTTGTGCTGATTGCCGGCTGGTTCAGTTATAGACAGCTTCCGGTCGATGCCTTTCCCGACGTCACCCCGGCCCTCGTGCAGGTCTTCACCGAAACCGAGGGACTGGCCCCCGAGGAGGTGGAAAAATACGTCACATACCCCGTGGAAACGGCTATGAACGGCCTGCCCCGCCTCAAGGAGATCCGTTCGATATCCAACTTCGGCCTCTCGGTGATCAACATCTATTTCGAGGATGGCACCGACGTTTACTTCGCCCGCCAGCTTGTGGGAGAACGCCTGCAGCTTGCCCGTGAGCAGATCCCCGAGGGATTCGGCGATCCGGAAATGGGACCGATCGCCACCGGCCTGGGGCAGATCCTTTTCTATGTACTGGAGGATGAAACGGGCAAGCGCTCTCCCGAGGAAATGCGAGAGATCCAGGACTGGCTGATCAAGTTCAACCTGCAGACCGTTCCAGGTGTCACCGAAGTGCTTTCCCTGGGCGGCGAGGTCAAACAGTTTCAGGTACGGGTGAGCCCAGCAGACCTGCAGCGATACGATCTGGCGATCGGCGAAATCGTCGAAACGGTCAAGGCCAACAACGGCAATGTCGGCGCCCAGTTTCTGGTGAAGAACTCCGAAGAGTACATCGTGCGTTCCGTCGGCCTGGCCGAGCAGATCGCCGATCTGGAACGTATCGTGCTCAAGGTGCAGGATGGAACGCCGGTCTATCTCGAGCAGGTGGCCGACGTGGTCATCGGCGGTGAAATCCGCCGGGGACTGGCCACCATGAACGGCGAAGGCGAGGTCGTGGTCGGCATGGTGCTCAAGCTGATCGGCACCAACACTTCCACCGTGATCGGCGCTGTCAAGGCCAGGCTGGCCGAGATCAACAAGGTGCTTCCAGAGGGGGTCAAGGTCATCCCTTATTACGACCAGGCGACCCTTGTGGCCAGTTCCGTAAAAACTGTTACCGACGCCCTGATGTTTGGAGTTCTGCTGGTCGCCGGTGTGCTGCTGATCTTCATGGGCGGTTTTCGTGCCAGCCTGGTGGTGGCCCTGGCGATCCCTTTCTCGATCTTCTTCGCTTTCATTCTCATGAATATTTTCGGCATCAGCGCCAACCTCATGTCCCTGGGCGGCCTGGCCATCGCAATCGGCATGATGGTCGACGGAACCATCGTCATGGTGGAAAACGTCGATCGCATGCTGCGCCAAGCCGACCCGAAAGACTCACGCATGGCCATCGTCGCTCGAGGCTGCGCCGAGGTGGGACGGCCGATCATCTTCGCTATCGCCATCATTATCATTGTCTTTCTTCCCCTCTTCACCCTTCAGGGCGTTGAGGGGAAGACCTTCAGGCCGCTGGCCCACACGGTGGCGCTGGCCATGTTCGGCTCCTTGCTGTATGCGCTTCTGCTGGCGCCGGTTGCATCGCATCTGCTGATGCGCCGGCCCGGATCCGTGGCATCCGGCAAAGGTCCCAAAGAGGCATGGATCGTCCGCTGGCTGCTGGTTCCGTACCGACCGACGGTGCGCCTTTTCGTGCGCCATCGCTTCCTGGCTTTGGGGCTGGCGGTGCTGATGCTGGTTCTGGGCGCCGTGGTGTTGCCTCGTCTTGGTTCCGAGTTCGTCCCCCGCCAGGATGAGGGAGACCTACTTGTGCGGGCGACCATGGCGCCTTCCATTGCCCTGGAAGAGTCGCGTGATACCATGCTGCGCTTCGAACGCCGGATGCTCGCCCAGTTCCCCGAGGTGGAGCGGATCGTCACCCGGGTCGGGCGCGGCGAGGTCGGAGCTCATGCCGATCCGGTCAACAGCGCCGAGTCCTTCGTCGCCTTGAAGCCGCAGGGTCAGTGGATCAGCGCCGAGACTCCCGAGGAGCTTTACGGGAAGATGAGCCACGCCTTCGAGGGTTTCCCCGGCGCACAGTTCAATTTCACCCAACCAATCGCGGCGGCGGTCGACGAGCTGCTCACCGGCACCAAGGCCGAACTGGCCATCAAGATCTTCGGGCCGGATATGGAGGTGCTCAAAGAGAAGGCCACTGAAATCGAGGCGATCATCCGCGAGATTCCAGGAGCCGCCGACGTGCAGAAGGACCAGGTGACCGGCACGCCCCAATTGCGCATCCGCATCGACCGCCAGGCCATCGCCCGTTACGGCATCAATGTGAAAGACGTGCAGGCCGTCATCAGTACTGCCATCGGGGGTGAAACGGCCGGGCAGATTTTTGAGGGAATCCGTCGGTTCGACATCTTCGTCCGTTTCGTCGAGAATGCCCGGGACGACGCCGACGCCATCCGCCACGTTCTGATCGCCGCACCCGGCGGGGCCAAAGTGCCTCTGGACCAACTCGCATCCATCGAAGAGTTCGTCGGACCCCGCCAGATAACCCGGGAGAACAACCAGCGCTTCATTACCGTTCAGACCAACGTACGCGGAAGGGATATTGGCTCCTTTGTCGCAGAAGGGCAGCAGGCCCTGGAAGAAAAAGTGCGGATGCCCCCGGGATATCTGATCAACTGGGGAGGACAGTTCGAGTTGCAGCAGGAGGCGAACAAGCGCCTTTCTCTGGTGGTGCCGGTGACCCTGCTGATCATTCTGCTGCTGCTCTTCATGAACTTCAATTCGCTGAAGAACACCTTCCTCATCCTGCTCAACATACCGCTGGCCCTTGTCGGCGGGGTGGTGGCTCTGTGGCTCACGGGGCAGAACCTCTCGGTTCCCTCCTCGGTCGGTTTCATCGCCCTGTTCGGTATCGCCCTGGAGAATGGAATGGTGCTGGTCACCTATCTCAATCAATTGCTGCGCGACGGGGTACCGGTGGACGAGGCCTCGATCGAGGGGGCCAGCCTGCGCCTGCGGCCGGTGCTGATGACCGCCACCACCACCGCCCTGGGACTGATTCCATTGCTTGTATCCAGCGGGACCGGCAGCGAGGTGCAGCGCCCCCTTGCCACTGTGGTGGTCGGCGGTCTGGTGACATCGACCATTCTCACCCTGCTTGTGCTTCCCGCTCTTTACAAATGGTTCGCCGTCAAGGTTGAAAAGGAGGCCCAGGCCATGAAGGAAGTCTGAGCTGCCCCAGAGAGCACAAACTGAGGTCCTTCATGCCAGAATGTGGAGAAGCGGCTGTCAGAGAATATGTTTGGGAACGCTTTTTTCATTGGTGCAACAAACGCTCAACAGGTAATCTTTAATAAACAAGCAGATAGGCCTGATAAAAAAATCTCGTGTTGTTCTCAGGTGTTTTTTTTAGGTTACCCTGCATTTCCGGCCGTAAAGCGGAACTTCTTTCGTCTTTCATGGAGTTTTTTGTTGCGACACTGAGAAAAGGACGGGAGGACAAATGATTTCGGCCCTGAATCGCTGGTGGAGGAACCTCTCGCCCGGCGGAACAATAATGCTTTACTACGCTGTCGCCATTTTCCTGGGCGCCCTTCTTCTATCCACCCCTTTCGCCGCGCGAGGCGATGCGCTCTCATTTCTGGATGCTCTTTTCACCGCCACATCGGCCCAATGCGTGACTGGCCTGATCGTCGTGGATACCGGAACACGTCTGAGCCTTTTCGGGCAACTGGTCGTACTCGCTCTCATCCAGATCGGCGGCCTGGGCATAATGACCTTTTCCGTCTACTTCTTCATTTATCTGCGCTCCGGAGTCAGTATGCGGGGTCGGTGGGTTCTTCACGAGACGCTGCTGCATACGCCTGTCAGCTCCTTGCAGGATCTTTTGAGGAAAATCTTCCTCATGACTATTTTAATTGAAGCTGTGGGCGCCGCACTGCTCGCAATGGTTTTTATTCCCGATCTGGGCGTCTGGCAAGGAACCTATTCTGCGATCTTCCACTCCATTTCGGCGTTCTGTAACGCGGGGTTCTCCCTTTTTTCGGACAGCCTGATTGGTTATCGTGGAAATTCCTTCATCAATCTGACGGTTATGGCTCTGATTATTCTCGGGGGCATCGGCTTTCTGGTGATTCAGGAAGTGCTGGAGATAGGATTTCGGCAGCGAAAGCAGCGTATGAAGTTCTCCCTGCACAGCCGGCTCGTTCTTCTGACTTCGGTTTTTCTCATCGTCTTCGGCGCCGTTGCGGTCGCCTGGCTCGAAATCGACCACGCTCTTGCGGATATGCCTTTCATGGAGGCCTTCTGGACATCGGTTTTCCAGTCCGTGACGGCACGAACGGCCGGTTTCAATACTATAGATCTGACTGTTTTCCACCCTGCCACTCTTTTTCTCATCATGTTCCTGATGTTTATCGGCGCCTCTCCCGGGTCGGCCGGCGGCGGGGTCAAGACGACCACGTTCGCCCTGTTCATCGGAATTCTCTATAACCGGCTCAAGGGGAGCCCGCATACGAACCTGTTTCGACGCACCGTGCCCGACGAGGCCGTAACCAAGGCTCTGGCTCTGGTTCTGCTGTCGGTCATTCTGGTCGGAATCGCCCTTTTCGGACTCCTCGTTGCGCAAAGCGGAACAGCCTCGGAAAGCACGCGGGACTTCCTCTTTTATGCCTTCGAAACAGTCTCCGGCTTCGGTACTGTCGGATTATCCCTTGGGGCCACGGCAAACCTCACCGAACCGGGAAAACTTATCGTTATTGCCCTGATGTTCATCGGCAGGGTCGGCCTTCTGACAATGGCTTTTGCGATCGCCGGCCGCCACAAACCTTACGTGGCGCGATATGCGGAAGAAAACGTCATGATCGGCTAGTTCTTTCCGAAGGAGAACCCATGAAAAGATACTGCGTCATCGGTCTGGGTAATTTTGGTTTTCATGTGGTCAATACGCTCTTCCGCGAAGGGGTGGAGGTGGTGGCTATCGATATCGATCAGGAAAAAATACAAAAAGTGAAGGACTGCTGTTCCTATGCCATTCTGGGAGATGCAACCAATAAGGAATTCCTCAGCGCTCAGGGAATCGACGAAATGGACGCGGTGGTCGTTTCCACTGGCGAGCGCTCCCATTTATCGACTCTCATTGCCCTTTATCTCAAGGAAATGAAAGTTCCGCGGATTCTGGTAAAGGCCATCAGCGAGGATCATGGGCGAATTCTCGAACGTGTCGGGGCGACGGATGTCATTTTCCCGGAGAAGGACATGGCCATCAAGGTCGGCCGGGGTCTGGCCAACCCCAACATCATGGACCTTATCCCGCTGGCGGAGGAATACTCCATAGCAGAAATCGGTCCGCCCTCCCATTTCATCGGAAAAAATTTGATTGAACTGGATCTCAGGAAAAAATTTCAGGTGACGGTGATTGCCATCAAAGATGTTATAGCTGACCGGTTCATCTCGGTTCCGCAGCCCGACTATATTATTAAAGACAGTGATTTATTGATCATGATCGGGAGGACGGAAGACATTGAAAGAGCACTGAAGAAATAAGATCCATAGAAGGGGTATGGTAGAATGGACTTGCCGGAGTCAAGGCGTTCCCATTTTTTAATTCAACAAGGTTCATGTGCTGAATCGCAAGAAAATACGTTGGACAATTTCCGACCTGGTCGATCTCGAATATTTTCTCGCCCAGGATGCCGATGTCGATGAGGGAGTGTTGACCCGCCGAGACCGGGAACTCTATCGGACTCGTCTTTCGGAATCACCCTCTGCCTCGCGTAGCGATCTGCTGCGACGCTGGCTGGATCTGCGACGTGAAGCGGCCCGCACCGAGCGCGATGCACCGCTGCCCGGCGAGGTAGTGGCGTCTGTTTTCCGGCCCCTGCCCATTCTACTGTCCGCCCTGGGCGCTCTGGCCGGTGCGGGGTTGGCCTGGGGAGTTTTGAGCTATTCCGGAGATCAGCCCATAAATCTTTTTGCCGCCCTGGCATTGCTGGTCATCCTGCCGTTTTTCTTTGCGCTGTTTTTCGCCGCACTGCCGGGATTACGTCTGGTGCTGCGCGGCAACTTCTCCGGTCTTTTCGGTGGGTGGCTGACCGGAACACTGCTGACCCGACTCAGCCGACGCTTGTACTCACTGTCCGGTGGAGGGGAAAACGGGCGGAGCACATTGGTCCTGGCCCAGAGTTGGGGCATCCTGCGCGGACGCAGTGGATTGTATTCGGAGGTTATCGGCTGGCTGGCTTTCAGCCTGATGCAGTTCGCCGCCCTGGGGTTTTCACTGGCGGTACTCTGTGTAGTGCTGCTACGCGGTTGGATCGCCGATCTGGCCTTCAGCTGGCAGACCACCACACGGGTTTCCGCCGAACAGGTTTACAGCTTTATCGTGACCCTTGCGCGCCCCTGGGCCGGTCTGGCAGATCCGCCCTTTTCCCACCCCACACTTGAACAGGTCGCGGGTTCGCGTGTCTTTCTCAAGGAAGGTCTGCAGCACCTGTCCAGTGCCGATCTTCAGTCCTGGTGGTATTTTCTGCTCTGGGCTATCCTGGCATATACGGTACTGCCACGCGTTCTGCTCCTGGGAGCCGCCCTGCTCGGTACCCGGTGCGCCTGGGGACGGATGTCTTTTCATGACGCCCGAACCGACGCCCTTATCCGTCGCATGCAGAAGCCGCAAATGCACATTGGTAAGGAGGGTGAAAAGACAGAGGATGAACGCATTGCAGAGAGGACGTTTCCCGATGAAATCCGACACGGCATGACCCGGCTGTGCGCCCTGGTGCCTGAGGAGATTTTCGTGCGACCCGTGGTGGAGAGAGAAATCCAGCGCGAATTCAACACCTCCATCGAGGCGGTTGCCTCCGTTAAGCTCGATGAAGACGAAGACGCCGAATTTCTCCAATCCCTTGCAGGGGACCCGGGCCAGGCCGCCGTACTGCTGGTGCTGGAAGGCTGGCAGCCCTGCATTACCGCCACACTTGAATATCTGAAAGCATTGCGCCGTCATCTCGGCAAGGATCGTCTGCTGGTGGTCGGTCTGATCGGACCGCAAAACCAGAATGGCTGGAGCCCCACGCCCGAGCAGGAATTCAACATCTGGAGACGTCGGTTGGCGGCGCTGGGTGATCCCTTGCTGCTGGTCCACAACTGGGGGAGGTCCGCTCATGGGTGATGTTCCCGTATTTGCGGTGGTGGGTCATCCAAATGAAGGCAAATCTTCCGTGGTGTCCACCTTGACGGAAGACGATCGCGTACCGATCAGCGTGCTGCCCGGCGAAACGCGCCGGTGTATCACCTATGCCATTGAGGTGGATGGTGAAACCCTGGTGCGTTTTGTGGACACCCCCGGGTTTCAGATGCCCCTGCAGACCCTGCGTTGGATGCGGCGGTTCAATGGCCCTCCCAATCGCATGGTCGAGGAATTCATCCGCGCCAACCAGGGTGATCTCCGTTTCAGCGAGGATTGCGAGCTGCTGCGGCCATTGGCCGGAAATGCCGGCATCGTCTATGTGGTGGACTGTTCGCGGCCGCTGCGCCCCAACGACGAAGCGGAGATGGAGATTCTGCGCCTCACCGGTCGCCCGCGAATGGCTGTGATCAACATCAAAACCAGTAACACCTCGCATCTCCAGGAGTGGAAGGAAGCCTTTGCCAGGACCTTCAACAGCACCCTGCAATTCAACGCCCACCGCGCCACCTTCAAAGAACGCATCGCCCTTCTGGAGGCCCTGCAGCACATCGAACAGGAATGGGGGGCGCCCCTGAAGAGGGTGGTCGCAACCCTGGAAGAAGACTGGCGTGGTCGTCTGGAAGCCTGCGCCGACGCCATTCTTCAGATGCTGGATAAAGCTCTGACCTTGTCACTCAGCGGCACCAGCCGAGGTGAAGATCCCATGGAGCGCGAACGGAAGCGCGACAAACTGATTGCCGATTTTCAGGACAACCTCGCGCGCCTTGAAGGCGGTTATCGGCGAGAAATCAAGGGCCACTTCCTGCACAACCTGTTCAACGTCGATCTCGCCGCCGAAACGGTGGCGGCCCGGGATCTCTTTTCCGAAGAAACCTGGCATGTGCTGGGTCTTACGCGCAAGCAGCTGAGTCTCGCACTGGCCACCGTCGGGGCAGCGGCCGGGGTTGCCATCGACGGGGCGACCGCCGGCATCACCTTCGGCGTCTTCACCCTCGGCGCAGGCACGGCCGGGGCAATCGCCGGATGGACGGGCACCCGCCCACTGTCGCGCCTCAAGGTCGATATCGGGCCCTTCTCCCGCGAAATCGGAGGTTGCCGCATCCAGGTCGGCCCCCTGCGCAATCCGCAGCTGATGTTCGTTCTCCTCGACCGTGCGCTGATTTATTTCCAAAGCGTCAGCAATTGGGCGCATGCCCGCCGTGAAGGAGCTTCAATCTCTCTGCATGAAGGCAAAGTGGGGGTAACGTCACGGTGGGACCGTGAACGCCGACGACTTTTCGAGAAGTACCTGGCCTATGTGCAGAAGGGGTACTTTGGCAAAGCCAACGAGATACGGCCCACGCTTCAACAGATCCTCATTCAGGTCATGCAGGAAGAGTTAAGATAGGCCTCCCGGGAATTCAGACGGTGTTGACGGGTAAAGACACTTAAAAAGGCAGAGGGGCGCGGGCAACAGATCTGACGGTTAAATGTTCGACAAAAAGGGGATAATTTTGAGTGATCAGTCAGTCGGGAGTTTTCAGATGAACAAGGTCACTGACAAACGCTCAGCACTTCTTCAGGCCGCCCTGGAACTATTTGCCGAGCATGGATTCAACGGCTCATCCACTGCCCTCATTGCCAAGCAGGCCGGGGTCGCCAGAGTGGCACCCTCTTTTGCTACTTCAAAACGAAAGAAGAGCTGATTCGCGAGTTGTACCAGGAAGTGAAGAAGCAGATCGAGGATTTGATTCCGGCGCACTATCCGGGAAATATGCCGGTGCGGGAGCGTTGTCTTCAAGCCTTTTTCCGAATTCTTCGGTATTTTCTGGATAATCCCAAGGAGTTCAAGTTTATGGAGCAACAGGGTGCTCGGCGGCGGGGTGTAAGGAAAAAACACAGGAAAGAAAACGCAGGCCCTGTCCGCGATATGCGGACGGGGCCTGCGTTTCGTTCGAGGCCGTCAGTCTGCCCGGCTTCAGTTGAAAGAGGTCTTGAATTCCATGTTTTCTCTCGATTTCGGGTCGTAAATGCCTTTTGATTTCCCTTCTTCGAACCACTGTCCCTTGAGGCTGTTCAGGAAACCATTCTTTTCCTCCACCAGTTGATCGAAAGGCAGCCCGACAATCTTCTGGGCCATTTCCTTGGTCGAAAAGTCGGGGGCTTCATAGTCGACAGCGTCGTATTTTGCCAGAATCGTCCGCAGCTTGAGGCGGGCATTCTGTCCCTTGTTGATCGAACTTCCCAGGACCCTCAGAGTCTCTTCCGGTGCGTGGAAGAAGGAGCCGTGGGATGCGATCGAGTAGTCCCAGCGCCATTGCGCGTGCCGGATGTCCTGCAATACCGGTTTCATCTCCTCTTCCGTCGCTCCCAACTCCCAGGCCTTGCCCGCTTCGAGATGAGCTTTGGCCAACACGCTCATTGCGGCACGGGAGAGTTCGTTCTTGCGCTCCAGCTTCCGGGTCACGGTATCGCGGAATTCCTTTTCGGTTCCCTGGTGACAGTTCAGACAGGTATTGGCGACATTCTCCAGCGGGGTGCCGACCTGGTGACTGGAATACTTGACCCCGCCTTCCCGGACGTAGGGCATGTGGCAGTCGGCACAGGAAAGACCCTGCTTGCCATGGACTCCCGTGACGAACATTTCATAGCCGGGATGCTGGGCCTTCAGCATCGGAGTTTTGCTGATCTTGTGTGTCCAGTCGGAGAAATCCCTCTGGTCGTAATATTGTTCCATGGCTTCCGCGGAGAGACCATTGTCCCAGGGGTAGGTAACTACAGCCGCTATGTTCTTTTCGCCCTTGTCATCCCTCCACTCGGTCTTTTTGAAATAATATTCGGCGTGGCACTGGGCGCACACCAGCGATCTCATATTCTGATGCGCCGCGTCGGCAAATTTCAGACTTCCTTCCGCATCGAGTCCCCGTTTCAGGTAATCGCGGGTTACGGTCAGCTTCATCGTCTCATTATCGTGGCAGTCGGCACATCCGATGGGGTTGATGATTTCCCCTCCATGCCGCGCCCATTTTCCGGAATAATAATCAAGTTCCCCGTACTTTTCGATCAGTCTGGGGACATCCGGGGATTTGCAGGTCCAGCAGGCGGTAGGCATGGGTCCGGTTTTCGGGTCGACCGGAGCGCCGGTCCGAAGTGTGTTGATATTATCCTCCAGGGCATAGAAGTGGCCTCGCGGCGCATTATAATCCTTGGAGAATCCGTAGCCTGCCCACATGACCACCAGAGCGGGCTCATCCTTAAGGACATCCTTAATTTCATTGCTTTTGCGGGTCTGCATGTAGGAGTCGTACTGGCGTGGGAAATGCTTGCCCCACTCGGAGCTTTTCGGATCGAGCTTCTGGATCGCCGGGACAGCGTTGATGGCCTGCTGCTGATTCTTGTTATCTTTGATGGAAACGGCAAGCAGCAGAAGCGGGACCATGATGAAGACCGATACGATTGTGACGAGCCATGATTTTTTCATGATTCAATTCTCCCTGATTGAGTTCTGTAATTCCTTGACGCCGAGATTGTTCTGCGTCGTCAGAAGATTTCTCGTCGTACCATGGGGCAGGTCTCTGTGGCATCCCCAGCAATTTCGTCCCATCGGTACGTCGTCTTTCCTGGAATACAATTCGCTGTTGTCCATCATCTGAGAGACCATCTCCTGGTGGCAGGAGATGCAGTTGGCCTGGATTCTCCTGGCGGCATTTCCGGTTATTCTCAGATTGTTGCCGTAGGTGCCGAGCGTCATGGCGAGGGAATGATTGTAGCCGTCCCTGGACTTGGCGATCATTTTCTTGATGAAGGAATCTCGTGGCAGATGACAATCCACGCAGGTGGCCAGATCCCTGTGTGAACTGTGTTGCCAGGTCGCATAGTGGGTGTTCATGGCATGACAATTGATGCAGACCTTCGGGTCGCTCGATAGATAGGACAGCATTCTGGATTCATGCACCACGTATGCGAATAATCCGACAACCATCACCACGCAGCAGGTAGCCACGTATTTCATTGCGTTCCCGGTTTTCATAAGCAGCCCTTTGTGGTTTTGGGTTGATGGCCGATACGGCAGCCCGTTTCCTCTTTTCTTGCCTGTTGTAATTTGCAATGGATGTGCCATAAGGAAAATCCCTTTACCCATTGACCTGAAGAGAAAATTTTCGAACGGTCTGTTACCTGGCAGTAGCATTCGGAGCATAATGTGCTACCTTTTGGTAGCAATCACATGGAGCCAGGAGAGCGAGGCGTCCTCTTTTCATTCAACTGAAGGTTTTCCATTATGCAGTTAAGAACCAGGTTTATCCTCTTTATCGGGCTGGTGATCTGCTGTTCCTACGGCGTCACCTTTTATCGCACCTCCAGCTTTCAGGAGGACCTGGTCGTCGAACAGGCCACTCGGCAGGCCAAGATGCTCTTTCACCAGATACGGCTCACCCGGCAATGGGTTGCAGACCATAACGGGCTATTTTTCATGAAGGGACCGGGGGTGGAGAGCAATCCTTTTCTCGAACAGGGACAGATCCGGGATGAGTGGGGAAACTGGCTGGTCAAGCGAAACCCGGCCATGGTCACACGTGAACTCTCCGTTTATGCCGCAAGGGAAGGCATGGGGCAATTCAACGTCACCAGCCTTCAGCCGATGAACCCGGCGAATGCTCCCGACGAGTTTGAACGACGCAGCCTGAAAGAATTTGAAAATGGAACCGAGGAGAGGGTGGAGATCGAAAAAATTTCCGGCAGGTACCGTTTGCGCTACATGGCGCCCCTGAAGATCGACAGCCAATGTCTTCAATGCCACTCGGGGCAGGGGTATGATGTTGGCGATATCGGGGGAGGCATGAATGTCACCATCCCGATGGACCTGGCCTTTGCCGAGATCAGGACCAATAACCGGATGCTCCTGAACATCGCCCTGGCCACCATCGTTATCGTTTCTCTGGCGATATTTTTTCTTTTCGACATTCTGGTGGCAAAGCGGCTAAAAAACCTGGCCCGCGAAATGGATCAGTACCCGGTAAGACGCAGCATGCAGAACCCATTGCCGGAGGAAGACGATGAAATTGGTGCGCTCGCCGGCCATTACCGCAAATTGTGCCAGCGTCTTGAGCTCTCCCAGCAGGAACTCGGCTCCACCCGCGAACAGGTCTTCCAGAGCGAGAAGCTGGCGGCCCTCGGCCGGCTCGTTGCGGGGATTTCACATGAAATCAACAACCCTCTGGGGGGGATGCAGAACTGTATTCAGATGATGAAAAGAAGCACGGATCAGCCCGACCTCCAGGTCCGCTATCTGAATCTGCTTGCTCAGGGGGTCGACAGGATCAAGGGAACAGTACGGCAGCTGCTGAATATCGGCCGGAATGAGCCGCTTGAGCTTCAATGGGGCAATGTCGACGAGATGATCCGCGACTGCCTTGAATTGACCTGTATGGGGCGCCGCACCGTCACGGTGGACCTGCAGCTCGACGCCGATAAGCCGGTCTTCGTCGGCATGGAGGCTTTGCGCCAGGTGGTGATGAATCTCGCCGGCAATGCGGTTCAGGCCATGGGGGCGGAGGGAGGGACGCTCCGTGCGACGAGTCGCCTTGAAGACGACCGGCTGCTGGTGGAAATTTCCGATACGGGACCGGGTCTCGACCCGAAACATCTGGACAAGATCTTCGACCCCTTCTTCACCACCAAGGAGGTTGGCGAAGGAACCGGCCTGGGGCTCTCCGTTTCGCATTCGCTGGTAAAGCAGATGGACGGGGAGCTGACGGCCAGGAACGGAGAAGAGGGCGGGGCGATTTTCACCATCATCGTTCCCCTGACGGGAGAGGCTGCAACCGGAGAGGAGAATGAACCATGATCCCGAGAATCCTTGTCGCCGAAGATGAAGAGATCATGCGCGTCACCGTGCTCGATCACCTGCGCAGCCAGGGCTGGCTGGCTGATGGAGCCGCAACGGGTTCCGAAGCCATGGAGCTGGTCAAAAAGAACAGGTACGAGCTGGTTCTTTCCGACATTCGAATGCCCGGCATGGATGGCGAAAAACTGCTGGGCGAAGTGAAGAGGCTGGCGCCTCGAACGGAGGTGGTCATGATGACCGCCCACGGCAGCACCGACAATGCCGTGAACTGTTTGAAAAAAGGGGCGGCGGATTACATTCTGAAGCCTTTCGACCTGGATGACCTGACCTTTCGCATTGATCGATTGTTTGAGATGCAGACGATCAAAGCCCGCTGTGTGTCTCTGGAGCATTGCTGCGGTCAGCGCCAGCCGATCATCGGTTCCAGCGTCCTCATGCAGAAAATGCTCAGAACCATCAGCCAGGTCGCCATGTCCGATTCTTCGGTGCTGATCCAGGGCGAGAGCGGCACGGGCAAGGAACTGGTGGCGGCGGCGATCCATTACGAAAGCCGTCGGGCCGGCAAGCCCTACGTCAGGGTGAATTGCGCGGCGATTCCCGCCGGGCTGATGGAATCGGAGCTGTTCGGCCATGAAAAAGGCGCCTTCACCGGCGCGGATAAAGCCGCCATCGGAAAGTTCGAACTGGCGGACCACGGGACGATTCTGCTGGACGAGATCGGCGACATGCCTCTAGGTCTGCAGGTGAAGCTGCTGCGGGTTCTGCAGGAGCGGGAGATTGAGCGGGTGGGTGGAAAAAACACCATTCCCATCGATGTCCGGGTCATCTGCGCAACGGCAAGGAATCTATCCGAAGAGGTACAGAAAGGCAACTTGAGGCAGGATCTCTTTTATCGGCTGCAGGTGATTCCTGTGACGGTCCCTCCTCTCAGGCAGCGGGAGGGGGACATTCTTGCCCTCGCGGATTATTTTCTGCAGGAGTTCGGCCGCGAAAGAGGTCTTTCCTTTGAACTCTCGACGGATGCGCGCCAGGCGCTGGAACGGTATGCCTATCCAGGAAATGTGCGAGAATTACGTAATCTCCTGGAGCGGGTTACCGTTCTCGCCCCTGCGCCCAAGATTCAATTCTGGGATCTGCCCGCTGAGATTCGCGGCGGCGATAATGGCGCTGAAAGCGAGGAAGATAATCTCGCGGCGGCCGTTGCCGAAGCTGAAAGGAAGTGCATCCAGCGGGTCCTGAAAAAAACCGGCGACAGCAAAACGGAATCCGCCGCCCTTCTCGGGATCAGCCGGAAAAATCTCTGGGAGAAGATGAAGCTTTACGGATTGTAAGCCACAAAATGGAGAAAACCTCTTATGTCTTTATGGGTGGAGCGGTTTTCCCGGATCTGCGCGATCATTTTGAACTAAAATTCCGCAGCACATACTGAAAGGAATTCCCCTCTTTGGGCGCCGCGGCAATCATATGGCTTGATAGTGTAGTAATCTCTTTTCGCCCTTTCTACTATTTCGCCAAAGTAATCGACTGATTCGAACCGACAGAAGAGATTTTCCACTTGGAATGCTATCCAATTACAGGACATTTCAGGTTTGACTTTTTCTCCGGAAAGAAGTTATTCTTTAGCTCATTGTCAAGGGAAAATTATGTTGCAGATAAGCATGAACGACCTCAGCGGAAAAGGGATCATTTCAGGGAGGACGCTTCGAGATGTACATCGTTTCAAAGCCTGGTAAGGGCAGATTCGAGAATACCCGATTCTATGTCATAGAAAGCCACGAAGTTATTCAGGGAGACGATCTGATCAATGTGGCCGGGCTGAAGGTCGGAGGAAAAATTCTCCATATAACCGATGATTTTGATGAAGCCTGCAGGGTCCTCGATAAAAAGGTGAAGTGATTTTCTTCAGGAAACCTCCGGGCCCGAATCCTCCGGAATTCTCTATGGATATTTCATTCCAGTCCTCGCCCATTCCTTCCTTCTGAAAAACCAGTGTGACTCCAATCTCCCTGAAATGCCGCCTTCGAATACGAAATTCTTGCCAGCCGACAGCTCCTTCTGATAAACTCCAGGCCCATGAACATCCACTTCTCAATTCGTAATTGCCCCATGTTCGCCGGTGTCACCGATGACGACCTGGAACGCCTGGCGAGGGTCTGCAGGACCCGGGAATGTGAAAAAGGCGAGGTGCTCTTCTCCGAAGGAGAGGAGGCGCACGGCTTTTATATTACCGTCTCCGGCAGAGTGAAGATTTATAAACTTTCCCCGGAAGGGAAGGAAAGAATTCTCCATATCGTCCAGCCGGGCGGGACCTTCGCCGAAGCGGCCATTTTCGGCAACGGACTCTACCCGGCCTATGCCGAACCCCTGGAAAGATCAACATTTCTTTTCTTCCCAAAACGTCAGTTTCTCAACCTCCTCCACGAACATTCCCAGATCGCCATCAACATGATAGGCGGCCTTTCCCAGTTTTTGCGGCAGTTCGCCACCCAGATCGAGGAGCTGACCTTCAAGGATGTTCCCGCCCGTCTCGCCAGATACCTTCTGGAGCTGACCGGAGATGAATCCGATCGGGTCCGCCTGCCCATTTCAAAAACCCAGCTCGCCTCCAACCTGGGAACGGTGAGCGAAACGCTTTCCCGCACTTTCCGCAAGATGGCTGACGAAGGTCTCCTGGAGGTGGATGGGAAAACCATTGAAATCCTGGATCGCGACCGTCTGGAGGACCTGGCGGAAAGCTATAAGGAATGATTTCCTCCCCGTCAATACTCCCCCCTTATCTTTGACCTCGGTCAATGCGGATTCCTGCCGGTTCTTCTATCCTTGACGTTAAGAAAAAGACGCCCTGCCGCAGTGTGGCGATGCGCCGTTTACGCGGATAGAGTCGATCGAGGGGAAAACCATGAACATTCCCGATCAGAAGCATTCACAGCTGACCGCCAGGGAGCGGAAGGACCTGAGGGTTCTGGCGCTTTTTACGGCCGTTTACTGCAAGGCGCACCATGACGGGGAGAAGAGGATTTCCGAGAAATTCGGCGGGGAAATGGCCGATATCGGCATCGGCAAGTATCCGATCTGCTGTGTTTGTCGGGATTTTCTCATCTATGCCGCCGAACGCCGGCTTCGCTGTCCTCTGGATCCCAAGCCGGTCTGCAAGCACTGTCATATCCATTGCTATCGGCCGGGGCATCGGGAAAAAGTACGAGAGATCATGCGCTTTTCCGGCAAACGACTGATACGGCGAGGTCGGCTCGACCTGTTGTGGCATTATTTCTTTTGAATTTATTATCCCCAAAAGTAGAATTCCTGAGGTGTTTTGACCGAAATCAAGGATAAAGACCCGTCATTCGTGCAGAATGGTGAAAAATCACAGGGGAGGACCAGAAATGATCCGAGAAATAGTAAAAATCGATGAAGAAAAATGCGACGGGTGCGGATTGTGCGTCCCCGCCTGCGCCGAAGGGGCCATCCGGATCGAAAACGGAAAGGCGAAATTGATTGCCGAAAACCTCTGCGACGGTCTGGGGGCCTGCCTGGGACATTGCCCTCAGGATGCCATTATTGTCGAGCGTCGGGAATCCGAGGATTTTGATGAGGAAGCCGTGCAGGAGCATCTGAAAGAAGATGCGCCCGCCAGCGGAGGTTGCCCTTCCGCCCGGGTGATGAATGTCGAAAAAAAAGAGAACATCTCCGACCCCCTGGATGCCGGACTGCGTACCTCGGCTCTTCGTCAGTGGCCGGTGCAGATGCACCTCGTTCCGTCGACGGCGCCCTTTTTAAAAGATTCGGACCTTCTGCTCGCCGCCGATTGTGCGCCTTTCGCCTACGGCGACTTCCATAAAAATTTCCTCGAGAATAGAACCCTTCTCATCGGGTGTCCGAAACTCGATGACGGACGGGCCTATCTTGAAAAACTGACCCGGATTCTGGAGACGAATACTATCCGGAGTCTGACCGTCGTTCACATGGAGGTCCCCTGCTGTTCGGGACTGATCATGATTGCACGCCAGGCTATTGCGGCATGTGGCAGGGATGTGCCCCTTGAGACGGTCAGGATCGGTATCCAGGGCGATCTCAAATAAACCAGTAAGGCCCCCCCCCCCGCGGAAAGAATTCCGCGGCCCTTTCAAATTGACAATAATGGGCTCGTGACGTAGGTTTTGGTTACGGATTGCCCCGCACAGAGATGGAGATGATGTTTCCCTTCCTTGCACGGTAATAAACGCCGGAAGAAAAGTTGAGGAGTTTTTCATGCGAACAGGAAATCCCACGTTGCAGGAAAATGTATTTGTCCGAAGTCAACCTGGCGTGGAGACAATGACCCTGCAGGGAGCGGTAAACAAGACGATTATTCTGCTGGTTCTGCTGGTGATCGGGGCGGCCTGGAGCTGGAATCTTTTTTTCAGCCAGGGGTTCGGCGCCGTGCAACCCTGGATGATGGGCGGTCTGATCGGCGGTTTCATCGTTGCCATGGTGACCGTTTTCAAGAAAACCTGGGTGCTGGGGCTCGCCCCCCTCTATGCCGTGCTCGAGGGGGTGGCTCTCGGCGGAATATCGGCACTGTTGGAGTCCCGTTTCCCCGGAATCGTCATTCAGGCGATCATGCTGACGTTCGGCGTTCTGTTCTGTCTGCTTCTCGTGTACAAATCAGGGGTTATCCAGGTCACGCAGAACTTCCGGATGGGGGTGGTCGCCGCGACGGGTGGCATTGCCGTGGTGTATCTGATCAGCTTCGTCGGCGGGTTCTTCGGATGGGAAATGCCTTTTATTCACGAGAGCGGCACGATGGGCATTCTATTCAGCCTTTTCGTGGTGGTGGTCGCATCCCTGAATCTCGTCCTCGATTTCGATTTTATCGAACGTGGTCACGGGATGGCGCCAAAGTACATGGAATGGTATGCCGCTTTCGGACTGGTTGTTACACTGGTCTGGCTTTATCTGGAGATTTTGCGGCTGCTCAGTAAATTGCGCAGCCGTTAAAGACAGGGATGTGAAGGAATTTCACAGGAGTATGTTATCTGTAAAAGAAAAACGCGGATCGAAATCCGCGTTTTTCAACTTCGAGGATCCCGGGTCGCCGCTTATTTCTTATGGCAATCCTTGCATCCGGTCGGCCCGGCTGCTTTTTCCTTGTGGCAGCCCATGCACAGATCGTGGGCGGCGTCTTTCATTTTGGGAGCTCCCTCTTTCGCTCCGTGGCAGGAGCCGCATTTCTCCACCGGCTCGGTTCCCGTGTGATGACAGGTCTGGCATTCGATCTTGTATTCATCCTGATGCTTCGCATGGGGAAAAGTCACGGCTCCCATTTTTGCGGAAAAAGTGACATTCTCAGGTCCATGATGCGCCAGGACGAGACCGCCCGCCATTAGAAAAGCCATCGCCGAGAACAAAACAACCAGCTTCTTCATTCTTACCTCCTTTGTCTCCTATTAATATGAATACACCGAGGAAATTCTACATGGTTAAAAACTAATTATCAAATGATAATTTAAGAATTGATGGAATTTTTAGATATATAGGATGGAGGCGTTTCGGAGAGGAAATTCGGTCGAGCGTTGACCACAACAACAATTTTCCCAGGGGTGCGGACCCATGTTGAATTTTGAAGATCTCTACAAAGCGTCACTTGAAAAATGGGGCCGGGAGGGTCAGTACGATCAGGCCGTTGAGGAATGTGCCGAATTGATCGCGGTTTTGAAGCATTTTCGCCGGGGCAAGGTGAATGAAGATGCTGTGGTGAGCGAGTTGGCCGACGTCGTTCTCATGGTCGGCCAGCTCGTTTTCATGTTCGGCGAGGAGAAGGTCGAAAAAGCGGTAAAAAAGAAGATTGGAAAGCTTGAGAATCTGCTGCGGGAGGAGTCCTGAAATCTTCAGAAAATCGCCGCCAGCCGTTCGAAGGATCTCCTGAGACGGCGGGAGACCGTGACAAGAATTCCCTCCAGAAGTTTCAGTCCTATATCGGGGCGCTCGGCAATCAGCTTGCCGTAATTCTCCTGGGTGAGAAGGATCATATCCACCTGATCAAGCGCCACCGCCGTTTCGGAGCGCAGGTTTTTCTCCATCAGGGAAGATTCTCCCGCAATGGCGCCTCGGCTGTAAATGCCGACCACGATCGGTTTGCCGCCGAAGGCCGTTTTCTTGTTGATTTCAATCCGTCCTGAAATGATAAATGCTGCAAAATTGCCGGATTCTCCCTCCTGCCATAAGGTCTGGCCGGCGGTTAGCTGGTGGCATTCGAAATAATCCGCCGCCTCTTCCAGATCCTCCTCGGCCAGGAAATTAAAAAATTTCAGCTCCTGCTTCATGCGTCCGCAGAGTCTCTCCTTGCAGACTCCGTCGCAGCATGGAGCTTCAATGGCAGGAACAACTACATCCATATTATTGATCGACAGGCTGTCCATGGTTTTCCCTTGATCGCTATTTATTCATCATTAAAGGAGAATATGATAGCAGATAGGGAAATGAGGTTTCCAGAAAAAAAGACTGCTGATCCAAGGAGCGGAAAAATAAAATTTTAAAAGGAAAACGGATGAATACAGATGATTTTCTTGAGCGGGTACGGCAGAATATGGAATCTTACTTCGCCGAGGACAGAAACAGGATCGATCATGCCATGCGGGTTGCGGACCATGCAGCCGAACTGCTGCGGTATATCGATGCCGATAGCGTGATAACCATGGCTGCCGCCTATCTCCACGATATCGGCATTCCTGAAGCGGAGAGAAAGCATGGCTCCTGCGCCGGAAGACTCCAGGAGGTGGAAGGACCGCCAGTAGCAAGAGCGATCCTCGAAAATATCGGCGTTTCCGTCGATGTGGTGGATACCGTTTGCACTCTGGTGAGTCGACATCATACCCCCGGAGGGGTGGATTCTCCCGAGTTCCGGATTCTCTGGGATTCCGACGCCCTTGTGAATCTCGCCGGTTCACTTCCAGGAAAAAAGAGCCCCAGTGAGATACGGGAGACCCTTGATCGGTGCATGGTGACTGAACCGGGTTTCCGAAGGGCGCTGGCTCTGTTCGGAGGCGCTCCGGATCCGGGACCTTGACACCCCCCGGTGCTCGCTGGTATATTCGGCTCTTCCTAAATTATTCTCATTAGGTATTGGCTGGCATCCATCCCGCATCATCCGAGGGATTCATGAAAGGCCGAAAACAAAATCTTCAGCAAGGAATGGTGCAGATCTACACCGGAAGCGGCAAGGGAAAAACAACCGCTTCTCTTGGGTTGGCACTGCGTGCTGTCGGGCATAATTTTCAGGTATTCATTCTTCAGTTCATGAAGGGCAGCCCGGTCTACGGCGAAATCGTTGCAAGCCGCCGTCTCGCCCCAAATCTGACGGTGGAACAGGTCGGGCGGGATGCATTCGTCAGT
This sequence comes from Desulfuromonadales bacterium, assembly GCA_024636295.1. GTDB lineage: Bacteria > Desulfobacterota > Desulfuromonadia > Desulfuromonadales > JAGXHI01 > JAGXHI01. The sequence goes on from JAGXHI010000062.1 coordinate 112,615, forward strand.
CGCACCCATCCCGATCCGGAGGATGTACGACTTGCCCAAACAGGGTTCGAAAAAGCCCGGAAGATCGTCCTCAGCGGGAAGTACGACCTGGTGGTCCTGGATGAAATCAACTGTGCCGTCGATTTCGGACTTCTTCCCCTGGAAGAGGTCTGCAATCTGGTCCGTTCCAAGCCGGTCCACACGGAACTGGTCCTGACCGGACGCGGCGCTCCTCAGGAACTGGTGGAACTGGCCGATCTTGTAACTGAAATGAGAGAAATCAAGCATTATTTCAACTCCGGTCAGCATGCGCGCCGGGGAATCGAATCCTGAAGGGACGGTCTGGAAATTTCGACCGTTAGCGGAGAAAAAATGTCCGAGAGAAAATTGAGACTGCTGGTTGCCAAACCGGGACTGGACGGCCATGACCGAGGGGCCAAAATCGTTGCCCGGTCCTTCCGGGACGCCGGTTTCGAGGTGATTTATACGGGACTGCGTCAGACACCGGAACAGATCGTCAATACTGCGATCCAGGAGGATGTGGACGCCGTCAGCCTGTCTATTCTGTCGGGAGCGCACAACACGCTTTTCCCCCGCGTGATTGAACTTCTTCGGGAAAAGGATGCCGCCGATATCCCGGTTTTCGGTGGTGGAATCATTCCCGAGGAGGATATTGCCGGCCTCAAAGCCGCGGGAGTCCTGGCGGTTTTCACTCCCGGCACGTCCACAGAGGAAATCAACCGATGGGTGCGGGAAACCATCAGACCCCGGGACTGATGAAACCGAAGGCGGATATGTCAGTGGTCGACCGGATTTTGAATGGTGAAATACGTGCCGCGGCTCGCCTGATCCGGGATATCGAGGATGGGCGACCCGTTGCCAGAGAAGCCCTGAAAACCCTCTATACCTCCTCCGGACAGGCATTTGTCATTGGAATCACAGGACCTCCCGGCGCCGGAAAATCCTCGCTGGCTGACAAACTCATCGAGGCATTTCGGGGACAGGGAAAGAAAGTGGCGGTGGTGGCGGTGGATCCCACCAGCCCTTTCAGCGGCGGCGCCATTCTGGGCGATCGCATCCGCATGAATCGCCACGCTTCGGACGACGGGGTTTTTATCCGTTCCATGGGAACCCGTGGGCATCTCGGGGGACTTTCCGCCGCGACCTCCGATGCCGTCACCGTCCTGGATGCCATGGGCTGGGACATCATTCTGGTGGAGACTGTAGGAGTGGGTCAGGATGAGGTGGAAATCGTCCGTACGGCTCATACTTCCCTGGTGGTGATGGTCCCGGGAATGGGCGATGATATCCAGGCGATCAAGGCTGGTATCCTGGAGATCGCCAATATATTTGTGGTAAACAAGGCTGATCGACCCGATACCGACCGTACGGTCCGTGACCTGGAAAATCTCCTCGATATGAATCTGCCCTCCGAAGATGAATGGCGTCCTCCTGTCGTCCGGACGGTCGCCCTTCGACAGGACGGGATTTCCGAACTGATGGAGAAAATCCAGGAGCACAGAAATTATCTGCTCAGTTCGGGGCGGCTTGCCAGGTTCGAAGAGGAGAAGAGCGCTCAGCGTTTTGCCGAACTTCTGAAGGAAGGACTCTTTCGGCAGGTTCACGATCGGATTCAGCACGAAGACCGTCTCAAGGGGATTCTCGAGGCCATTGTCAACAAGGAACTCGACCCCTATACGGCTGTGGACCGGATCCTCGAGGAAAAACTCAAATAACGTAATCAAGCGCTCCGGTTCTCGCTCTTCAAAGCCCGGCGGGAGTAAGCTTCAACGCTCCGGTCTTCCGGCAGATTGCTATTGACACCCCTGTCGGTACCTGTTATAAAAATTCCCTGTTCAGGGCGTTTAGCTCAGCGGGAGAGCACTGCCTTCACACGGCAGGGGTCGCTGGTTCAATCCCAGCATCGCCCACCATTCAGATCCAAGCATTTTTTCTAGCACCCCCCATGGTCAACAAATCTCAACGCCTCCGACTTCAAGTCGTTCGGAGACGGTGTAGCGCGAGTCGAGAAACGACAAGCCTTTGAAAATATGCTTTTTTGTCGTTTCAAGGCGGACTATTTAGCACTTTTTTAAAGCAAGGTAGAGTCGTACTTTTCTATTGGAACGAAGTCATTCTCGATATAGCCGAGACCAATTTGACGAAGCTCACGAAAACCGAACAAGCAAAAACGTCTTACTGTAGACTTGAAAAATCGCTTGGTCAGACCAGTTGAACGGTCAGGACAAAAATGGCCATATCACATCACACCAGAGGTCACGAAGAACAAAGCGGAGTTAATTACAGACATACTGCTCGGCCCAACTCGCCCCTCAAAAATGTCTGGTGTTCGCACATACATCGTATTCACGATTCTATTTGCCACCTGAAAAGGATCTGCAGAAAACAGTTGATTGTTTTTTTGTTCACTGAACAGATTAGCAAGTTTCCCTTTAATTGTTCCCTTCGCCATTCCTGTTTTTATCGTTCTAAACATCATTCATCCCCCTTTGAAAAATCAAAATATCCGCGAAGGGGTGAGACTAGTGCAGCCAGGCATCGAAGGTCATACTATTTGCAGAATGATTGAGAGAAACTTACCGTTTAATACGAGTTCACGGTGTTCTCAGTCAATAAGCGAGAGCTCCAAAGGTTGTACGCCAATCAGATTGTTGGTGAAGGCACGAAGTTGGAGATCAAAAGCCCCGTTAGTTCGGAAATTGCGCGCGACGAACCCGTAACGTCCTTCATTCTCGCTCTATGCGTTTTTACGAATTTCGGGTTACATCGATGTCGATGTGGCCAGGCCACAACTGTTGGGTTTGATCCAGCTTGAGCAGCCCATGCTTACGCAAACCCTCCAGGTCGCGACGCCTGGTCTTGTCGGTCAGTTTGCCATAGAGCGCCTGATACCAGGTTTCTCCGCGAAGTTTGCGCACTCCCATTGGACGGCCGGCCTTCATCACGAAGTCGACAATGGCGTACTGGCGCTGGTTGATGAGCTTGTTGTCCAGCGCACTGCGAACCTGATGCAGGAACAGTAGGTGCGCCACCATCTCGTTGACCCGATCATGCAGTTTGTTGATGACCTCCAGTAATCCGCCCAGATGAAACATCACGAAATCCTGATTGGGTTGGGCACGCTTTCTTTCGGCCTCCTTGCGGCAGTGATTGAACAGCGCAAAGTAGCGGTGGATGTGCTGCAGGTAAAAGCGGGCCATGGCAAACGGCGCGTAGCGAAAACCGGAGTTGAGCAGCACAGATGCTTCCAGCACGCGCCCGACCCGGCCGTTGCCGTCCCAGAAGGGATGGATAAGCTCGAAATAGAGATGAACGAGTGAAGCGCGCACCGGCGCCGGGCAACCTGCCTGGTCGAGCTGCCGATACCACTCACACAGTGCGTCGAGCAACATCGAAACGTCACGCCCGTTCTGCGGCGGCTTGTACACGCCGCCATGATCGACATTACCGACCCGCGTGATGTGGTCCTTCGGATTGTCTCTCAGCAAGCCGGGACGGTTCCGCTCGTGCGGCAGTTCATGACAGACCAGCCGGTGGATTTCGCCGACGTAGTCAGGCGACAGCTCCCACTCCTCGTCCTGGCTTTGCTCGAGCGCGAAATCGTAGGCTGACCGCATGTTGCGGGCCCGTTGCTGCTCGATATTCTCGATCTCGTCGGGGGCAAGATCCATTGCGGCAGCAGTTTCCTCTTCGGTGAGCTCGCCGCCCTCGATCGTGTTGGTGCCAAAAATGGAACTGGCCAGCACCTCGCGTTCAAGGTCGACCGCGACCTGGACAAGCCCACTACGCCGAAATCGTTCCTGCGCGTCCTGAACTCGCTGCAGCGGCAGCACCAGAGCTTCCGGATCCAGGCCTGACTGGAAGCGGAACGGGCCAAACCGCTCGGTTTCCACACCCAGTTCGATCTCACTCCAGGCGAATTCCCCCGCCTTTTCGTCCGCAATTTTGTCCACTGAAATGTCCAGACCCTTGTCTA
>JAGXHI010000063.1 GCA_024636295.1 Desulfuromonadales bacterium
AGATTCTGCCCGGCACGTTCGAATATTCTCTCAACTACCTCATCGACAAAAAACTGGATCTGAGCATCTTCCATCATCGCTTCAAAAACGATGATGCAGGGCGCCCCGCCTACGATCCGGCGATTCTCCTCAAGATCGTTCCTTGTCGGAGGTGGGAAACGGATCAGTCAAGCTCTCGATCCCGATCTCGGGGATGACGACTTGTTCGATGATCGCATTTTGGGCGGCCGCGGTTTTGTCGAGCGCATCTTGAGTCTTGCCGGCCACGCTGAAGAGAGAAAACAGAAGCCCCTTGCGGAGATTATCGAGCAGGTCGCGGCCTGTTTAGGCGTCGAATCGACGGGGATGAGAAGGCCTGGAAGGGAGCGAGCTCTTCCCCGGGCAAAGGCCGTGGTCTGTTATGTCGCAGTAGGGGAACATGGGCTCAAGGGTATGGAGGTGGCATCAGTGCTTTCCTGTACCCCCGGCGCCGTATCTCACGCGGCAAAAAGAGGAGAGCAGATACTCCGGCAGGAGGAAGGGTTGCAGGCAAAACTGGGCCTGAAAGTATAGATTTCAACAACGCCCCTAAAAGCACTAAGTGCTCCGCGGAAGATCAGGGCTAATCGGGTAATGGAATGGCGGCGCAGGAGTCGCCTTCAGGCACGAACATTCGCGGCTAAAGCCGCTCCCACAGAAAAAAACGAACTCCAGGCTGAATAGTTAGTGTCCATCCGGAAACCACGGTAAGCATTAATGCAGTTTTCGATCTGGAAACGAGCAATTTTTCGCAAGATCAAGGAAATCAAGGATTTGAGCGGAGGCGTAGTACTTTACGCCGCACAATCAAATCCGTGGATTGACGCAGAGATTGCGGAAAAGGGCCGTTTCCGGACGAAAACTAGTTAACTTTGCGGTCGATTTGTTTTTATTCCTCTTCCTTGAGATTCAACACCGGCTGTTTCTGAAGACGCTTGTAATAAAAATTCTGTCCATACAGAACCGCCGCGGGATTGTGTCCCGTGACCCTGTCCTTGACGACCAGCGTGGTTACAGGCGCCGCGGAGTGTTTGGCGAAAAGCATGTCATGTCCCACGCAAAGCCCCATGATGATGTTCATGTCGGTTTCGTGCTTGTTCAGGAGACGGGCCTGGGCAATAGGATTGCAGGCGGCCTCGAAAGCTCCGGGGCGTACCTTGTGCTCCTCCGCGATGCCGAGATTCAGTTTGTCAATGTTTCCCGTTTTGCAGCAGGCGGACAGGGGTTCAAGGCCCTGGGCTTTTAAGATCTCTGAAAGGCGCTCCGTCTCTTCAAGCAGGCCGAGGCAGGTGGCGATGCCGATCTTTTTGTATTTCATCAATCCGGCCAGCGCGATCGTGTCCTCCACCCTCGTCCAGCGGGCGGTTACCGTCTCTTCTCCAGGCGTCTTCTGGTAACACATACCCTCAACCATCGCGGCCACCCTGGCCAATCGGGCATCCGCATCCTCACCGTTGTATTTCCGGAAGGAGTCTTCGATGATGTCCCTGTCGGTTTCAGTGGGGCAGTTAGCCGGTCTGGGGAGACCGGCGGCGGGATCGCTCCCGCAGTTGGTGGCGCCGGTTTTTCGCCAGACGGCACTGCACTGGGCGCATGAGAGAGAATTCGTTTTTCCACTGGACATCGATTCACTCCTTTTCTTCATCGTGGCGGTTCCGTTCCTGGATCAAGACATAGGGCTGAACGATCCGAATCCGGAATGGGGTGTCAGGCTGTGCGTTCCAGGTTTCGATCTGTTCCCGATCCGGTTTGGCGAGAAAACCCGAGTCGATCCAAGCTGAAACGGCGGCGGAATCGTCTGCAGCGATTCGGGATGCGGCTTCCCCAAGATCGAGATCGGAGGCAACAATGATCAGGGCGCTCCGCTCCATGTGGGGCTTGAGCCAATGCCACTCGATTTCCTGGATCTCCTCGGATAGATTTCGGCGATTCACCGTCACGGTCAAGACCTTCCTTCGAAAACATACTATGACGAATATGAATTCAGGGCAAGAAAGGAAACGAAGAGCAGAAATTTCAAATCAAATCATTCCGCGCCCGTTCGCCTGCGCTTACTCAAGCCGCAAAGCGACTCAGATAACCCTCTTTCAGCTTTTTCGGTTGTGAGGCGGAAGGATCTCAGCCTGCAGGTGATTACAGGAGAAAGGCGTCAAGGAGTTTCCAGGTGATTCGGCCATTTTCAATCCGATATTCCAGGAACGCCTCCCCCGCCACATGGCCATCCTCGAAATAGGCCAAGACCCATCGGGGCGTCAGGACATGAATCCAGTGCGGGTCGGGGAAATTCATAACGCCCCCGAGCACCCCTTCGAAGGGGATCAGCTCCTCCCGGTCCTGGAGGTCGAGAATCAGGTCCGCCGGAGAAAATCCTTTTTTCGCCAGTGCGCGAACGGTTTCAGGGGTGGGCAGTGGGCATTGAGACCCGGCGGTCAAATTCTGTTCCAGGCGGCTGATGTGCTGCATCAGGTCGGCCTCGCGCATTTTCGATTCCTGCAGTGCCCTGCGTGTTCCAGCCGATCGGAAGGAAAAAAAGGCAATTGCAAGAAGAAGCAGGATAAAAAGTCCGGCGGAAAGTTTTCGGGAGCTGAAAAGTTTCATGAGGCGCTTCTTGCCATTGGGGAGGAAATATCGATCGGATTCTCCACAAGAACCGCCTCGCGCCACCGGCGAACCGAGTTGATGGCGAAAATTTTCCGGCTCCGGACAAGATCCGATATTGTGATCGTCCGCACACGGATGACCCCTTCCGCGAGCAGCCATGCTCTGAAGGTTCCCGGAAGCAGTCCGGCCTCCACCGGCGGGGTGAAAAGTTCTCCCCCCAGATCCACCACGAGATTGGCACTGCAGGTCTCTGTGATTTCTCCCCTTTCGTTGCTGAGTACCGCATCCTCTCCGGTGATGAGCGCTTCATTGGCGCGGTCATGAATCGGCCGAAAAGTAGTTTTATGGTAGAGGAAGGGATCGGAAGAATCGACGGGCTCCGCCGCGAGCCGCAGGCGAATGGGCGCGGCAGTCTTGCCGGGCGGAAGGATCTCGGCGGCTTCGCAGGAGATCTCTCCTCGGCCATCCAGAAGGAGGCGAACCTTTCGGGGGGAGGAATCAAGCGCACGCGCCGTGAGATAGAGGGTGTCCTTCACCCGCTCCAGATCGAAGGGAAAATCGAAATATTCCGCCGAGGTCTCGAGTCGGCGAAGGTGTTCCGTAAGGAGAAAATAACCCTTGTCGGGTGTCCAGAGCAGAGATTCCAGCAGAGAGAATTCCGGCATGGGGCGGTGGAGAATACGGGCTTTGTCCAGGCATTCACTGAATTCCTCACCCGCATCCGATCCCCAGGTAATCCCGGCGCCTACCCCGTATTCAGCCTTCATTCGCTGACGGTCCATCAGAGCGGTTCGAATCGCGACCCCGAATCGGGCGTATCCGCAAGGCTGGAGAAATCCGACGGCGCCGGTATAGATTCTCCTGGGCCGGTCTTCGAGGGCGGCGATAATCTCCATGGTCCTGTATTTAGGCGCTCCGGTGATGGATGCGCAGGGATAGAGCGCTCCGAAGATTTCACTCAGGGAAGAAGAATTGGGGGTCGATGCGGTGGAAGTCATTTGCCACACCGTAGGGTATTTCTCCACGTTGAAAAGACCCGAAACGGCCGTCGCTCCCCCCAGTCGGGACAGATCGTTGCGGACCATGTCCAGGATCATGACATTTTCTGCACGGTTTTTGACGGATCCGGCAAGCCATTTCGCGCGTTCACGATCCTCGATGAAAGTCCGTCCCCTTTGAGCGGTACCTTTCATGGGCCGGACGAGGAGGCGTTGTTCATCCCTGTCGAAAAAAAGCTCCGGCGAAGCGGAACAGACCACATATCGCCCGATATCGACGTAGGCGGCGCAACCGGCTTTCTGTCCCCGAACCAGGTGGAGAAAGAATTCCAGGGGATCGCATGAGAATTCCGATGTCAGGAAAAAAGTATAATTGACCTGGTACGTTTCTCCGCGGGCGATGTGTTCCTTTATTTTTCCCACGGCCCGGGCGAAAGCGGTCGAGTCGAGATCCGCGCGCCAGTCAAGAAGGGGAGGCGGATAGATCGCCTCCGGAAGTCGAATGGCTTCGGGGGGAGGATAAAGGCCGAACCAGAGCAGGGGGAAATCATCGGCAGCAGCGGTTGTGCAGGCGGCGTCGAAGGCGCCTGAGGCTTCGTAGCTGAGGAATCCCGCCGCATGGAGGCCTGTCCGCTCAACGGCATCCTCCACGCGACGCAGGGCAGGGAGGACCTCCTCCAGCCGTGTCGCACTGATCACCTCCACGGCATTGCGGAAGCGAAGCCAGCAGTCTCGCTGCTCGTCAAAAACGAGGGCCATGTTGTGCATCCATCCGCCTCCCGCCGTCTTTCTGGTTCGTCCAAAAAAGATGCCTTCAAAAACTCAGAGGATGGCTAAGTAAAAATTTCGTCCTACAAGGCTTGGTGGTTTTTCAGGGGCGAAGGCATACATCAGGTATGTCGAGGTCCTGAAAAAACGCCGTAACGCCGTAGGGCGGACTTTTTGCGACGCCATCAAAAAAGCATCCTATAGAAAAAAGGCGGAGAGTCAATCGACTTCCGCCTGTCAATCGGGCCAAAATCAAAGCGGATGGTATAATGAAAAAAATTTTGAATAAAGGGGAAATATTATGGAAAAAAATGAACAGAAAGCCGGCACCAGCGCCACAGTGGCCATAATTGCCGCGGCAGGAAGCTATCTCGTTTCCTTCATGGGGCATCCCATTTTCGGGTTGCTGATCGCGCTTGTTTCAGTTCCACTTGGGGTCGTCGGTCTTGTTATGGCAGCGTCACCACGTGTTGGAGGCGGGTTGTTGAGTCTTTTTTCCATCATTCTGGGAATCGGCGCCATCGGAATTTCGATTCTCGTCATGATCGGTGTCATCATTTTCTGAGCGGCTCACTTCGGCAGAAGTATCGGGAAAGGGACAAAGAGGCCGGGGGGCCCGCCCTTTTGCGATCTTTGCCTATTTTTCGGGACGGACAGGAGGATCTTCTTCACCTTCCTCAATCGACTCGGGCTTTCTGGTTCGATGGGAATATCCCAGGCACAGGACGAGAAATGCCGCCCGGTAATGACCCTGGTGCCAGGCAAGCGGCCTTCGGGATTTGATTGCCGAGCGGGCCATCTGCAGCAGAATTATCCAGGCCAGGCCCCCGCACAGGACCGTCCAGAAAACATAGTGGCTGGAGAGGAATTGCGAGAGAATGACAGCGATCGCTATCGGCGCGATGAGATAGGGAATGACCGCCTTCAGAGCCAGGCCTATCGCGAGCTCCGCCTGGGGAGTGCCTGCCAGATTTGAAAAGGCCGCAATTGATATCCGGATGAGCTTGGTCATTTTTACCTCCCTTTTCGTTGGCCGGGATACTGAGGGATATCGGATCGCGGAGAACGAACGGAAGAGAAAGGAATCGCCGGCGGCAGAGGAGTTTTGAATGAAATCATCATCGCCGAAAAAACTGGCGGAACGGCCGGGATATTTCAAAGAGCCGTTAAAGCCGTGTCGGGAAGAGAAGGAGAATTTGAGTATACATCTGAAAGGTCTTTGCGTAAATAAAATGAAATAATGTTTTGTCTTCAGGGGGGCGATTCTTCCGGGGGCGAATTCCTTGGCAGATCTGCTCTCTGGTGTAACGACGACTCCCTTCGTGCGCTCTGCTCTCCATCCGGATGCCAGGGATGATTGCTCGCTCTGAACCGCCTTTTAATTTTGGATGGATATTCCGTCTGGTCTACTGTAAACCGCGCGACGGAAAAAGAAAGCCGGTGCGGGGAGAAGGATGCCCGTACCGGCTTCTGCCAGATTGGAACTGAAAAAAAGAGAAGAAGGGAAATGGTTTCTCCGGCCCGCCTGCCACAACAGGCCTTCGATGGTTATGAATATACCCCCTTCAGTGCCCACATTCTACGTGTCGATCCGCAAAAATGAGCGAAAACATGAACGGAATGGGACTGTGCGTTTGTACAGTCTTGCAGGACCTGAGAGTAGAGTTATTCTTTAATCCTGCGGAGTTTTCCCTATGTCTTCCGGTCTTGATCGGATCTGGGGAAGCAATGGCAAGTAAAGATTTGTCCGAATCGGAGAAAGCGGAACAATGTTCGAGGAAAATGTTTTACGGGCGTTCGGTCTGACCTTGATGGCCGGACTGGCGACGGGTTTGGGAAGCGCGGCGGCTTTTTTCTTCCGCAGGACCAGCACCCGGCTGCTTTCTGTTTCCCTCGGGTTTTCGGCCGGGGTGATGATCTATGTGTCCTTCGTGGAGATTTTTTTCAAGGCCCGCGAAGCCTTGGCTGCTGATCTGGGATGGCAGGCAGGCTCATGGGTAACGATAGGGGCTTTTTTTGGCGGCATGCTGCTGATCGGCATGATCGACCGGTTTGTTCCCGCGTATGAAAATCCCCATGAGGTGCACCGAATCGAGGACATCCGCAAGGACGCCCCACAAATTGATGATCCGCGGTTGTTGCGCATGGGTATTTTTTCGGCCATTGCTATCGCGATCCACAATTTTCCGGAAGGCATCGCCACCTTTACCGTAGCCCTGCAGGATCCGTCTCTCGGAGTGCCCATTGCAACGGCCATCGCCATCCATAATATTCCGGAAGGGATCACCGTTTCGGTTCCGGTTTATTACGCAACGGGCAGCCGTCGCCGTGCTTTTCTGCTTTCTTTTCTGTCCGGATTTTCCGAGCCCGTGGGAGCACTCGTAGGTTATTTTCTCCTCTTTCCCTTTATGACGGATACTCTTTTCGGCATTCTTTTTGCCGGAGTAGCGGGCATTATGGTGTTCATCTCTTTCGACGAACTGCTTCCCGCGGCGCGGGAATATGGAAAACACCATTATTCCCTTTATGGTCTGATCGGGGGGATGGTGCTGATGGCGATAAGTCTTGTGCTTTTTTTATAGAAAGAATCCGGATGATTCCAGGGAAGATGATTTAAAACCACTGCCCTTCACTTTTTCCTGTTTCAGGATTTCCCGGAAGAATTTTTCGAGATCTTCCCACTGGTCAGTCGGTAAAAATCAATGTCTTTCGACAGACAGGTATCGGCTTTGCGTTTCGGCCATTTCGGCACCCGAGGCTTTTTCTCCCTTTATGGCATCTGCAGGGGAGGTTCGGAAAGAGCGGCGATCTGCTCACGCAGCTCAAGGATGTGCTCTCCCCAGAAGCGAACCGTATTGAACCAGGAGAAATGGATGGGAAAAGTGGGGTCTTCCCAGCGACGTGCCAACCACGCCGCGAAATGAAGCATTCGCAAAGAACGCAAGGCTTCCACCAGAAGCAGCTCGCGCGGCTGAAAATCAAAAAAATCCTCGTACCCTTCCATGATCTCCGTCAGCTGGGCCATCCTGGCCCCCGGTTCTCCCGAGAGCATCATCCATATGTCCTGAACGGCCGGCGCCATGCGGGCATCATCCAGATCGACGATGTTGGGGCCCTCGTTGCGCCAGAGAATGTTGCCGCCGTGCAGATCGCCGTGCGTTCGTATGTAACGGGGGGTGACCTGTCGCAGGATTTCCTCTATTTTCTGAAGCAGATCGGCCGTCAGAGCGTCGTAGTTCGCCTTGTATTCCGAGGGAATGAACCGATCGCTGATAAAGGATACGCTCTCATGGCCGAAACTCCGGCAGTCGAGTCGGGGCCGATGTTTAAAAGGACGCGCGGCGCCGATGCGATGCAGCCGCCCCAGCGTGCGTCCCATGATCAAAAGATTGCCGGGGTTGTCGAATTCCGGCGCCCGTCCGCCTCTTCGCGGGTAGAGAGCAAACCGGAAGTCTCCGTAATGGAAAAGGCTTTTCCCCTCGGCATCGGTCAGGGGCGCCACGACAGGCAGTTCATGATCGGTCAGTTCATGGCTGAAGCGATGTTCCTCGAGGATCTGTTCGTCCGTCCAGCGCAAGGGGCGGTAAAACTTCGCAATCAAAGGCTCGCCGTCTTCGATGCCGACCTGATAAACGCGGTTTTCGTAACTGTTCAGGGCGAGTATCCGGCAATCGCAGATGAATCCCCGGCTTTCGACCGCATCCATGATGAAGCCGGGCGTCAATTTTTCAAAAGGATGGGAAGCCTCCGTCATCGGCAGAACCTTTCGTTTTCCAATGGCAATATTTCATTCTAACCGTAAATCCCCTTCCGGTTCAAACCGAAATATTTTTATTTCCATCGATAAACGTATCCAAGGGTATTGAAAGTGTACTGATAGTCGGTGTAACGTTGTTTTGCTCAAAAGGAGGATTTGACATGGGATTTGATATCGAAAAAAGCGCCGGATTCCTATTGGCAAAGGCGCACCAGCGTATATTTGCCGCCTTTCGGAATGAGCTGGAGCCGTATGGGTTGACTCCGCAGCAGTTCGCGTTGCTGGCGTTTCTATGGCGAGAGGACGGACTTTCCCAGGTGGAGCTTTCCGACAGGACCGAAATCGACCGATCAACCATCGGCGGTCTGGTGGACCGGTTGTCCCGTGCAGGGCATGTGGAACGGCGCCGATCGTCCTCCGATCGAAGAATCTGCATGGTCTTTCTCACGGAGAGCGGTCGGGGCCTTCGGGAGGATCTTTCAAAGATGGCCCTCAGGGTCAGGCAGTATTTCACCCGGGATATCTCCGAGGAGGAATACGAGACTCTGTCCCGTCTGCTTGCTAAAATCAGGCGAGGGGGAGATCCGGGATGAAATCCTTATCTTCTTTTCTGCGCCAAATCCGCCGCCCCGACGGAAATACTTGAATCCTACCCCGGAATTGAGTTTAATGAGTGAGAAATTGAATGTCGCGGAGGGCCGTCGGCTTTCAACGGCTGTTCACGATTTCTGTAATCTTGATGAAATGGAGGTCGCAAGCGGATGTCCTTCACGGGAAACCTGGAACATCTTTCCATCGTCGACATCATGCAGCTGCTGCACGCCACCCGGAAATCGGGAATTCTGCGTGTTCAGGGCAAAAAAGGGGAAAGTCGGCTCGTCTTCAAGGACGGTTTCATCGTCAGCGCGAGGCATCTGAACGTACGTATCGGTCGCATTCTGCAGGATCTCGGAATGATCTCCCCCGAAGAGCTCGACAGGACCCTTCGTGAGCAGAAAGCGGCTGGCGACCAACGCAAGCCCCTGATCGTCACCCTTATTGAAAAGGATTTGATCCAGGAAAAGGATGCCTACAAAAGTCTTCAAACCCTCATCGAAATGACGGTGGTGGAAATCCTCACCTGGAAGACAGGGAAATTCTCCCTGGATATCACCGATACGACCGTCTCCGACGATTACCAGTATTATCCGGAAAAAATCAGCAAGGAGATCAACATCGATACGCAGAGGGCGCTCATGGACGCTCTGCGGATCTATGATGAAAAGAAACGCGATGGCGAACTGGAGGAGGACTTCGAGGCCGAAAAGGAAATCGCCGGATTTCAGGAGAAGGAGAAAACAGAAATCGAGTCCGATGAATCGGGCTCGGGCCGGAACCTCTCTGCCGAGGACCTGGGCCTGGCGGATCTGGACAGTATGGAAACTCATATCCCCGGAGTCTTCAGGACTCTCCGGGATATGGACCCCGTCCTTCATCACCGGGAAAAAATAGAGGAAATCGCCCCTCGTCTCGCCGAGGAGCAAAGGGATGCCCTGGTCGCATTCCTGAAACCATTTCCATTCCCCGGGGCCCGAGCGGAGGACTGGAAAGCCATGAATGCGACGATACCGGATATCGTCCTGTGCAGTCGCGATCCGCTTCTCGAATACGCCCTCGCCGCGGTCTGCGGCGCAGCGGGTCTTTCCATTCTTGCACCTCATGATGAAAAGGATTTCTCTTCGATTCTCGATGGGATCTTCACCGGGGGAAAAGCTCCCGTTCTTCTTCTCGACGATCCGGAGCCTGTGGGCGATGCGAATGAGTCCGCCGAAAATCCGCGCTTAAGCCTTCCGCGTAATTTTCCACGAAACCGTGTCGTACAATTGGTCTCCCCCTTGAATTTTTCCTTTGCGATTAATTCTCTTGAAGATGTTTTTGGAGCTTATTTCCCCCGACCCCGTATCGGCACGCCGGAGGGGAGGTTTTCGGATAATTTCATTCTTTTTCTGAGAGCACTCCCCGAATTCCTGAAAGATTTTTCCGAAAGAACCGATGCCGGAGGCGCCCTTCGGGAGGGACTTTCGGCTCTGTTGAACCTGAAATCCGATCCGGACGTGGCTTTTGCGCTGCTTCGGTTCGTGACCGAAAAGTTCGAGCGGACCATCGCCTTCGTCGTCCGAAAGGGAGAGTTGATTGCGGAAAAAAGCATCGGAATCGAAACATCCGGCAGCGGGGCCGTGCCCGGGCTGACGATTCCGCTGAAAGAGGATCCCCTTCTCAGCCGTGTGGTTGAAAAGGGAGTTCCTTTCTATGACCGGGTGGAAGACGGGATATTAAGACAGAAGATCTCCGACAGAATCGGCTCTTCCCTGGACTCGCGGGTGCTTCTTCTTCCCGTGCGTGTAAAGGGAAGAACCGTTTCCCTCATCTACGGGGATTCAGCTCGCGGAGAGGCCGCGCCTGGATTTATGGAGGTATTGGAAGTCTTTTCTCATCAGGCGGGGCTGATGCTGGAAAATTCTTTTTATCGCCGGAAAATGGGAAAAGCGTCCCATTAGGGCCTTAGGGCCGCATCGCACGAACAGGGGTCGTCCATGGACATGAAAGTTCTGAATCAGATTCTGGGGATCGCATTTGAAAAGCGGGTGTCGGACGTGCATTTCGAGGTGGATAATTCGCCTTTTTTTCGAGGCCGCGGTCAACTTATCCGCTCCAAACTGCCGAAATTGACGCCACGCGATACCGAATTCATCGCCACAACCATCATGGAGCAGAACAACCGGCAACTTCCCGAGGACCTGAAGGAGTTGGACGCCTCTTATGCGCTGCCGAGTGGGGGACGGTTCCGGGTAAGTATCTTCCGGCAACGAGGGCACCTCGGCATCGTCATGCGCGTTATTCCTCCGCAGATCGGAAGTTTTCAGGAATTGAACCTTCCGCCGGTTCTGGGAGAGATCGTTCAGGCGCCCAACGGCCTCATTCTTGTCACCGGCCCCACAGGGAACGGCAAATCAACCACTCTGGCATCCATGCTGCATTTCATGAACGAAACCTTCAATTACAATATTATCACCATCGAGGAGCCCATCGAATTCCTCTTCACCTCCAGCAGAAGCTGCATCATTCAGCGAGAAGTCGGGTTGGATACGGAAGGTTTCGGCTCGGCCCTCAAGGCAGCCCTGCGGATGGACCCGGATGCCATCATGGTGGGGGAACTTCGCGATCTGGAAACCATCGACGCCTGCATCAAGGCGGCGGAAACCGGGCATCTGGTCCTCTCGACCCTGCACACCCAGGGTGCGGTCTCCACGATCAATCGGTTGATCGGCTACTTCCCTCCCGATTCCCAGGAGGTCATGCGGCAGCGACTCGCCGATATCCTGGTCGCCACTGTTTCGTTGCGTCTAATCAAGGACCGCACGGGGGAGCGCATTCTTCCGGTGGTCGAGGTGATGCGCACCACGACCACCATTCAGGCCTGCATCCGGGAAGGCCGCCTGGATGAAATCGAATCGCACATAGAAAAAGGACGGGCCCAGTACAATATGCAGACACTGGACCAGCATCTGATTCATCTCTGCCAGAAGAACGTCATCTCCTTCGAAGACGCCAAACGGCTCACGCGTTCCATGGATCTGGAGCGGAAGCTGATGTTCACGAGCTAAAAAAAAGGCGCGAAACGCGCCTTTCGAACCAGCGGACCCCTGCGAACCGTGGCGCCCGATTCCTGCCGATTCACTCATGCGTCGTTTACAAAGGCGCGCCAGGAAAATGGAAAAAATTCCGAAACTTTACTATTCCTTCTTCTCCAGAGCGCGAGGGAGGCTGGTCTCGTAGCCCGCCCGTTCGATGGACTGCGCCCGGATGTTTTCGGAATAAAACTGGTAATTATTCTTTCCCTCCTCCTTGGCCCGGTACATGGCCAGATCGGAACTCTTCATAAGAGTCTGCTCATCCTCCCCGTCTTTGGGATAGATGCTGATTCCGATGCTTCCGGTTACCTGACATTCCTGGCCCTGAATGACCATCGGCCGGATAATGGTGTTGAGGATTTTGCGGGCGACCACGGCGGCTTGATGGGGGTTTTCCACCTCCTGAACAAGAACCGCGAATTCATCCCCCCCGAGGCGCGCGACGACATCGCTTGAGCGTATCGTCTCCTTCATTCGGATGGCGATCTCCTGCAGCAACTGATCCCCCGCCTCGTGACCCAGGGAGTCGTTGATAATTTTGAATCGATCCAGGTCGATAAACATCACCGCGAATTCCCGCTGATAGCGTCGTGCGGTCTGGATCGCAAGGTTGAGCATCTGGCTGAAAAGGGCCCGGTTCGGAAGGGTGGTGAGGGCATCGTGAGTGGCGAGATACCGGATGCGCTCTTCGGATTGCTTGCGTTCGGCTTCCCGATCAAAATTGTTCAGAGCAAACGATACGTTCTCCGCCATTCGTTCCAGGAGTTGGACGATTTCGCCATCAAAATCTCCTTTTCCGTCCGAATAAAAAAGAAGGACGCCGGCGCTTTTTCCGTTTCGAAGAAGTGGAAGCGCGGCAGCGGAGCGGACTCCGGCCTCCCTTCCGATCTCTCTCCAGGCCGGCAGGCGCTTGTCATTCTCGTAGTCGTTGCTGACCCAGGGTTTGCCGGTGCGGAACGCGTTTCCAACCAGTCCCCCTCCCAGTGGATTGCTTTCATCGACGGAAATCCGGATGGCCCACATCGAATCGACGATCGCTCCGCTTCCCGCCGCTATTTTCATCCACCCTTCGCTGTCGGGAAGAAGCGCCGCAGTAATGAGAAATTTCCCTCCGTCGACGGAGGCGTCGCAGACCCGGCGATACAATTCGTCCGGGGAGTCGGCGCGGAGGATCGCCTCATTGGTGGCGCTGAGGGCGGCGTACATTCTTCCGAGACGCAGCATGGCCTGCTCATTCTCTTTTTTTCGGGTGATGTCCCGGGCGACGCCGCGGTAACCCATAAAACGTTCATCTTCGGCGAAAATAGGCTCCCCGGACAGATTGAAATAACGCAGGGATCCATCCGGCAGGGGGAGGTGCATCACGGTATTGTAGAAGCGCCTTTCGCCCGCCCGCAGTTTCCGGTGCACGATCTCACCGGCGCCGAGTCCTTCGATTATCGCTCCGCATTCCCAAGGGGTTTTACCCATGAAAAAATTGAAGATCTCTTTGCTCTGTTCAAGATAGCGGCCCTCAAAGCGGACAGATCGCAACTCCGCATCCTCTTCCCAGTACCAGTCGGAGGAAAGATCGGTCATGGCCCGGAAGCGCTCCTCGCTTTCGCGCAAGGCTTTCTCCCCCTCCTTGCGCTCGATCTCTCGATCGAAATTGTCCAGGGCGAAAGAGACGTTTTCCGCCATTCGTTCCAGAAGATGGATGTTCTCCTCGTCAAAATTTCCCCTTTCGTCCGAACAAAAAAGGAGGATACCTGCGCTTGTCCCGTTTCGTAGGACGGGTATGGCAGCGGCGGAGCGTATTCCGGCCTTCAAACCCATTTCCTGCCATGGCTGAATGCGTTCGTCGCCCCCATAAGCATTGCTGATGCACGGTTTTGCCGTGCGGAAAGCTTCTCCGACCAGGCCCTTCCCCCATAAAGCGTCCTCCTCGACCGATATGCGCACGTCCCTCATCCATTCGGCGATCTTCCCGCTTGCCGCCTCGATCTTCATCCACCCCTCGCCATCGGGGAGAAGGGCCGCGGTGATATGAAACTTCCCTCCGTTCACGGCCGCCTCGCAGACCCTTTCGTAAAGTTCACGAGGAGTGCGGGCGTGCAGGATCGCTTCGTTGGTTGCGCTGATCGCACCGTAGAGTCTGCTTATTTTTCGAATAGCTTCCTCGGTTTCCTTCCGGCGGCTGATGTCCCGGCTGATGGTGACGATCAGCCATCTGTCCCCGGATTGCACGGCCCGACGGTTCAGTTCGTAAGTCAGCAGGCGTCCGTCTTCTCCGGTGACGGCAAGCTCGCTGCGGATCCTCCTGGGACTTGAGGCGATCATTTCGTCATAGAGGCGCTCGAGGTCTTCTGCCCGAGTCGTCAACAGGTCCTGCGGACCGATTCGCAGCATTTCCTCCCGGGAGAGTCGCGATGCCCGGCAGGACTTTTCGTTGACATCCACGAACCGCATCGTTTCCCGATCGACGAGGTAGATCATGTCCCCGGATAACTCCATCGCTGCGCGGAAGCGCAGCAACCGGTTTTCAGCTTCGAGGCGTCGAATGCCTTGTCCGATCTGACTCGCGATATGGGTGGTCCCCCGGAGCAAATCGGGATCGGGTCGACGGATCTCCTCGCTGAAGAACTCCATGGCGCCGATCACTTTCCCGTCCGCAAAGACGGGAAACGAGAAAGCGCTTTTCAGATCTGCTTCGGCGGCCCGGGACGCCCTGAGAAAACCCTTCTCTCTGGACAGGTCTCCAATCCAGACCGGTTCGCCCGTCTTGCAGGTTTTCCGGATCAGTTCCCCGTCCTGACCTGGCTGAATTTTCATTCTTCTGGTGGCGTCAAGAAAAGCGTCGATCTGCGCGGAGCGATATCCCCAGGTCTCCCGGGAATATAAAACCTGCTGCTGTTCATCGCATTCCCAGCGTGCTCCGCAGACCCAGCCGAGGGTTTCACAGATCAGTCGGATGATTTCGGGAATAGCCCTTGACAGGTCGGATACTTCCGAGAGGATTCGGGTCACTCCATGTTCGATGGCGATGCGCTGACCCATCTGAATCTGTCGGGTGAGATCCCTGGAGATCCCGCGGTAACCCAGGAAACGATCCTTGTCGTAAACAGGCTCTCCGCTGCAGGCGATGTAACGCAGCCCGCTTTCGGGATGGATGAGCGTGTAGAGAAGATTGGAGAAGGGGCGTCTGGCTTCCAGAATCTCCCAATGCCGACCCCATGTTCCGTCTTCTCCAACGGGTTTTCCGCCTAGATCCCATCGGGTCCTCCCAAGCATGCGCCTTGAATTCTTCCAGCCGTTCTCCTGCGCCGGACTTTTAAAAACCGTGAAGCAATGGTTTTCATCCTGCTCCCAATAATATTCGAGGGAGGTTCCGATGGAGGTCTTCAGGCGGTTCTCAAATCGCCGCATTCCGTTTTCCGGTTTTTCGTTGCTGGGATCTTTTTGCATCTTTTTTCCAATCAATGTATTCCAAAAACAGGTTTGACGGAGGATTTCATATCACCTCTCCGGCCCTGCGCTCAAGAAACCGGGGACGGCCTTGCCGGAGCATGAGAGAGATCTCCTCCGATGAAACCGGTTTGCTGAAAAGGTAACCCTGTATCTCGTCACAGTTGTGTTCACGGAGAAACTGCTCCTGTCCTTTCGTTTCCACTCCCTCTGCGATAACCGTCAGATTCAGGGCTTTGGCCATGGTTATAATGGCTTTCATAATTGCCATGTCCTTGCAGTTGTCCGGAATTCCATGGATAAATGAGCGATCCACCTTGAGCGTATCGACAGGGAGGTGCTTTAGCTGACCCAGCGAAGAATATCCGATTCCAAAATCATCAATGGCCAGTCGAACTCCCATTTTCCGGATCTCGGAGAGGATCCGGAATGTCCTTTCGGGATTGTGGATCATAACACCTTCCGTTAATTCCAGTTCAAGCAGCTCCGGCGGCATGCCGGCCTCCTGGAGAGTGTCGTCGATCTCCTGGGAAAGATATTCCGCCGACAGCTGGCGCATGGAGAGATTGACGGCCATGCGCATGGGCGGCAACCCTTCATTCTGCCACGCCATGTTTTGCCGGCAGGCGGCCCTGAGAGCCCATCGCCCGATGGGAATAATCAATCCGCTTTCCTCGGCGAGGGGAATGAACTGTTCGGGAGGGATGAGACCGAACTCTGGATGTTGCCACCGGAGAAGAGCCTCCAGGCCTGTAACAGATCCGCTCTTAAGGTCCAGCTTGGGCTGATAATGCAGAAGAAATTCGTTATTCTCCAAGGCATTGCGAAGACCGGTTTCGAAGCTTAAACGCTCGGACGTTTGTGTTCGGATCCCTTCGGAATAAAACTGGAAATTATCCCGGCCCTCACCTTTGGCCAGGTACATGGCGGCGTCCGCCCCGTTCATAAGGGATCGTTCGTCCCCAGCATCCGTTGGGTGTATGCAGATGCCGATGCTGGCGGTGACCCGGTATCCCTGCCCCAGAATTTCGATGGGCCTGGCAATAGCGGAGAGGATTTTTCGCGCCAGGACGGCAACCTGGTGCGGCGCCGCCTCCTGCACAAGAACGACGAATTCATCGCCTCCCATTCGCGCAACGATATCGCTCGCCCTCACCATCGATCTCAGCCGTCCGGCAATCTCCTTAAGCAGTTTGTCGCCGGCCGCGTGGCCGAGAGTATCGTTTATGACTTTGAACCGATCCAGATCGATGAACAGGGCGGCCAGCGTCCGTCCGTGTCGGCGCGCCAATTCAATAGCGGGAGTCAGAAACTCGCCGAACATGAGACGATTGGGAAGACCCGTCAGGCTGTCGTGCGTAGCAAGAAATTTTATGCGCTCCTGTGCGCGCTTTTGTTCCGTGATATCCCGACCTACACCACGATAGCCCTTGAAGCGCCCTCGTTCGTCGAAGATGGGTTCGCCACTGACGCTGATATAGCGCTTTTCTCCGTCCGGAAGAGTGCGGTGCATGATCTGGTCTCGGAATGGAAGATGTTCACGGAGAAGCGCCCGATGTCTCTCCCATCCTCCTGATTCATCAATTTCAAGCCCGATTTCCCAGCGCCGTTTGCCAAGAAGATTCTGACCACTGACGCTCCCGTCTGCGATGACCTGGCGGCCCTCCAAACGGACGAAGCGGAACTTGGCGTCCTGTTCCCAGAACCAGTCGGATGAAAGCTCGACCAGACTGCGGAAACGAGCTTCACTTTCCCCAAGAGCCAGTTCCACTCTTCTGCGCTTCGTTACATCCCTTAATATCCCGCGGAAGCCGACCGCCTCTCCACGAGCGTTTTTCACAAGATGAATAGAGCCCTCAGTGGTCAGTGGCGAACCGTCCTTCTGTACCACATTCCAGTCAAAACTCGGTACCGGGATGCCGGTGCGATAGACCCGGTTGAAAAATCGGTACATTTCCGCCGCTTCCTCGGGGGTCTGATAATCACGGTTGTTCATTCCCCTTAGCTCATCTTCGGAAAAATCCAGCATCCGGCAGAGCCCTTTATTGAAGAAGGTCAGATCTCCTCTGAGGTTTGTTTCATAATAACCATCCTCGATGCTCTCCAGAATCGTCCGGTATTTTTCCTCGCTCTGCCGCAGTTCCTCCTCGGCGCGGCTTCTTTGCGCTGCCTGCGCGCTGGGGGTAATTTCGTTTTCCCCCCTTTCTTCCGGATTCTTGTCCCCTGGTGGTTTCATTGCAAATTTCTGCATCTTGATGTTGGAATCCTTCCTCCGTAAGGATGGAGCAAACCCTGTGCCAACGACGCTCTCTTCATTGGAAGGCCCTTTGTTCTGGGGGTATCAGGGCATGAGCTTTTTATGAAAGACAAATTTTCGAGAAAACTGTCGAGGAAGGAGTTGGAATTTTGACGCATGAACGTGCTGCCCCCCCGTCTAGATGAAATGGTGTTTTAACCACCCTTTTTCTTTCATGGCCGGGAAGGCAGTTCCTTGAACAGGTTCCCCCCCCCCTGAAGTCAGGACCTGATTTGAAAAATGGCCCTTCAAAAAATAACATAATTATGCATAAGACATTAAGGAATAAAATCTTAATTATTCTTATAGCTGGGAAGTCGTCTTTGGCGGGAATACGATGAGGCAGTGTATAATGAAGGAAAGAAAAGACGGCAAAAAGGAGATAGCCATGAGTCGTAATTTCAGATGCCGGGGACGATCGGGACTGGTTCTTCTGCTGAGCCTGGTTTTCGCAGGCTGCGCCGCCGAAAAATCCGTTGTGACACAGTTCCTTTACCAGAATTGGAGCGGTCAGAAAATAGCCCTTTTCCCCGTGGGATACTCCCGCGACTACCAGGTGCTCGGCATGGAAAGGGCGCCTTACGATGTGGATATCCGTGATGATCTCTGGAAAAACGTTGAACGGAGTCTCAAAGCCAAGGGATACCAGGTAGTGGCGGCGCGGCAAGCAGAAAGGCCCTTATCGGAAGAGGTCGACGCCGCGATGGAGGTTCTCGTCTATTTCTTCATCTATGATGCTTACGAAAGGGACCGTTCCGGGATAATCTCCGTGCATGCCCGGGCGGAATTGAAATCCCCTTCCGGGGAGTTGCTGTGGAAGGATGAGGCCTCCGCCAGAGCAGAAGAGTTGGGAAAGCCCCTCGGTTTCGTTTATCCCCATGCGGAGACCCTTCAGGTATTGTCCAGACTCGCGGACAGGCTTGTCGATTCATTGCCGGATGCCGGCGAGAGGAATTAAAGAAACTGGTTTGGCGGGGCGCCACGTTTGGGCAATCCGGAATTCTGAATTTGACGCAGATAGATCAGAAAAGTCAGGATTGTCCGGATAAGTATTTGCAGCCAGCCATGGCCTCTTTTCCCTGGCCCAAGGGGATAAAGCTCCCCTCCCTTCGATGGGAGGGGTTGGGGGAGGGTGCAAGGCCCTTTTAAGCCTCTGCTGAGATAAAGCAGGTCTTCCCGATCATCTGCGTACATCCGTCCTGTCTTCGGTTCAAAAAACAGGAGCAGAATTCGAAAAATATCAGGTTTCCCCAGTGGATCTCTTTGGATGAGTGAAGCGCATATCTCCCCATCACGGGTTCCATGATCACCAATCCAATCTCTTGCCGATAAGACAAACGATCGCACCATCCCTGAAGCACCTTCACGGGAAAGTTATAGCGATTTCTTTGGGGGGCGGTTCTAAGGAAGAAGCTTGCACACATGGGCAAACTTTGAGATATTGTGCACCGAAGAATGTGCCTTTAGAACCATCCCATTCAAGGAGATTATAATATGCCGCGACGCACTGATCTGAAAAAAATCCTCATTATCGGCTCGGGACCGATCATTATCGGTCAGGCCTGCGAATTCGATTATTCCGGAACCCAGGCATGCAAGGCCCTGCGCAATCTCGGTTACGAGATTCTGCTGGTCAATTCCAATCCGGCCACCATCATGACCGATCCCGGCATGGCCGACGCCACATATATCGAACCGCTGAACGTGGAGACGTTGACGGAGATCATCAAAAAAGAGCGTCCCGACGCCCTTCTGCCTAATCTGGGAGGACAGACGGCACTCAACCTTGCCAGCGATCTCGCTCGCAAGGGGGTTCTGGATGAATATGGCGTGCGGGTGATCGGGGTCAATCTCGATGCGATCAAACGGGGGGAGGATCGGGAAACCTTCAAGGAGACGATGGCGCAACTGGGCATCGAAACTCCTCGAAGCGAGATCGCGGTCAGTCTCGAGGGGGCGATGTCCATCGTGGAGGAGATCGGACTGCCGGTGGTGATCCGACCCGCCTATACCATGGGAGGGACCGGCGGAGGGTTCGCCTACAACCTGGAGGAATTCGAGAACATCGTCACTCGCGGCCTTTCCGCCAGTCCGGTGAGTCAGGTGCTGATCGAGGAATCAGTGCGGGGTTGGGAGGAGCTGGAACTGGAAGTGGTGCGGGATGCGAAGAATCAGAAGATCACCGTATGCTTCATCGAGAACGTCGATGCGATGGGAGTGCATACGGGAGATTCCTTCTGCACGGCGCCCATGCTGACCATCAGCCGGGAACTGCAGGAGCGTCTGCAGGATTATTCTTATCGCATAGTGGATGCCATCGAGGTGATCGGCGGCACCAATGTCCAGTTCGCCCACGACCCCAAGACCGGGAGAGTGGTGGTTATCGAGATCAATCCCCGCACCTCCCGCTCCTCGGCTCTGGCCTCCAAGGCGACGGGATTTCCAATCGCCCTGGTTTCCGCCATGCTCGCCGCGGGCCTTACCCTGGATGAAATTCCCTACTGGCGGGAGGGAACCCTCGAGAAATACACCCCTTCCGGGGACTATGTGGTGGTCAAGTTCGCCCGATGGGCTTTCGAGAAATTCAAGGGCGTGCAGGACAAGCTGGGGACGCAGATGCGTGCTGTCGGCGAGGTGATGAGCATCGGCAAGAACTACAAGGAGGCGATGCAGAAGGCGATCCGCTCTCTCGAAATCGGCCGCTATGGATTGGGCTTCGCAAGAGATTTCAACAAAAAGTCTCTCCCGGATATGATGGAACTTCTCGCCGAGCCTTCCAGCGAGCGACAGTTCATTCTTTACGAAGCGCTGCGCAAGGGCGCGGATATCGAAATGCTCCATGAGCGCACCCATATCAAGGCCTGGTTCCTCGAGCAGATGAAGGAACTCGTTGAGATTGAGGAGGAAATCCTCCGGCACAAGGGACAACTCCCTCCCGACGATCTGCTGGTGAGGGCGAAAAAGGACGGGTTCGCAGACCGCTATATCGCGCAGATCCTTGGCATCACCGAAAAGACCGTACGGGAGCGGCGAAAGTCCATCGGGATCGAAGAGACCTGGGAAGCCGTGCCGGTCAGCGGGGTCGAGGACGCCGCCTACTACTTCTCCACCTACAACGCCCCGGATACCGTGGGCGTTTCGAAGAAAAAGAAAATCATGGTTCTGGGAGGCGGACCGAACCGCATCGGCCAGGGGATCGAATTCGATTACTGCTGCGTCCATACCGCCCTGGCGCTGAGGGAAGCCGGTTACGAGACGATCATGGTCAACTGCAATCCCGAGACGGTCTCTACCGACTACGATACCTCGGACAAGCTTTATTTCGAGCCCCTGACAGTGGAGGACGTTTTGTCCATCTACGAGAAGGAGAAGCCCGAAGGGGTGCTCGTGCAGTTCGGGGGCCAGACGCCGCTGAACATCGCCAGGGAGTTGGAGGAGGCGGGAGTTCTCATTCTCGGAACCAGCCCGGAGACGATCGATCTGGCCGAGGATCGGGAGCGGTTCAATGGAATTATGGAAAAACTCGGCATTCCCCAGCCTGAATCCGGAATGGCCGGAACCGAGGAGAAGGCCCTGGAGATCGCCTCCCGAATCGGATATCCCTTGATCGTCCGTCCCTCCTATGTTCTCGGCGGCCGAGCCATGGAGGTGGTTCATGACGAGGAGATGCTCATCGAATATCTGAAAAAGGCCGTGGACGTTTCACCTGAGCGACCGATTCTCATCGACCGGTTTCTCGAGAATGCCATCGAAGCGGAAGCGGACGCCATCTCCGACGGCATCGATGCCTTCGTCCCGGCCGTCATGGAACATATCGAACTGGCCGGCGTGCACTCGGGCGATTCGGCCTGCGCCATTCCGCCCCTGAGCATCCCGCGAAAACATGTGGACACCATCGAAGAATATACGCGCAAAATCGCCGTTGAAATGGGGGTGCGCGGACTGATGAATATTCAGTACGCCATCGCTGACGACATTGTGTATATCCTTGAAGCCAATCCCCGCGCCAGCCGCACCGTACCTCTGGTGAGCAAGGTCTGCAACATCCCCATGGCGAGAATCGCCCTCCAGGTAATCCTCGGGACGAAACTGAAGGCTCTTGACTTGCGCCGCCGTCCATTTTCCCATTTCGGAGTGAAGGAGGCTGTTTTCCCCTTCTCCATGTTTCCCGAAGTGGATCCGGTGCTTGGTCCGGAAATGCGCTCTACCGGAGAAGTGCTGGGAATGGCCGGCAATTACGGACTGGCGTTCTTCAAAGCCCAGGAAGCCGCCAATTCACCCCTTCCTCTCCAGGGAACCGTCCTCATCACCGTCGCCGAGCGCGACCGGTCCGGCGCCCTGGATGCCGCGCGCCGTTTCTCCGAACTCGGCTTCTCGATTCGTGCAACCCGGGGAACGCATGCTTTTCTGGCGCAGCATGGCATTCATTCCGAGCCGATTCTCAAGCTGCACGAAGGACGGCCCAATATCGCGGACGCCATCAAGAACGGCGAACTTCATCTGGTCGTCAATACCCCCTCCGGAAAACTAAGCGCCCACGACGATTCCTATATCCGCAAGGCGGCAATCAAGTACAAGATTCCGTATATTACAACCACCTCTGCGGCTTCGGCGGCTGCAAAGGGAATTGCCGCCCGTCGGGAAGGAAAGGAAGAAATCAGAAGTCTTCAGGAATACCACGCCGCCATCGGCTGATCGAACGGTTTACTGCGACTGACAACAAAGAAACCCGCCTCTTGCGAGGCGGGTTTCTTTGTAAAGAACCGCGATCAAATCAATGACAGGGTCGTCGG
The DNA here is from genome assembly GCA_024636295.1 of Desulfuromonadales bacterium. Taxonomy (GTDB): domain Bacteria; phylum Desulfobacterota; class Desulfuromonadia; order Desulfuromonadales; family JAGXHI01; genus JAGXHI01. The sequence continues at coordinate 22,347 of JAGXHI010000063.1, forward strand.
GGGAAGAGAACGCGTTTCACTCTTCCCCTGTTTCGTTTATTTCATCATGCCGTATTTAAGAAAGAATTATGGGGCTTCTCGATTTAATATAAAGCGAATCTCTTTAATGGAAGCATTAGGAACTTTGATGGGGAAGGAAGGCAGATAGCCCGAAAATTTTCCGGATGAACCGAAAAAAAACAGCCCGGGCCGAGGCCCGGGCTGAAAGACACCAGCTGAGAGAAGGAGATCAGTTGGCGCTCATTGGGGGAGGGGAGCATCGACCGTAATTCCGGTATTCGCGTCCTGCTCTCCCTGCAGGTATTCGCTCTGCTCGGGGACCCAGCCCTCTGCAGCCTGGACGGGATCGGTCAGCCAGAACTTGCTGTAATCCGTCCCATGGCAGTTGTTGCAGGAGGCCGTGATCGGGGTGGAACGGACGATGGTGTGCGGTGTGGCGTATTTCCAGGTCGAAAGGGATCCCATGTCCAGGGTGCCGGGATCGCCGTCCGTCGGCGGAATGATGAAGTCCTGGACATTGTCTCCCGAGTACTGGAAAACGTCCTTGTCCACCGGCACGTGCCGCAGCACCGCATATTGCTTCATGCCTTCTTCACCGAAGCGCGGGTTTAATCCGGCCCGGAAAGTCATCAGGGCGTCGGGCGCCGCGGTTTCATCTGCAATCCTGCGGTCCGTCAGGGTCGGGTCCTCGCCGTTGATCCGGTAGAAACCCAGCCCCTCGGGCGTCACGTCGGTGTGGCAGCTGAAGCAGTTCTTGTAGGGCTGCGCATGACAGATTTGACAGGACATGGAATCCAGGTGTCCTGTGGAATGCAGGCTGATTCCGGCAAATCCCGTATCCTGGGCGCCGCCATGGCAATCGGTGCATTCGGGGGAGCTGCTCACATCGTACCGGTCGCCCTGGTCGGGGAGAGGATGGCCGACTCCATGCATTTCGTCGCCGCTCCCGTTGCTGTGGCACTCCATGCAGGTGAGACCCGCCGTCTTGTGCACATCGGGTTCCAGGTGGAAATCGGCCCAGGCGCTACCCTCTGCAAAAGCGGCCTGGTTGCGCTCGAGCAGTTCGTTATTCAGGCCGTAATACTCATCCTTGACCCTGGAACCGTGGCAGGCGGTGCAGTTGTTGTCCATCGAGGGAGTGGCGTTGAAGGCATGTCCCTCGATCAGGCCGCCTCCGGCGGTCGCCGGAACGGAAACATGGCACTGTCCGCAGGCGGTTGAGGCGGACTCTCCCGTTCCCACCGCGGTGTGGCACTTGGTGCACTGCTGCTCAAAACGCTCAGCGGCGTCGGGATCGCTCATGTCGAAACCACGCTGCATCAGGATGGTGTTGTAGCCGCCCAGGGTGGTGTGCAGCCCATCGGCGGAACTGGCGACGATGCCGGAATGACAGCCATTGCAGGTTTCTGCCGTGGCGATGGCGGCAAAGCCGTTGGCGTGGGCCAGTTCACGGGAATTGGCGGAGTCGTCACCGCCGTGACAGGAGGTACACCCGCGTCCGGCATGGACGCTGTCGTTGGAAAGGACGGAAGGATACTGCTCGACGGAACCGTTGAAGATCCAGAATTTTTTTGACGCCGGCACGGGCGTCACGGAGCCGCCTCAGCCCTCGCCTTCGGAGGGTGGCGCCACGGCTGCCAGCGGCGGATTGGCCACCTCGCGATCATAGAAGATGGCGGTGAGGCTGGAGTGACATTCGACGCAGCCTGTCGGAGGCGCATAGTCGGCCAGGCTGGACAGATCGCTCTCCCCTCCGTTGTTGACGGGGAAATCCCAGGCCTTCATCAAATCGAAGTTCTTCAGTTGGCCAGACGCGACGGCGGAATCGGTGCTCCAGCCATTCATGCCGTACAGGAGGTTTTTGACCGGATAGCCCAGGATTCCCAGGGCCATGGTGCTCAGAGAGCCCGTGTGACCCGTGTAGCAATAGGCGACGATTTCCCTGGTCGGATCCAGAAGTTCGGAATTGGCCAGTTTCGCCACATCTTTATAGGCGATATTGACAGCGCCGGGGATGTGCCCCGCGGAATAGTGAGCGCCGCTTCGAACGCTGACCACCTGGGGATCGTTGTCCGGGTCGGCGTCTTCCAGGGTCGTTGCCAGAGCCGACGGATAGACCTGAAGGTCGAACTGGGTCTCGAAAGAATTCAGGTAGTTGTCCGCCCGGATGAGGATCTTCTCGATCACGGTGTCCGCCTCGACCGAAAAGGAAGTGAAAGCCGGGTAGGCGCCTTGGGGCGTTCCGGTTACGGCATCCGATTCAGTGCCCTTCTGTACGATGACTCCGGCCGCTGCCGCATCGTCAAAACGGGAGCCGGCAGGAACAAGGTCCCGGCGGAACGACCAGGAGGTCATCCCCTGGAAAAGGCCGGTGGATTTCGGAAGGTTGCTGACCGCGGGGTCCTCGATGCGGGCCGCGTTCACCAGAAGGCTCGCCATGTTCCCGTCATTGCCCCAGTAGGAGGCGACCACCACCTCGCGGTCGGCGGGAATTCCGGAGGTCCCGTCGAGAAGCGCCCGGGGGAGATCCTGCAGAGGGATATTCACCGCTCCCGGGATGTGGCCGGCAGCGTAATCCGCAGGCTCCCGGGTATCCAGGATGAAAGGATCGTTGGCGGGGTCCTCGTCAAAAAGGACCTTGGCCAGGGCATCGGGGTTGGTCGTGTTGTAGCCGAGAGCCAGAATCGCATCGATATGAGCGGCGATTTCGGTCAGGTCCTCGCCCGGCGTGGCGCTCGTTCCACTCACCGCTCCGCCGGCAGCGGAAGGCGAGGGTGAGCGATCATTGTCATCGTCACTGCAGCCTGCGGACAGGAGAGCCATCATGACAACGGCCATCGTGCAGAGTGGCCATCTCCAGAATGGCCATTTCCATCGGTTCATCTTCTCCATTTCCATCCTCCAGAAATTGCCGGCCAAGGGCCGGGCGGGGTTGTTTCCGGCGTGGCAGTACGCAGAGATTTCGCCGGAAATGAATTGTCCAAGGAAAAACAGCGGATACAGTCCTAAGGGTGGGATCTGCAAGGTCCCAGAAAATAGTAAATTTAAATTGTAAAGATTACTGGAAAGTATAGTTCGTTGCCTCAGAAAGAAAAGCGAATCTTTCTTATGGGGGTATTAAAGATTCTGATGGGACAACCGCCTGAGAGCAGGTTGTATGCTGTGCCGCATTTTATGGGGAGATAATCCGTAGATTCCTGAAATATGGAAGTATTTCTTGTTAGAATTTTCATAAATAACTATCATTCCATATATGGCGTCAATTTGGTAATCTTGGCAAGAAACCGCCACAGGGAGAAGAGGAACGCCTATGGAAACACGCTATTTGGCCACGCTCATCAAGGTTGCGGAAACCGGAAGTTTTTCCAAAGCCGCGCACGTGATGCATCTGACCCAGTCCGCGGTTTCCCAAAGAATCAAGATGCTCGAGGAGTTTCTCGGGGCCCAGTTGTTCGACCGTTCCGGATCAGTCCTGGCCCTTACCGAAACAGGTCTCCGGGTGGTGGAGAAGGCCCGAACGATTATTGCCAACGAGAAGGATCTTCTGAATGAGACCAGGGCGATCAATGGAGGAAAAAGGCTCTCCCTGTGTTGCACCCCAACTTTCGGCCTGGCCTATCTTCCAAAAATTCTCAGACGCTTTCTCGGTCGCAACACCGATCTGGTCGACCTCAAATTCATCTTCAACCAACCGGGCCAGGCGGTTCACGGATTGATTGAAAGGGAATACGACCTCGCCGTCATAGAGCATCGGAATGACCTGGCTCTGGAAGGTTTTCAGGTTTTTCCACTGCCGCAGGACGAAGTGATATTCATCAGTTCACCCCAGCTCGAGATCCCGGTTCCCGTGGCACGTCTTGAGGATCTCCAACGTTTCCGGCTTTATGCACGCAGGGACGGATGCAGTTCAAAGAGCCTGCTTCAGGAGAATCTGGAAAATTCGGGGGGACGGATCGATGATTTTTCAGGTGTCGTAATTTCGGACGATCTGCGCTGGACGATTCAGGCAGTTCTCGCCGGGGAGGGAATCGCTTATCTGTCTCGCAGTCTCGTTCTGGAGCATTTGACGAAAGGCCTGCTCTGTGCACATGAGGTGAAGGGGTTCCATCATTATCGTCACCGTTCGGCGATCACGAACAAAGAGAAACTCTCCAATCCGATGGTGAAGGAATTTCTGGATAATATTTTCGAGGTTCTCCCGTTGACCGATCTTCGCCAGGAAACGGGTGATTCAAGTTAAGAGCCTTCAGGAGTAAATGCTTTCATGACGGCGAAGCCGGGCAGGTCACCGGGTCCGAAAGCTTCGAACTTCGCTCTCCGATGTCCCGCCAAGGGAGTCCTCCGAAACGACCTTCCAGTGATAGACCGAATCGGGATCCAGGCTGGTGACGGTGCGCTCCACCATATTCCCGGGATCAGCATCCCCATTTCCTCCTCCGCCCCCTCCGCAGGATACGAGAAGCGCAAGTCCCGACAGAACAATCATCCGTTTCAGGCTCGGCCGGATTCCGCGGCAGAAGATTCCAATTATTCCCAGAAGCCAAAGCACGCTTCCGGCGCTCGCGGTGAGCATCCGCCTCGGTGAAGCGTCGGACTCTCCGCCGATCAAAATACGATCGCTGAAGTCTCCCAATTTCGACAGGAGGAGGGTATCGGAGACCGGGTCGTCGTCCGGGTCGTTCTGATGAATCCATTGGAAAACAACTGGTCCGCTCAGTCCGGTGGCCTGGTTTTCCGGAGATACGAGAAGCGGTGGGAAGGGAGGTGAATTGCCGGCGCCGGTGATGGAAAGGATCACAAGATTTTCATCCGGATCGTTCGAGCGGATGAGGATTTCTCCCTGATACGCCTCATGGCTCGGGGGTGCAAAGCGAATGGAGAGGCTGCAGGATTCCTCCTCGCCCAGGGATATATCCGTGCAGTCCTGTACGGAAAGAAAAAATGGAGGCCCGAGTGCGGAGGTATCGATTTCCTCTATCCGAAGAAGGCCGCTGCCGGCATTTTGAATGACGACCGTCTCCAGCACCTCGCCTCCGGGCGAAACAGATCCGAAATCCAGGATGAGATCATTTGCGGGCGCAATGGGGTCGTGTAAGGAAATATTCGGAATTCCCATCAGCAGATGGTGGGCGGCCAAAGCATTGAGCATCCCCGATCCGTAGGCCTGATCGGCTCCGGCTTCTCCCAGGTCCTCCGCGGATTGAAGGAGGGCGGCTTCCAGTCCGCTCATCGAAAGTTCAGGAAAGGCGTTTCTGAGAAGGGCGAGAACTCCTGTCACATGGGGTGCGGCAAAGGAGGTCCCGCTGACGATTCCGACAGCTTCCGGTGTCAGGCCGCCCATGGTGACCGCGGCGGTTCTGATGTGAAATCCGGGTGCGACGGAGTCCGGATAAATGGAACCGTCGCAGGCTGAAGGACCCCGAGCGCTGAAGGGGGAGACCTCGAAAAGGGAAGAGATGCTTCCTGTTGATCCCACGGCCAGGGACTCCGGATAATTGGCGGGACTGATGCTGGATGCAGGATCAGGCCCCGTATTTCCCGCAGAGAAGACCACTCCTATCCCGGCGTTCCGGAGGGCCTGGACATCCGGACGATATTCCCCGTCGCATTCCCCCGAACTGCTCTCAAACCCCCAGGAACCATTAACGAGATCAGGCGGGTCGGGATGGTCAAGGATCCACTGAAAGGCCTCGTGTATGAAACTCAGGCTCGCGGTTCCGTCGTCGCGAAATATCTTGGCGGCGATCCACTGGGCCCCGGGGGCGACTCCGATGGGTTCGCCATCGATTTCTCCGCCGAGCAGAATACCTGTCACTGCCGTCCCGTGTCCCCGGTCTTCTCCGGTTTCATCGTCGCAGGGCGTCTCGCCGCTTGCTTCGCAGGGCGTGCATGCCGCCGTGCTGCATTGGGCGGCATAGGGATTGAACCAGTCGTCGGCGCCGCCCCGCCATTTCGAGCCTATGGCGGCATGTCGGAGATCCACACCGGAATCGAAGACTGCAATCACCACGTCTTCTCCGGTGAAGCCTTCGGCCCACAGGTCCGGGGCCTGAATCGCCTGCAGGTTCCACCCCGCCGCAGGCTGCTGGTTCTGGATGGGCTCTTCTGCCTTGATGATGCCGTCCAGGCGGATCTTTTTAATTTCGGGCTGCTCGGCCAGGGCGAGGATCAACGACTCGTCCGCATGAAGCGCCAGGCTGTTGATGATCCATAAATCCCTGAAACGTTTTCCTCGCCATCCGAGAAGATCCCTCACGGGCGACTGATTGCGCTCTGCCGCCTTCTTCAGTGTCCGCACCATAGATGCTCGATCCACCGGGCGATCGAAAAATCCGAGCGTCTGAAGATCGACAGTTTCGAAAAAATCGATGATGATCGGGATTTCTGCTCCCGCCTCAGCCGTTTCCAGATATTCCTGGAGATCCGAAGTTATCAGGCTGCCGGAGGCGGGGAGGACGAGGGCGAAAAGGAGGATAATGGTGAAGCTGAGACGAAACACGAAGGACCTCATCGGGTTGAAGACAACCAAATTTAAACATAAAAATAAGATTCCGCCACTCCTGCCTCGATATCAGGAACCCGTCCGTGCAGCCATGCGGCAAACGCCGTGGTTGACCAGGATAAATCCCTTCAGTATGATGAAATCCTCAGGATGGACAAGGGAGGAAATTTATGGCATTCGGACTTAAAACCAAAATCTGGCAGACCGGCGCCCTGGACTGGTGGGGATGGATCGAGGACGATGACGTTTTCCTGGGACGAAGGGAATTCCCCCAGCCGCCCGAGGAAGGGGACGAATGGGTGGTCAAATCCACGGGGGATCGATTCCGGATCATCGAGGGGGAAATCGTCAGGATCGCAAGGAATGAACATACTATGGAGGAGTGGTAAACATGCCGCTGGAAATCGTACAGGTCAGATCGGGCCGGATGGACAATTTTTCCTATCTGATATTCTGTCCGGAGACCCGGGAGGGGCTGGGAATCGATCCGTCCCTTGCCCCGGAAAATCTCCTGGAGGCGGCGCGGGAGAGGGATGTCAAGATCCTGATCGTGGCCAATACCCACGGCCATGGTGATCACATTGGCGGAAACGCCCTGGTCCTGTCCGAAACAGGCGCGAGGCTCGCCGCTCATCCTCTTGATCTCCCCGGGGCGGATATCCTCCTGGAAGAGGGATCGGAGCTGACAATCGGCAATGGGAAGGTGACGGTGTTCCATACTCCGGGGCATTCTCCCGGTTCGATCACTTTTTATATTCCAGGGTCGCTGATCACCGGGGATACTCTTTTCGTGACCGCGGTAGGCCGAGCCGATCTCTCCGGAAGCGATCCGGAGGCCCTCTTCGCCAGCCTGAGGCGGCTCGCGTCCTTCCCGCCGGAGACACGGATCTATCCCGGGCACGATTACGGACCACAGCCCGTATCCACGGTTGCCTACGAAAAAGACAACAATCCTTATCTTCAGTGTCAGGATCTCGAGAGTTTTCTCCGGCTGCGGCTGGGATGACCGTGGAAGGAAGCACCATGAGAATTCTTGCTGTTCTTGGAAGCCCCAGGGGAATGCGGGGAAATACCGGACGACTTCTGGAGGAGGTTCTGAAAGGAATTCGGGCAGAAGGTGCTGAAACGGACCTCGTCTCTCTTTCTGAAGCCAAGGTCGGACCCTGTCTCGGTTGCGACAACTGCCATAAACGCGGGCATTGTCCCATCGACGATGATTTCGAAGGGATCAAAACCAGGATGATGGCCTGCGATGGTCTTCTTCTGGCCAGTCCCAATTATATCTTCAATGTTTCAGCTCAAATGAAGGCTTTTATGGACCGATGCTGCGGACCGATTCACTGCCTGGCTCTGGAAGGAAAATACGGTGCGGTGGTGGAAACCTCCGGAGGAGGCGGGGACGAGGAGGTTCTGGATTACATGCAGCGCTTCGTCGGGGCGTTGGGCGCGTCTTCTGTGGGAGGGATCGGATCCCCCATAGCCGGAATTCGAACCTTTCCTCAGGAGTCCGACCTGTTTGAAGCCGCTCGAGGGATGGGACGGGAGCTTTGCCGGAGTATCCGCGAGAGACGCGAATATCCCGAACAGGATTCCGCCCGGCGCGCCTTCGGGGAGCGCATGAAGAGTCTTGTGATGCACATGAAGGATTTCTGGACCTACGAGTACGAGTACTGGCAGCGACGGGGAAGACTTTAGAATCCGGCTCTCACGGCCCTCCGACTCCCGGGGGGCCTTTCTCTTACCCCATCCCTCCTGCCGCCGGGTCTCCGGAACCCGGGCCAAGATCCTTCCCGAGGAAAATGACCCGACTTCCAGCCAATAGATCATTCAATCCGCGCCGCTGACTGTTCAGCAGAATCAGCAGGAATCCTATTCCTGCAATCAGCAGGGAGAAAAGACCGCCGACACTTCTGAGAAACGCCTGCGAAAAGGAAATATGCTCCCCGTCGCTGCTTTCTACCCGGACGCGGAAGAGCATCTTTCCCGGGGTCTGCCCCGTTAAAAAATGAAATACGGTGAAATAACCGAAAAAGAGACCGAAAAGGACAAGGAAATAGGGGACCGCCAGTTGTGCGAGTTTTTCCGCCGAAGGAATGAGATCTTCACCATGCGGCGTCTGGACAAACTGACCCACCAGCAGAAAAAGTCCGAAACCAGCCGACAGTATAAACAGGTCGGCTGCGCCGGCGCCCATCCGGTGGAGAAGGGGCGCCGCAGGGAAAGAGCCGGAGGTTTCCACCGCCTCCGCGTGCAGGGATGAACCTTCCTCCGTGACGGGACCTTCCTCCATCAGGCCGTTTTCTTCTTCAAGAGAATCCCTCTCCGGGTCACTGAGAGGGAGCCTCATGGACGTTTCTAGCGATGTTGTGAATTCCGGCGCCGAATCCGGTTCTTCCTGCAGGCTTTTCCGCACGGCGTTATCCGATCCATCCAGAGAGGAGAGGAACAGCCCTGCGAAATCCTCTTCCTCATCGCCGGGGAGAGCAACGGGCAAATCCGCATCTTTGAAATTAAAACTTGCGTCGGTCCCCTCATTCCGGCTGGTGACTCCCATTTCCGTCCCTCCCGTGGAGGCGAAAATATCCTGTCCCTGGGCTGCGCCCCGCGGGAGATCCCAGGAGAAGAAATCGTCCCTTTCGCCTTTGTCCAGAGAACTTTCCGAAGGTCGTTTTTCCGCAGGGAATTTCCACTCTGGATCGTTCTCATCCCCCTCCGGGGCAAAGTTGGCCCTCTCCCATACTATTTCAGGATTTTCCCCGGAGGTGGAATTCTCGAAAGGATCCCTCGAGGTGTCGGCTTCTGAAGATGCGGACGTTTTTTTATTCGGGTCCTCATCCCCGTCCTCGAAAAAATCCTTCGAATTCTCACTATTGGATTCCGCAGCCTGGATGGAGTCCGGGAGCTCTCCCGCGGATTTCGAATCTTCTTTTACCCGGGGGGGATCACTCGGGAGCTTTTCAGCGGTCGATCCGGGGGACAGATTTTCGTCATCCTCATTTAAAAAATCGAATCCGAAGTCAGTGGCTTCCGCTGCAGAAATTTCCCTGGATTCCATCGGTGCCGCTAAGGCGGGTTCATCCGTTTCGACGGGATTTTCAGCCTTTTCGAGTGCCACCTGAAAGCGGCCGCCCAGGCCATATCTGGTTCTGAATTCGGTTAAATCGTGTTCGCATTTCCGGCACGCGGTCAGATGATCAAAACTGGTATACCCGCACTTGGGGCACTTCATGGACTCTCCTTCCGTAACTGATGTGGAGCATCAATGAATTTTTGAGCGGCCGGACCCAGATCTCCGTAAAAAAACTGCAGCAGTCCGGCTGCGGCGAGACAGACCGTTTCGCTCCGGAGAATCCTGGGACCAAGGCGAACGGGGAGAAAGCCCGCTTTGCGTGCGATTTCCATTTCGCGGCGGCTGAACCCTCCTTCCGGTCCTACCAGCAGGGCCGCGTCCCGCGGCGGAGTTCGGGGCAGAACCTCAATGATCGGCAGGCTTTCCTCCTCCCAAAGCATCAGCCGCAGTTCCTCCTCACATCGGCCCAGGGCCCCCTCCATCTCAAGGGGAGGGGAGATCCGTGGAAGAATCGGTCTTCCGCATTGTCTGGCGGCTTCGGAGACAATTCGATGCCACCGTTCCATCCGCCGGTGCGCCCTCCTGTCGTCGAGTTCAGGCACGCTTCGCTCGCTCATGATCGGTGAAAACCGTCCGACGCCCAGCTCTGTTCCTTTTTGGAGGACGAAATCGATTTTTTCCCCTTTAGGCAAGGCTTGCAAGAGATGGACCGAAAAGGCGGTTTCCTCTTCCATGCGGCGTTCGAGAACGGAGGCACGGCCCTCTTTTTTATCGAGCGCTTCAATTCGGCACCGGCAAATTTTGCCGGAACCATCCAGAAGGAGGATTTCATCCCCGGTTTTGAGGCGCAGAACTTTCCGGCAATGATGAAGGACCTCCTCTGGAAGAGGGATCATGTCTTCCCGAAGTTCGGCAGGGGAAACGAAGAACCTCCTCATTCGCTTCTCCGGCGGTAGACGATGCAGGACCATTCACCATTTCTGCGGATGCCGAGACCCGTCACCGGAAGCAGGGAAAAAACCTCTTCAATGAGGGATTCTTTCTCTTTCAGGACTCCCGAGAGGACCAGGATGCCGCCGGGGCCGAGGCGCTCCGCCAGGTCACGGGAAATGCGGGCCAGTTCTTCCGCGAGAATGTTGGCCAGAACCAGATCATAATCCCTTTCCAACTCCTCCAGGGGTGAAACCCGGATCTCCACCCGCTCTTCCATTCCGTTGCGGCGGGCATTCTCCTGTGCGGCGCGACAGGCCTCTTCGTCGATATCGGTGCCCAGTACCCGTGGTGCGCCGAGAACCGCGGCGGCCAGTGCCAGAATCCCCGATCCTGTTCCTACGTCCAGGACCTTTCGCGGAGGATCGGGAGAGTCAAAGAGGGAGACAATCTCCTCCAGGCACAGCCTTGTCGTGGCATGCGTCCCGGTTCCGAAGGCCATCCCGGGATCGATCCGGAGAACAGCGTCCTCTTTTTGGCGCGGGGCCTCCTCCCAGGAGGGCTGGATGATCAGGCGCCCCAGGCGGATAACGGGAAAATGCTGCTTCCAGCCTTCGGCCCAGTCTTCCTGCCGCATCGTCGAGACCTCGGGAAGGGACGGAACCAGTCCGGGAACAAGGTGCGCCAGTTGGCGGAGGCGCTCAAGGATTCGGCGGCAAAGGGCGTCTCGGGGCTGGTCGGGAAAAAAGATCCGAATCCGAAGGTCCTCTCCGCTGCTTTCCTCCGGATCGGGCGGAATAAAGGTGTCCAGCCTGCGCTCCTCGATGATGATTCCCTCCGAACCCAGGTCGACCATCTCTTGTCCGATCAGATCCACCCCTTCGGGGGGAACAGTCAATTGAATTTCCAGCCATATTCTTTCCATTTAGCCTGTTTAGCAAAGATCGGGGGAGAAAAGCAATAAAAACCTTGACAAGGGGAAGCTCCATCGGTTCTAATTTGAGACCGCCTTTAATGAGGGAAAAACCTTAAAAATTGGCAAATAAATGTTTGGGATTACTTCTGTTAAAAAATCGGCAATTTAACTGCGAGCAATGGCAGGCCGTCCGGCCTCGAATTGAACTTTTTGCGCGTCTTGCACATTAAATCAAACCTGTTAAAATCCTAGAAAATATTTTTTTCATTAGGAACTCTATGCCCGAACCCCAGCTGGTCTATCTTCTTTCCGATGCTACGGGGGAGACGGTCGAAAATATTGTCTCGGCAGCTTTGACCCAATTCAGGGGAAAAGCGGTCCGAATGAAAAGGATCAGCAACGTTCGAACCAAAACGCAGGTGTACGAAGCACTGGATGAAGCCCTCGATCATCGCGCCCTGGTGGTTTATACCATCGTCAATCGGGAGCTTGCCCAATTGGTTCACGACGAATGCGATTCTCTGGGATTGCTCAATATCGACCTGATCACTCCCCTGCTGATGCGGCTCTCCGAATTCTTCGGGCGGTCCCCAAAGGAAACACCGGGTCTGCTTCACGGGATGGATGAGGAGTATTTCAGGCGAATCGAAGCCGTGGAATTCACGGTCAAGCATGACGACGGGCAGGAGCCCCGTCATTTGCCCAAGGCTGATATTGTTCTGGTAGGAGTCTCCAGAACGAGCAAGACGCCCCTTTCCATCTATCTTGCGTACCGTGGCTGGAAAGTGGCCAATGTTCCACTTGTGAAGGGCATCGATCCGCCGGCAGAACTTTTTCAGGTGGATCCCGGACGTGTCGCAGGGCTGATTATCGATCCGCAGCGCCTGGTGGAGATCCGGGCTTCGCGGCTGAGAAATCTTGAGCAGAATCCCAGGGCCGCCTATGCCGACTACGAATTGATCGAGGAGGAGCTGAAACTTTCCCGCCGATTCTTCCGGAGCAATCCCTGGGTGGTGGTGGATGTTTCGGGAAAGGCTGTAGAGGAAGCCGCGAATGAGGTTCTCGTCAAGCTCCATTTGAAATGAGTTCAGAAGCAAATGATCGATTGATGGATCCCCGTTTATGAAATACTGAAAAAAGGAGAAAAACATGGCGCGAATATTGGTTGTTGAAGACGAAAAAAAAGTAGCCAGCTTCATCAAGCGCGGGCTTGAGGAAGAGGAATTCACCGTGGAAGTGGCGCATGACGGGGAAGAGGGTCTTTACATGGCCGAGACGAATCCCTACGACCTGATCCTGATGGACATCATGCTGCCAAAAAAGGACGGTCTGGCCGTTGTCAAAGAACTGCGCGAAAAGGAAGTTTTCACTCCGGTGCTCTGTCTGACAGCCAAGGATCAGGTGCAGGATATCGTTTCCGGTCTCGACTCGGGCAGTGATGATTATCTTACGAAGCCGTTTGCTTTCGCCGAGCTCCTCTCCCGTGTGCGGGCTCTTCTGCGGCGCGGCGCAAAAGATCGCGGGGCGGAAATTCACATGGGGGAACTTCGCCTTGATCCCGTAGCCCACAAGGTCTGGCGCAACAACAAGGAAATCGAGCTGACCGCCAAGGAATACGCTCTCATGGAGTATTTCATGAGGAACCCGAACAAGATCCTGACCCGGACCATGATTGCCGAACATGTCTGGGATTATACGTTCGATTCCTTCACCAACATCATCGACGTCTATGTCAATTATTTGAGGAAGAAAATCGACCGCGATTACGATAAGAAATACATTCATACGGTTCGCGGAGTCGGGTATATCCTGAAGGAGGAATAATTTGTTTTTCCGCTCCATCCGATTCCGACTCACTCTCTTGTACATTTTGTCCCTGGCCGTCATTCTTGCGGCCAGCGGCTTTTTCCTTCATTTTTTTCTGTCCCGAAACCTTCTGGACAAAATCGACCTCGATCTCCGTGTACTGGCCGAGGGGGCAAGCTCCCCTTCGGTTCTTTCTCCCGGAGCGGGCTGCGCACCACTTGAGGATGTGATTCTGCAAAGGGGGCGGGGGAATTATGTTGAAATTCTGGATTCCGGAGGGAAGGTCGTCTGCGCCATCGGAAGTCCGTTTTTAAAGGAGCTCCCACCGATCGGAGGGGAAGGAGGAGCGGGTGCGGAAACGTTCGCCGGCGAAGGGACGCCTCCATTGCGTTTTTTCACTCTGGCGGCTCAATCGGGAGGAGAGATTTTTTTCGTTCGGACCGCAAAGGACCTGACGACCTATCTGGAGGCCCTGCGGGAATTACGTCTCGGGATCCTTGCCCTCAGCCCCTTTGCCCTGTTGGCTATTTCCCTCACGGGGTGGTTTCTGGCGGGACGCGCCCTGGCGCCCATGGACCGCATCACACGACAGGTACGAAATATCAAGGCCGAAAACCTCTCGCTGCGTCTTCCCGTTGAAAACTCCCAGGATGAAGTCGGACGACTGGCGGAAACATTCAACAGCATGCTCGGGAGGCTGGAGGAATCCTTTCGCAAGACACAACAGTTTTCAGGCGACGCCTCTCACGAGCTGCGCACTCCGCTGGCGATTATTCGGGGAGAAACGGAGGTTTCCCTCCGTTGGGCCAAGTCGACGGAGGATTTCCGCCGCACCCTGGAATCGAATCTGGAGGAAATCGACCGCATGGGCCGGATCATCGAGGATCTTCTGACCCTCGCCAAGAGCGATGCGGGGGAAATGCCCATGGAAATGAAGGATCTCAGCCTGAGCGATCTGCTTCAGGAACTTTACCTGCAGGGACGGATGCTTGGCGAAAGCAAAGACATGGATGTTCTTCTCGATGTAAAAGTCTCAGAGGAAATCCGCATACGAGGAGACGAACTGCGGCTTCGGCAGATGTTTCTCAATCTCATTTCCAATGCTATCAAGTACACGCCCGAAGGCGGAAAAGTGAATATTACCCTGGCCCTCGAGGGCGCTTCGGCGGTGGTGTGCGTTTCCGATAACGGGATAGGCATTCCAGAAAAACATCTCCCCCACATCTTTGATCGTTTTTACCGCATCGATCCAGCACGCAACCGGGAGGCTGGTGGAACCGGACTGGGACTTGCCATCTCCAAATCTATCGTGGAGGCCCACGAGGGACAGATCGTTGCCGAATCCATTCCGGTCCGGGGCAGCACATTTACTGTCTATCTGCCGCTGAAAGGCCCCGGTCCCCGAAAGAAGAACGCCTTTTCCGAGAAGGATTTCCGTTAATCCGTCCCGGTCAGAAAAAAGGAGCCGCCCACAAGGCAGCTCCTTTTTTTCTCCGCAGAAATGCAGAATCTCTGCATCTGAGTAATGTTTCCAGCCCGTCGGAATTATTTCTTTAGAGGTTCGAAAGTCGCTTCCTTTATTACATATTCACCACCGGCAGCTCCGGGATCTCCGTCAAACCGTAAATTTCCTTGAGATCCATATCCTCCGGAACGGCACTCAGGAGCGCTTCGGCCACTTCCTGGTCCGCCTGCCGGTATCCGAGCCTGGCTTCCTCCGATACCCGCTCTCCCAACGACGGCATCCCGTAGTAGACATTCTTGTACCCCTGGGGGGAATGATGGGAACATCTCCTGTAAGAAAAAGGGAAATTTAAATTGTGAAAATCAGTAGAAATCCAGCCGGAATTTTCCTTCTGTAAACAAATGATGACAAAAAAAGTCATTTTGCCCTGTGATAAAATTCTTCTTGTCTGAGATAAACCATGAGAGAGGAATTCAGAATAAATGAGGTCGGTCTTCTATTCCCATCTGGTAAATGGGCCTTTTGGCGATCCGGCGCTGTATGTGCGACTGGCGCACCGGGGCGAGGCCATTCTTTTTGACTGTGGCGATCTCCATATCCTTTCGGCACGTGAGATCCTGAAGGTGAGGGCCGTTTTCATCTCCCATGCCCATATTGATCACATGGTCGGGTTCGATACGCTGTTGCGCCTCTTTCTCTACCGTTCCGAGCGCCTCCTGCTGTTCGGACCGTCCGGGATCACAGATCGGATTGCAGGTCGACTCTCCGGTTATACCTGGAATCTCACGGAAGGATTTCCTTTTGAGCTGGTGGTCCGGGAATATAGTGAGGGGAAGGGGAAAGAGGCTGTTTTCAGAGCGCGAAACGGTTTTCACCCCGACGAAAAAAAGGAGTGGACGTGCTCCGAAGGGATCTTGATGGAGACCTCCAACTATCGAGTCAGGGCGGTGCCCCTGGATCATGGAGGGATTGTCTCTCTGGCCTTTTCTCTTGAGGAGCCGCTCCATGTTGCCATCCACAAAGATGCCCTGGAACGTTTCGGATACCCTCCCGGTCCATGGCTCACTCCGTTCAAGGACCGCATCCGAAGGGGAGATCCCCCCGAGAGTGAAATTTCCGTTCCTTCATCCGGAGGCGGTTTTGAAACTCTCCCGCTGGAATTTCTGGCCAGGAGGATCGCCCACATCGAGCGAGGCATGAAGGTGGTATACGTCACGGATGCATCCCCCATACTCCAGAACATTCGTAAGATCGAGACCCTTGCCGCCGATGCGCATCTTCTGGCCATCGAAGCCGTGTTCTCTCACGAGGAATTCGACAGGGCCAAGGAGAGAAACCATCTGACCGCAGGTCTGGCCGGAGAAATCGCCCGGCGGTCCGGCGCCGCACGTCTGCTGGTTTTTCACCATTCCCCCCGCTATCAGAACCATCCGGAAGCTCTTTCGGATGAGGCCATGCGCTATTTTACCGGAGCGGCTTCCACTTCTTCCTCGTACGTCGATCCGTAAGCCGCACGAAGGTCGTTTTTCCCGGATGAATGACCCTTTTCCGGATGTGCAATCGCACAGTGCAATTCATGAAGTGATGTGCTATTTTCCCGCCTTATGAGACTTGCCCTCAAATACCAGATTCTCATGGCTCCGGCAACGGTTCTCCTGCTGATGTCTCTTCTGCTGGTCTTTCTTCAGGCCACCTATTGGGATCTTTCGGCCAAGAGAAGACAGGCGCGGAAGCTTGGAGCAGTTTTTGTCGCCCTGGCGGAAACCGATCTTGCGGCGCAGCACTTGAGCCGCTTCGCCCACAGCCTCAATCGAGAGACCCCGATCAGCGCCGAGGAACTCAAAGCCGTTAGCCGGCTGCACCGGCATATGGAGGAGGCCCTTGGGAAGGTCCAGGAGCTCATTCCCCTCCCCGAGGATGTACGTTCCACCCTGAACAGCGCCCTCCATGGTCTGAATCCGGAAAACGGACTGGACCAGGAGCGGATACTTTCAAATATTTCCACCCTGCGTCCCCAACTGGTCGCCATCTCCGAGAAGGTTCAGCGACAGCGATACGCCCTGAGTGAGGAGCATGCCAGGGATATCGACGCCCTGGTGACCCGAACCGCCCTCGTATCTCTCATCGTCCTCGGGGCGGCCATCGTGCTTGGGATCTTCCTGTCGCTTTTCTTCGCCCGCAACATTCTCCGCCGTATCCAGTTTCTATCCGACAGCGCCGGGCGGATTGCCGCCGGAGACCTGACGCCTCCTCCGGCGCCGAAAGAGATCAAGGATGAGCTGGATAACCTTTCGTTTTCGATCAATCGCATGACCGACCGGCTCATTCGCGTGGTGGGCGCCGAAAAGCTTCTGGAAGGTGCGGAGGAGGAACGTCGTCGCATTGCCATGGATATTCACGACCAGACTCTTGCCGACCTGTCCTCGGTTCTGCGCGGCATTCAGGCTCTGAAAACCGAAGAAGCCTGCAGCCCCCAGGCTCTTCATCTGGAGGAGGATCTGCAGAAAGCCATTGCCAACCTGCGCGAGGTGATGGATAACCTGCACCCGCAGACTCTGGACATTCTCGGATTGGGAGCGGCTTTGGAGTCGCACCTTGAACGGCATCTTGCAAAAGAGGACCTGCCCGAGTACCATCTTTATATCTCCCCCGAAATCGAAACCGCCGACCTCCCCAGGCTGGTCCGCCTGTCCCTGTATCGAATTGCCGTTGAGGCCGTTCACAACGTCGTCAAGCATGCCGGCGCTTCCAGATACGAGGTTTCCCTGGATCGGAAAGGAGATTATCTCGTTCTGGCCGTGGAGGACAACGGAATCGGATTTGAGGAGAAAAGGGCTCTGCAGCAGGGAGGAAGGGGGCTTCACAATATTCGGGAGCGTGCCCGCGCCATCGGTGCCAGGATTGACTGGAAAGCCTCTCGCTTCAATTCCGGGACCCGTTTCGAGCTGTTTCTGCCCTTTAGGGCCTCTGCGACCGAGGAGGTACAATGGAGCCGTTAAAGGTGATCATCGCTGAAGATAATCCCAAGGATTTCGAGTTCCTGAATCAACTGGTGCAGTCCTGGGAGGATTTTTCCTGCCGGATTGAATGGGCAAACAATGGACGGATGGCACTGGACATGGCGAGGGAATCGGAGATTCCGCTGGTGATCAGCGATATCCAGATGCCGGAGTTGAACGGTATCGATTTCGCCCGCACCCTCTGGGGGGAGAAGCCCGAGGCACGGATCGTCTTCTGGAGCCAGTACAAGGACGAGATGTACATCCGCGCTCTTGCCCGCATTGTGCCGCCGGAAACCGTCTATGGCTACATTCTTAAATCCAATCCCAGGGACCGGATTTCATCGGCCATCCGCACCGTCCTTATCGAGGAACAATGCTGGATCGATCCGGAGGTCCGGAAGGTTCAGGGGCGAGCCGGGCACAGCCAGACCGCACTTTCAGATATCGAATACGAGGCTCTGGTGGATATCGCCCTGGGTCTGACCGACAATCTCATCGCTCAGCGACGTTATCTGTCGCGTCGCGGGGTACAAAGCCGCCTGAATTCTCTTTATGCAAAATTGGGACTTGATCAGGAGCAATTCCATAGCCCGAAATTCGGGGAAGCTTTCAACCTGCGCAACCGGGCGGTGGCCGTGGCATTGAGGCGGGGCCTGATCAATGCCTTCGAAATGGGACAGGAGGAAAAAGAATTCCAGACGTGGCTTCGGAAGTTCAGAAGCACCTCCCGGCCCGTATAGCTGCAGCACACAGTGAGACCCCCGGGTGGCGGGTGCATCCCGCAGTCTTCGCTCATTCTGTAGTTTTTCTGTCGGGAAGTGAAAGAGAAAAAATACTCCCCTTTCCGCTGGCGCTTTTCACGTTGATCCTTCCGCCGTGCATTTCCACGATCTGGCTCGCCATTGCCAGCCCGAGTCCGCTGCCGGGGATATCCCGAAGCTCAAGACCGTCTCCTCGATAAAATTTCTGAAATATCCTGTTCAAATCCTCCTGGGGAATCCCCGGGCCCTCATCCCGGACGCTGATAATCGTCCAGGTATCCTGTCTCCCGGCAGTGAGGTGGATTGCCCCACCTTCCGGCGAATACTTGACGGCATTGGCGATCAGGTTGCGCAGTACCTGGCCTAACTTGGCCCTGTCAGCATAAACCGGCAGCAGGTCGGGCGGGCAGAGCGTTTGTATCGGGTGCTTTTCGCAGATTCCCGAAAATCGATCGGCGGCATCCTCCAGGAGCTCGCAGACGATGATTTCAGTGCGGTTCAGGGAGGAAATCCAGGGGCCGGTCCTAACCCTGAGAAAATCGTCCAGCAGGGCATTGATGCGCATTGTCTCTCGCTGGATGGCCGAAAGCCATGCTTTCTGCTGTTCTTCCGATACCCGGTTTTCATGGAGGAATTCCGCGGAGCCGGCAACCGCAGTCAGAGGAGTGCGGATCTCATGAATCAGATATTTAAGATCCTCTTTCATCCGTGCATAGAGATTCAAGCACTTTTCGCAATGGTCTTCTGGTGAGAATGGATGGTCATTATACGAAGAAATCTCATCTTCAGAAGGAATCTTGTTTCCTTCCGGCGCCAGGGGCATGTAGTTCATTTATCTCTCTCCCGATTCCAGGGAGCGGAAACAGCTTCGCCTGTTCTCTTCGGCGAGGTGACCGCCTGATTATGAAGAATAAAAAGTGATCTGGCAGATTTTATGCCAATTCTCAAGGTATTGTTTTTACAAGTGCGTCAGTTTTCTTCCTTTGCAGAATAAACAGTCGGATCCCTGGTTTTTCGACGGTATGGAGGTCCTCTTCATTCGGGCAAGAATGACTCCGTGAGGGAAACCTTTTTCAGGAACGATTTTGACAGGACTATCTGAATGGTATAAAGAAGATAGTCGGCAGCAAAATTCAAAAAAAGGGAGGAGAAAGGCATGAACATGCGAAAAAAGGTTTTCGATTACGAGTACGAGGAAGTTCTGGATGTAAAAACCCGTGAATTGATCCGCACCGCGTGCGCCGTAGCGGTGGGATGCCCCGACTGACTGACCAAACACTTCGCGGTCGCGAAGGAAGCCGGCGCCACGGAGGCTGAATTGAAGGAAGCCGTTGCCTACGGCATCATAGCCCCGGCCGGCCGGGCCAAGAATTTCGTCCTGCGGATGAAGGACGAACTCGGGATGGAATGAGATTCCGCCTCATTTATTTTACAGGGCCGTCTCTTTTTGGAGACGGCCCTGTTTACGCCTCCGGACTTTGGGATGTGGCCAACGTCGGCAGATGCGATAGACTGTATGAAAATGATTCCGTTTCTCAGAGAGAAAGACAACGCACGAAACAATCTTTTTCGCACTGCATTCCCTTGACGATCCTGGCCCCCCGGCGAAACCTTTAAACTAAATGCCGACCAGTTCGGCCGGAAAAGGAGACTTCCAATGAAAGCGATCCGTGTTCACGAGTTCGGCAGTCCCGAGGTCATGAAGTTGGAGGAAGTTCCCGATCTGAATCCCGGATCCGGCGAAGTGGTGGTGCGGGTCGAAGCGATCGGGATAAACCCGGTCGACACCTACATCCGCGCCGGGGCCTACGCGAAAAAGCCCGACCTGCCCTATACGCCCGGGTCCGACGCGGCGGGGATGGTGATCGGGGTCGGGGAAGGAGTGACGCATGTTCGGACCGGCGACCGGGTCTATGTGGCCGGAAACCTCTCAGGCGCGTATGCGGAACAGGTCCTTTGCCGCGAATTCCAGGCTCATCCCCTTCCGGAGCGGGCCTCCTTTTCTCAGGGCGCGGGCGTCGGCATCCCCTGCGGGACCGCCTATTACGCCCTTAATTTCCGTGCCCACGCCCTTCCGGGTGAGTTCGTCCTTATCCATGGCGCCAGCGGCGGAGTCGGCACCGCGGCGGTGCAGCTCGCACGTGCGGCGGGAATGCGGGTCATCGGGACGGCAGGAACCGAAAAGGGCAGGAAACTGGTCCTGGCCCAGGGGGCTCATCATGCGCTGGATCATCATGACCCGGCCTACCTGGAGGCCATTCCCGAAATCACCTGCGGCCACGGCATTGATGTGGTCCTGGAGATGTTGGCAAATGTCAATCTCGCCAAGGATCTGAAACTGCTGGCTCCGGGCGGACGCGTGGTGGTGATCGGGAGCCGGGGATCGGTCGAGATCGAGCCACGCGACGCCATGGGCAAGTCCGCCGCCATTCTGGGCATGGTTCTCTTCAACGCCGCCGAAAATGATTATCGCGCCATGCACGCCGCTCTCGGAGCGGGCCTGGAGAATGGGACATTGAATCCGGTGGTGGGCAAGGAACTTGCTCTCGCGGATGCCGCCAAGGCCCATGAGGAGATCATGGCTTCGGGGGCTTACGGTAAAATCGTCCTTCAACCCTGAAGTCCGGACGTTTTCCTTGTTTTCGTCTGGAAACGGCTACCATCCTTCACAAACAGTAAAATTATAGTAAATCGGGCTTGCCGTGGTTTTCAATGCGGACTTATTTTGGAATCTATTTTCCACAAAAAAAGGGCGCCCGAAGGCGCCCGAATCACATGGCATGGTAATAAAATCCCTCCTCAGCGGATAAAATGGTCCGTCGGCAGTTCCGCACGGACATTGAAGTTTTCCTTGAGTCCTTTTGCCGAATAGACGTTCCGCGGATTCCAGAGCATCCAGCCGTTGGCGCCGAACTCCTCGGACGCCTCGGTTTGCGCGCGAATCTCGGCGTCCTCGAAGCGCCGTCGGTCGAAGGCGTAATCGCGAAACGCCTGCAGCCAGGGGCGGAAACGGACCGACGGCAGCCCGGTCCGCTCCCGGGCTTCTTCCAGAGTGAGATAGACGATTTCAAAGGGATATTCTACGGCGGGCCTGTAGGATGCCACCCCGTGCTGAAATCCCGAGGGATAAAGCATGGGAGAGATGTAATCTACGAGGGGCGCCAGGGTTTCGAGCTGCTGGCCGATCCACGTATCGTTGTGGTTCCAGCAGACGTAACCGAAGATATCCGCGCTCAAAAAAACATTATAGGGGACGAGGCGCCGCCGGGCCGCCGCAAGGAAGCCGTTTATGGCCGCCACCCGGTTCTCTTCCGTGTTTTCCTGACTGAAAGCAAGTCCCGACCGATCGGGAAAACGCACGTAATCGAACTGAATCTCGTCAAAGCCGCTGCGCGCCGCCTCGACGGCGACCTCGATATTGTACTCCCAGACCTCTTTCCGAAAGGGGTCCGTCCAGGACAGCCCTTCTCCATCCTTCCATATCTCTCCCTCGGCTGTCCTGACCGCCAACTCCGGGCGGGCCTCGGCAAGCCGCTCATCCTTGAAAGCCACGATCCGGGCAATCAGGTAGATTCCCTTTTCCTTCAGAGTCTGTATCATTTCGGGGAGTTTTCTGAGCGTGATGATTTCCTGGGCGCCGATTTCCCCGGCGAGGGGAATTTCGCTCGGGTAGGACAACATTCCCAGGTCCCCCTTCACGTCGATGACCAGCGCGTTGAGCTCCGTTCCCTCCAGCAGTTCCAGGGCTTTTCCGCGAAGAAGACCGGAGCCGGCGCCGTAGAAGGAAAGATACACCGCCCGAGGAACCAGGGGCTTGAGACGGAACTCAGGAGGAAAGGCTGTATCCTGTTTTTTACGGCCATATCCCGGCGCCCTGGCCATGATCTCTTCCGCGCCCGCCGATATTCTAAAAAGCCCTTCCCGGTCGGTGAGCGTTGTTTCCGTTCCGCAGGTTACCGTAGCCCCGGCGAGTGGCCGCCCGGTCATCTCATCGAAAACGGCTCCTGTGATTACCTGCCGGGCAACGGCGGGATTGGACCAGAAGAGCAGGACAATAAAGGGCAGGGCAGATAGTAAACATCGCATGGCAAAAAATCGCAAAAACAGGTTGTAAATGTAAAAAAACTTTTCAAGTCAGCCACTTGCAAAACCCGAACCGAAGGACGGCTTAATAAGACAAAGTTGGGATTCTTCTCCTATCTGCGCGAAATTCATAGAAGGCGATCTCTCTTTTTTCTTCGGAGCGTCCGCGCTTGTTTTCACGAGAGGCGGCGAAAATTGGCACGAGAGACAAAAAACGTCCCCATTCAAGTATTTTGACCCCAATTTGAATCTATTTTCCGCATCATGTCTGACGATGAAAATTCTGTTAGTATTTCCTTGGAACCCGCGGAAGAGGCATATTGAAAAAGGAGAAATGCCATGCAGACGAATATTGACGAGATTGCGCCCGATCTCTTTCGTATTTCGGCCTATATCCCCAAGGCTGACCTGCAGTTCAACCAGTTTCTTGTCCGGGATGACGAACCGCTTCTTTTTCATACCGGGCTCAGGGGGATGTTTCCTCGTGTGCGCGATGCGGTCGCCACCATTATTAATCCCTCGGATATTCGATGGATCAGCTTCAGCCATTTCGAGGGGGATGAATGCGGGTCCCTGAATGAATGGCTGAAACTGGCTCCCCGGGCGAAGCCCTTCTGCGGAATAATCGGATCCATGATCAATATCGACGATTTCTCCGACCGCCGGTCTCATGTCCTGCCGGAAGGTGAAGTCCTGTCCACCGGCCGGTATCGGTTTCGTTTTCTGGAAACTCCCCATGTTCCCCATGGCTGGGATGCCGGCTTGCTGCTCGAGGAGAAGGAAAGAACGCTTTTCTGCTCGGATCTTTTTATGCAGCAGGGAGATATCGAGGCTGCGGTTGTGAGTGATGATATTCTGCCGCAAACCCGTTCAACCATCCTCAATTATGAAGGGGGGCCTCTTGCGCACGGTCTTCCCTTTACTCCTCATACTCTCCCCACCCTGCGGAGGTTAGCCGAGCTTCAACCCCGATTGCTGGCGGTAATGCATGGCTCTTCTTATCTCGGAGACGGCCGAGAGGCGCTGCACGGGCTGGCAGACCTGCACCGGGAGGTCCTTGGGAATGGGAGGGAATGGGAGGTGGGCGGGCAATAAGGAAGACATTCCGCATTTCAAAACCACCTGCCAAACTTTAAGTGAACACAGATAAAATCGGATGCACACAGATTCAAATCGCCCCCTCCCCTCAATCCCCTCCCACAAAGGGGAGGGGAGGTTTAATTCTCCACAACCGACAACCGACAACCGACAACCGACAACCGACAACCGACAAC
>JAGXHI010000064.1 GCA_024636295.1 Desulfuromonadales bacterium
TTCTGCTGCTTCTCGGAGGGGTTCTGGTCGAATCTCTTGCGGAGATCCACGACCGGGATGACCGCTCCCCGAAGATTGATGACCCCTTCTATAAATGAAGGCGCCTTGGGGACGGAGGTCATCTTCTGGGGCCGGATGATTTCCTTGATCCGCATGATATTGAGGGCGTACATCTCAGGCCCTACGCGGAAACATGCAAGTTGAATCTCTTGCTGGACTGGTTTCCGCATCGGTTCGGTTATTGACTGCCCGGGAGCTTCTCCTTTCATCGCGTCAAGAACCTCTGTATGGTTTCGATCACCATGGCGGACTTGAATGGTTTTGTGATATACCAGTCGGCCCCGACCTTTTCTCCCCGCGCCATATCCTCGCGGCTTTTTTTGGCCGTCAACATGATCACGGGAATCTGTTCGGTATCGGGATCTTTCTTGATCCTGCGACAGACTTCGAAACCGTCGATTTCAGGAAGCATAATATCGAGCAGCACCAGGTCCGGACGCTCCTTTTTTACCGCATCGAGAGCCGCCTGCCCGTTGGTTGCCCCAACGACCTCATAACCCTTGGAGGTCAACAATATGCTCTCAAGCTTGAGAAGGCTCTCTTCATCCTCGACAATCAGGATTTTTTTCTTGGACACGGATTCGCTCCTTTCTTCGGATCAGTTGAGTTCCGCGTTCAGGACGCAAGGGAGGTTCAGAAGAATTATCATTTTCCCCTGAATGCGCCCGACCCCCTCCACCAGATCGCGATCCAGGCCCGAGAGAACGCTCGGAGGCGGTTCTATGGCCGGAATGGGGAGATTGACTACCTGAGAGATGCTATCCACCAGAAGGCCGACGGAACGGTCCTCCTGCTGGCAGACGACAATTCTGGAGTTTGCTGAAATTTCACCGTTTCCCAGTTTCAGGCGTTTTTTCAGGTCGAAAACTGATGTAATGATCCCCCGAAGGGAAATAATTCCGAGAATATAATCAGGCACGCGGGGAAGATCGGTTATTTCCCTCGGTTTGATTATCTCTCGAATATGGTTGATGTCCAGAGCGTATTCTTCCTCTCCAAGGGAAAAGCTCAGAAACCTTCTCATTTCGTCGTTAATGCGCAGTTCATTTTCCCCGACAAGGCTTTGCAGATAATCTTCCTCGGAAGAAAATACATCCTCGGTATTTTCGAAAAGCGCCTGGAGTGGGTCCCGAACAATCTTTTCCCGACCCTCGTCCGAAGGTGCTTTTTCGGCCTGAAACAGCCGGTCGTTTTCGGGGGCGGTCGGTGTGTCCTGAATACGGGGCGAGGCGCCAGAGAGCTGGTTTTTCTCTTCGGGCCGGCCGGAAACTTTCATTCCTTTTCCAGCGTTCGCTTTTTTCCGGATTTCGGCAAGATCCATGTAAAATTTCCGTCCCTTTAAAGAGCCATTTCAAGTTCCGGAGCGATTGCATCCAGAATGTCGGCCCCGATCCTCCGGGATTCCCTGCCGAATCCTTCCAGGAGGGCCAGAGAGGCAATGTGGTTGATCTTTCGTGGGATTCCCTGGGAATGCCTGTAAATGGCCTCGATAGCACCTTCCTGAAACACCCCGGCCTTCCCGCCTGCGACCTGTATGCGAAAATCGATAAACTCGGCTGTTTCCTCCCGATCGAGCGGGGTCAGATTGTAGTGCATGCCAATACGCTGCCGCAACGGTTCATAAGCCCTGTGGGCCAGGCGCTTCCGCAGTTCCGGTTGACCTACGAGTATGACACTGAGGAGGTTCCGGTCATCAAGTTGAAAATTCGTCAGGAGCCGGATTTCATCGAAAGTTTCCTTGTAGGGAACCAGCTGGGCTTCATCGATGATCAGAACAGGGCAGATATCCTCCTGAAAAAAACGGTACAGTTCTTTTCCGATCTGCTCCAGGAGCTCGACCTTTGTCCGGGAAGGTTCCTCGATTTCAAGGCGTATGGCAAGAGTCCGTAGAAACTCGAGGGGAGTAAGTCGCGGGTTGGTCAGAAGAATGATCCGATGCTTCTCCCCCATTTCATCCATAAGAGCCCGTGACAGTGTCGTCTTGCCGCAGCCGATTTCGCCGGTCAGCAAAAGAAGGTCCCGCTCCTCTACGGCATAGACAAGTCGCGCCAGCGCCTCCCGATGTTTCCGGCTCAGAAAAAGATACCGAGGATCGGGGGTTTTGCTGAAGGGTTTTTCGTTCAGCCCGTAAAATTCCTCATACATGAAGAACCGAATCCCCCCTCAGTGCTTCGTTCATCAGCCCGCCGACGTCCAGAACCAGTATGGTTTTCTGATTCCCGAGGTCCGCCGCGCCGGCGATTCCCCGGACAAAGGAAAGAGCTGAACCGAGAGATTTGATCACCACGTCCTGCTGGCCGAGCAGTTCGTCCACGACGATGCCCATCCTCTTTTCAGCCAGGCCCACAACCGCGATAAACAGCCTTTTTCCTCTGGACAGACCGGAAAGATTGAAAATTTCCCCAAGGCGCAGGAGAGGAAGGGTGCTGTTTCTCAGCTCGATAACCTCTTTTCGCTCGATTGTCCGGATGGAGGCAGCTTCCACCATGAGGGTCTCGAGGACCGAATTGATGGGGATCGCATAAATAGTTTCACCGACCCGGACGATCAATGCTTTGATTATTGCCAGGGTGATCGGCAGAGTAACGACCACCGAAGTGCCCAGCCCCTTTGCACTGTCCACTTCGATCATGCCGGAAAGAGAGGAGATATTATTCCGGACCACATCCATACCGACACCGCGGCCCGAGATGTCGCTGACCTCGTCCCGAGTGGAGAACCCGGGCGTGAACAGCAGATCCAGAAGCGCATCCCGGCTGACATCGTCCCCCTCGGAGATCAGTCCTTTTTCCAGGGCTTTGCGGCGAACTTTTTCCATGTCGACGCCCCGGCCGTCGTCCCTGACTTCGATCACCACATGGTTTCCCTTTTGGGACGCCCACAGACAGATGGCGCCTTTTTCATCTTTTCCGACGGCGACTCGCTCACCGGGAGTCTCGATGCCATGGTCGATTGCATTTCGGATCAGGTGCATCAGGGGATCGGAAAGGTCTTCGACGATGAGCTTGTCCAGCTCGGTCTCCCCTCCCCGGATATCAAGGGTGACCTTCTTCTGCAATTCATTGGTGACCCGACGAACGATACGGGTCATTTTGTCGAATAGCTGCCCGACGGGAACCATCCGGACTTCCATGACCCCTTTCTGCAGTTCATCGAGCCGGCGCTGCAGGTTTCGGGTAGCCTTCTGCAATTCGCCGGGGAGATCGCCCGTCCCCTCGATTTTGAGCCTTTCGCAGATTTCGGAGATGGCTCCCTTGGAGATGACCAGTTCACCCACCACATTCATCAGCGAATCGAGTTTGTCGATATCGACCCGAACCGTACGGCTCAGTGAGCGGGCTGAAGAGCTTTCCGTCTCGGAAGATTCGGACGGGTCGGATTCGGCCGCGGGATTCGGTTCATTTTCGGCTTCTGGCCGCTGTTTGGTGGCCTGCTTTTTCCCCAGGAAGAGGATTTCGGCCTCCGTTCCGGAGAGCATCTCCCGAATTTTTTCCACGGGAGAGAATGTTCCGTACAAAAGTTGAAATCCGATCCGATCCTCGGCCTCCCCCGTGGAGGGAAGGGTGCTGATGATTTCCCCGTCTTTCTTCAGAAGGTCTGAAATCTCAGCCAATTCCTGATCGAAATTGGAAAAGGAGAACGAGACCTTAACCACCAGGATGTTCCTTCCTTTTTTCAGGTTTTCCCGCAGGCGGTGCTCTTCGTACTCAGTGAGAACGTTCAGTATCTCCCTGTCCAGAGCCAATCCCTTCAGAAAATCGTCCTCGGCATCCACCTTTCCGGAGCAAATCCGGTTGATCCGCTCAATGAGCGCCTTGATGTCCAGGGTGAAATCCTCTTTTTCCCCTTTCCCCTGCACAAGTCGGGTCAGGGCCTCAAGTGCCTCAAAGAGGGCTTCGAGAGCATTTCCATCAAGGTTGACCTTGCCGAGGCGGAGGCTGTCAAGCAGGTTCTCCATCTGATGGGCCAGTTCTGAAATATCATCGAATCCAAACATTCCCGCCAGACCCTTGATCGAATGCGCCCCCCGAAAAATGCTGTTCAGATTCTCCGGGTCGTTCTCGCCGCCGGAATCAAGATCGTTTCCCAGCGCCATCAAATCATTGCTCAATCTTTCGACGATTTCTTCCGCCTCGCCGAGGAAGTCGCGAATGGCCAGGGACCTGGATTTCTCAGCCACGGGTTCCTCCTTCGAGATATTGCAGGATCAGCTTTTGCAGATCTCCCGGAGAAAAAGGTTTTACCAGGTAGGCATCCGCCCCCAGGCTCAGACCTTTCTCGCGGTCCCGCTCGCTCCCTTCGGTGCTGACAATGAACAGGGGGATGGATTGGTAGTTCTGATTCTTCCGGATAAAGCTGATGAGTTCAAGGCCGTTGATGTCCGGCATGTTGATATCGGTTATGACCAGATCGACCTTCTCCCGGGGCAGAATGCGAAGAGCTTCGAAACCATTGGCCGCTTCGACGATCTCGAAATCCCCCATGGCTGCGATGGTCGAAACGAGCAGGGACCTCATCGTGGGGGAATCTTCAGCAATCAGGATTTTCTTCGGCACTCACATCCCTCCTTTTCAAACCGCATTCATTCCTTTCAGGCGTCTTTCCAGAAGGGCCTTTTCCATGGCCAGCCCCGCCTGAGACAGAAAAATCTCGAAAGATTCAGTGTCGCCGACCGGCGTCCTCTCTGGAAGGTTGTCCCCGTAGATGATCGCAACCACTCGGCCTTCACTGATGATCGGCCCCAGAAAAACTTCCTCCGGGTCCTCTCCACCGAGCTGTTCCCGAAGATAGCCATCCCAGAGTCCCGTCCCGAGACGGAGCTTGCGCGCCCTCATTTCCCGAAGCACCGGTTCGAAGGAAGAGCCTTCGTCCCGCAGAATTTTCATGCGCCTGATTTTTGCGTCCACAATGCCGTCCATTCCGAATTGCCCAAGACCCACGATCTCCTTCTCTTTGACCATGAAGATGACTGCCCGGTTCATCAACTCGCTGGCGAATCGGAGAACCAGAAGGGTGATGCCTCCTCCCAGAGATGGACTACCGAGTTCCTGGAGCATCCCTTTGAGCAGGTACAGCCCGGGAGATTCCGGACCTTTTTCCCGGATATCCTTTTCCGGCTCATCGCCAAATTCCCTGAGAAGTTCCGCTCCCAGATTGAACAGGGACGTCGAAGCCCCAAGTCCGCTGGAATTCGCCTCCTCCAGAGAAAAAGCCTCCATATCCATTCCAGGCAGGCTCTCTTCTTCAGCGACAGGCTCCCCTCTGTGGATTTTCTCATCGAGAAGCCGGCTGCCTTCCATGGCCAGCCATTGTGGATTAAGTCCTGGTTCCAGAATCAGCTCAAAAGGATTTGCGGATACCTTTTCAGGGTTCGACATCTCACCCACTTCAAAGGAAAAAGTACCGCCCGACCATCCGAAAAAGCTGTATGCGATCTTCTCGACCTGCTCCTTGACCGCTTCCTCGAGGGCGACCCTGGGAACCTCGAACCGCTCCACGAGCAAATCCTGCAGAGGAGCCTTGCCCCCCAGCTTCCTGTGAAGGGCAAGAGCTTTCTTCATGGTCCCCAGATCGCACAAGGACTTGTTCAGCAGGACATCACCGAGATGAGCCCGGTATGCGGTAGACTGGGCCTGGATCACCTGTCCATTTCTGAAGACGATTCCGCCTTCCCGCTCCCCCCATTTGAGGGTGAGCTTTCCGGATTTTCGGCTAAGGCTGACAATCTGGAGAATATCCCCCAGACCGAGATCTTCGAGATTTCCGACCAGACTCATGAACCTGCTTTCCGCACGCAGGGCATCCAAGGATTTCGGTTATAAAAGCTTAGAATTAAATAGAAAAGACTATATATCAGGTAAACTTTCAAGTAAAGGATTTTTCCCTTACTTTCTTTTGTGTAAAAACCCATTCAATGTTCCCTGTTTCTCCATACGATGCGTATTGGACATCCTTCAAAACTAAAAGCTTCTCTGATTTTATTTAAAATGAACCGACGATAGGAAAAATGTATACCTTCCTCTTTACTCACAAAAATGACGAAGGTGGGCGGTCGAACGGATTTCTGTGTGATATAAAAGAATTTCAGGCGCCGCCCCCTGTAAACGGGGGGCGGATGCGCCTCGATAGCCTCGGTGAGAATTTTGTTCAGTTTGGGAGTAGCTATTTTTTTGTTGTATTCTTCGGAAACTTTTTCGACAACACCCATGATTTTGGATACACGCTGTCCAGTGAGGGCGGAGACGAAGAGAATAGGAGCGTAGGGAAGAAACTTGAATGAATCCCGCAATTCACGCGTGAATTTTCCAGTGGATGACGTGTCTTTTTCAGGGATGTCCCACTTGTTAACCACGAGAATAACGGCCCTTCCCTTTTCATGCGCATATCCCGCCACCGTGAGGTCCTGCTCGACAACCCCCTGTTCGGCATCGATGACAACCAGAACCACATGGGCACGGTCCATGGCTTTCAGCGCCTGGATAATGCTGAATTTCTCCAGAGTCAGGCTGACCTTCCCCTTGCGACGAATGCCCGCCGTGTCTATCAGGACGTATCGTTGGCCGTTGTAGACAAAAGGGGTGTCGATGCTGTCCAGGGTCGTTCCCGCAACGGGATTGGCAACCACCCGCTCATAACCCAGCAGCCGATTGACAAGGGAAGACTTGCCGACGTTCGGACGCCCGACGACAGCCAGACGCGTTTCCTTCTCAACAGCTGGAGAAACCCGGGAAGGAGGAAGGCAAGCAACAACCTCCTCCATCAGATCCTCCACGCCCCGTCCGTGCTCTGCGGATACGGAATGAATATTTTCCACCCCCAGAGCATAGAATTCACCGACGGCGGATTCTTGTTTTTCCCCGTCGATCTTGTTGACAACACTGAAAACGGGTTTATCCACCCGGCGCAGCATGGAAGCCGTTTCAAGGTCCGAAGGCGTCAACCCTTCACGCCCGTCCATGATAAACAGAATGACATCGGCCTCCTCGATGGCCAGCTGTGCCTGCTCCCTCATCTGCACCAGCAGACGGTCTTCGCTGATTGGTTCGAAGCCGCCCGTATCGACGAGAAGAAATGGAATTTCGAAACGTGTGACTTCCGCATAATTGCGGTCGCGGGTAACCCCGGGGATATCCTCGACAATTGCCTTTCGGCGTCCGAGTATTCGATTGAAAAGTGTAGATTTGCCCACATTGGGCCGACCGACAATGGCAACAACTGGAATCATGATTGGAACCAAATATAGGAGGGATGCGTCCGAAAACGCTGTCAGTGGTACCCGAACTCTTTCAGGAGTCGTTCGGATCGGGTCCAGTTCTTCTGAACCCGAACGAAGAGATCAAGATAAACGCGGGTTCCGAGAAATCGCTCTATTTCGTGACGAGCAGACTGACCGATGGTCCGGATCATCTGACCGTTTTTGCCGAGAATGATTTTTTTATGAGATTCCCTCTCGACATGGATGACCACGTTCAGGACCACGAGGTTCTTCTCGGGTTTTTCCTCGAACTTCTCCACCAGAACCGCCACACCATAGGGAATTTCCTCACTGGTCCGGATAAGCACCTGTTCACGGACCATTTCCGCCACAATGAACCGTTCCGGCAAATCCGTGATCATCTCCTCGGGATAGTACTTCGGGCCTTCTGGCAGGAGCCGCAACAGCGAGCGGACTATGTCCTCTGTTCCATCTCCCGAGAGGGCAGAGACGGGGATGATCTCCCGGAAAGAAAAACGTTTTGAGTAATGGTCGATCAAGGGCAGCAGAAACTCCGGAGAGACCAGATCGATCTTGTTGATAACCAGAATCACCGGGGCGAGGGTCTTCTCGAGGAACTCCATGATGAATTCGTCCTTTTTTTCCGGACGGTTCGTGGCCTCGACTAATAACAGGATCGCATCCACATCCGCGCAGGCGGACAGGGCCTGATCGACCATGTAACGATTGAGCTTGCCTTCGCCTTTGTGAATACCGGGAGTATCCAGAAAGAGGATCTGACCTTCGGGCACGGTATGGATTCCCAGGATCCTGTTGCGGGTGGTCTGGGGCTTGGGTGAGGTAATGGCGATCTTCTGCCCGAGAATCCGGTTGAGCAGTGTCGATTTTCCCACATTCGGGCGGCCAATGATCGCCACGAAGCCGGAACGGAAGGAGGAAGCAGCATCACTCATTCGGGCCTCCTTTCAGGTAAATTCCGTGAGTTCAGTGAGGGTAAAAATCCGGTCGCCCAATGCGAGGTCCTCCCGATGGAGGCCCGGATCCGGCACGATTGAAAAACCTGCCCTTTCTCTCCGCAACGCCTCCAGATTGGCCCGGCGGTGTCCCCGGGCATCGGAAAGATCGGCAGGATGAACCCGTACCGATATCTCCTGGTCAAAGGCGATCCGTCTCAGGGCGCGCAGCCAGAGACAAGAGCGGACCAGTTGACCGAATGCCGGATGGTAGGCGCCCGCGGCAACCATGCTTTTCGAATCGAGAGCAGGGTTTCCCTGGAGGCCCATACGGACAACCGGAACCCCGGCGCGGCGGCAGCGCCAGAGAAGATCAGCGCACCACAGGGCCGCTTTCTCCGCTCCCGGAGGGCTGTAACGGCCCGCGAGATACAGATCCTCAAGACCCGTTCCCCGGAAAACCACGGCAGGATAGATGCGGAGAAAATCAGGTTTCAGCGCCAGAGCTTGCTCCAGAGAATCCACGGCTTCATGCCGATCTCCGCCTGGAAGACCCGGAAGAAGTTGCAGACCGATCCGGAGACCGGATCTCCGCAGCCTCTCGACAGCCTCTGGGATGCACTCGGGACCATGTCCTCGCTTCACCGCCCGCAGAACACTTTCCGAAAAAGACTGGCACCCGAGCTCTACCGTAGTTACCCCCCTTTCCCGCAGGTACGAGGCGATATCCCCTCCCAGCGCATCGGGACGGGTGGAAACGCGGATCCCGGCGACCCGTCCGGCGCGGAGGGCTGGCGCTGCGGACTCGAGATATCCATCCCGCTGTACAGCGTCCAGCAGGGTAAAAGTCCCTCCATAAAAAGCTACTTCCCCTTCACCGCAGGGAGGAAGCATCCGGTCCAGCTCGGCAGAGACCTCCTCGGGGGAAGGGCGGAAGGCGCGACCTGAGGTACTGTGCTGGTCACAGAAGAGACACCTGTGAGGGCACCCCTCGTGCGGGATGAAGAAAGGATATATCTTCACGCCAGCCTCTCAAGTTCCTCGAGCGCTTTGCAGGCAGCTTCCTGTTCGGCCGCTTTTTTGGTCCGTCCCTGCCCTCGTCCGATGATCCGATCTTCGAAGCTGACCTCCACGGAATACGTCCGTTCGTGATCGGGGCCCTCGGCCTGTACCAGAGCATATCTCGGTGGTTTTCCGAAGCGGCCCTGAAGATTTTCCTGCAACCGGGTCTTGTAATCAGCACCGATTTTTCGCTGGGCGGCCCTTTCGATGGGATCCCGAAAAAGAGATTCAATGATGATCCGGACCTCCTCCAGCCCTCCGTCGCAGAAGATACTCCCCAGAAGGGCTTCCAAACCGTCGGCGATGAGGCTATCCTTGTCACGGCCTCCACTGCGCGCCTCTCCCTTGCCCAGAAAAAGGCAGGCCCCCAGGTCCAGCGTACGGCCGATGGCGGCAAGACTTTTTTCGCTGACCACATCGGCACGGAGGCGTGTCAGCCTTCCTTCCGGGAAGTCAGGGAAAGCATGAAATATATACTGGCTGACAACGAGGTCCAGAACCGCATCTCCGAGAAACTCCAACCTCTCATTGTGCGGAACTCCCCTCCCATACTGCTCATTGCTGAAGGATTTATGGGTCAGCGCCTCACAGAACAGATCCGGATTCCGGAAAGTGTATCCGATCTTCTCGGTCAGCGATTTTTCACAGGATTTTCTTCTCAATTTCCTCTGCCCGCGAAAAAAGTTGCGGAAAAGTCGATTCCCGGCAGGCGGGAAAAAGCCGAAGTATAGCGGAACCACAAGTTTTTTTCAACGTTTGGCGGGCCATGTTTTCCTTGATTATTAGCGGCCCCGCTCCTATAATGAAACGATTTGGTACTCATGTCTACTTTCATTTCATTCGAAGGCATCGAAGGCTCAGGAAAAACCACCCAGTTGCGCCGACTTGCCGAAAACCTGCGGCGGCGCGGTGGTGAGGTTTGCCTGACGCGTGAGCCTGGAGGTTGCCCCATCGCGGACGACATCCGGCGCATTCTCCTGCACCCCGACAGCCGCGCCATGGTTCCTCGTGCCGAGCTCTTTCTCTATGCCGCGGCACGGGCCCAGCATGTGGAAGAGATCATCCGCCCGGCTCTCGAACTTGGACAGGTCGTTCTCTGCGATCGTTTCATCGACGCCACCCTTGCCTATCAGGGTTTCGGGCGCAGACTGGACAGGCAGCTGATTGAAGACCTGAACCGCCAGGCTGCGGGAGGATTAATGCCCCGGATGACGCTGCTGCTGGATCTGCCCGTCGAAGTCGGCCTCCGCCGCGCCCGCGACAGGAATGCCCTGGCTTTTGACGCCGAAGGACGATTTGAAGAGGAATCACTTGATTTTCATCGTCGGGTGCGCCGAGGATATCTCGAGCTTGCCCGTCGGCATCCCGAGCGCATCCGGATTGTGGAAGCCGACGGAACCGGGGATGAGGTGGCCAGTCGGATCGAAAAGATCTGCAGCACGTTTTTCGGAGAAGCATGGTAGACGTTTTTGAGCATATCATCGGCCACGAAAAGCAGAAAGAGTTTCTGCTAAGAGCCGTCCGGGCCGACCGTCTCGCCCATGCCTTTCTCTTTGAAGGCCCCGAGGGAGTCGGAAAACGTCTTATGGCAACCGCTTTGGCCAGAGCTCTTTTCTGCGACCAAAAATTGGGCTGCGGCGACTGCGTTCCCTGCCGCAAGGTGATCCATTCCAATCATCCCGATTTTCATCTTCTGGAACCGGACGGGGCGCTGATCAAGATAGAGCAGATTCGGGAACTCCAGAAGGATCTGAGCTATCGTCCACTGGAAGCTCCCCGAAAGTTCTGCATCATCGACGGCGCCGATAAAATGAATCCTGCTGCAGGAAACGCCCTCCTCAAAACACTGGAGGAACCCCAGGGCGACGCTCTTCTGATCCTGTTGACTTCCCATCCGGAAGGCGTTCTGGACACCATTCATTCCCGGTGCCAGAGCCTTCCCTTCGGCCGTCTTCACCGGGACACCTTGAAAAAGGTGCTGCAGGACCGATTGGGACTCGGAGAGGTTCAGGGGCATATTCTGGCCGCCCTTTCCGAAGGCAGTTTCAAAAAAGCGCTCGGAAGAGATCGAGACCTTTTCCTGGAGCGCCGCAAGACCCTCCTGGCCGCCCTGACCGCTCTTTCGCCGGGCAGCATTCTTCCGCTGTTCGAACTCGCCGGGGAGCTGAGTGGCGAGAAGGAACAGCTTCAGGATATTCTGGAGATCATTCAGGCTTTTTTCCGGGATCTTCTTCTCCTGCGCCTCGGGGCTCCGGAGCAGGATCTGGTGAATATCGATCTCATGCAAAAAATCCGACGCGTCGCGGCCAAGGAAGACATTCCCTCCCTTCTGCGGAAATTGAACGCCATTGAAGAGGGGCGGCGCCAGATCATGCGGAACGTCAATAAGGAACTTGCCCTGGATGTTCTTTTCATGCGCCTGGCGGCCTGATTCGTGAAAAGAAGATGGCTGCACAAATATAAAATATATAAAACCTGATCGGATAGAGATATATGACCCGAATCGTTTCTGTCAAATTCCGCACTGCCGGAAAGCACTATGATTTCAATGCCCGGGATCTCGACCTGCAGGCCGGCGATCAAGTGGTGCTGGAGACGGACCGCGGACGCGCCCTGGCCACCGTGGTTCTTTCTCCCTCTGAAAACGGCCAGGAAGAGTCTGCCAAGGAGCTCAAAAGTGTTATTCGTCTTGCCACGGCAGAGGACCTGGAGATGGCTCGACAATCCGCCTCCAAGGAGGAAGAAGCCTACAGGTTCTGTATGGAGTGCATCCGGGCCCGCAAGATGGAGATGAAGCTGGTCCGTGCCGAATTTCTCTTCGACGCTTCCAAAATTGTTTTTTACTTCACGGCCGACGGAAGGGTTGATTTCCGGGAATTGGTCAAGGATCTTGCACATCATTTCCATACAAGGATTGAGATGCGGCAGATCGGCGTCCGAGATGAGGCTAAGCTCACCGGGGGAATCGGGGTGTGCGGCAGAGAACTCTGTTGCTGCACATTTCTGACGGATTTCTCTCCGGTTTCCGTCAAAATGGCCAAGGAGCAGGGACTCGCCCTGAACCCCAATAAAATATCCGGACAGTGTGGGCGGCTGCTCTGCTGCCTCAGTTATGAATTCGAGACCTATTGCGCCATGAAAAAGGGCATGCCCAGGTGCGGCCGCAAAGTCCAGGTCGGGAATTGTCAGGCAGAGGTGGTGGACCTCAAGGTTCTGGACCGAAAGG
Organism: Desulfuromonadales bacterium; assembly: GCA_024636295.1. Taxonomy (GTDB): domain Bacteria; phylum Desulfobacterota; class Desulfuromonadia; order Desulfuromonadales; family JAGXHI01; genus JAGXHI01. Next base: position 12,518 of record JAGXHI010000064.1, read on the forward strand.
TTACCGTCCGGACGGAGGACGGCCAGACCCGGGAACTGCCGCCGGAGGACCTTCAGGGCGCCTCTCCGGCTACGGGGGCCCCAGGAGACAAATCCTCCACGGAATCCGAAGGCGATCGGGAGTCTCGCCCCGAGAAGAGAAAGCAGACTTCAAGAGCCCAGAAACCAGCAAGAAAGACTTCTTCCCCGCAGCCGCAGGGAAAGGAATCTGATTCCCAGACTCAAGTTTCCACCGAGCGGACCCCACCCAAACCCGGGAGCAGGCGCAACCGTGGCAGACGTCGGCAGCGGAAAAAATAATTCAGGAGAAACCAATGGAACCATCCTTTTACGTCACGACCCCCATTTATTATGTCAATGACGTGCCCCACATCGGACACGCCTACACGACACTGGCATGCGATGTTCTGGCCCGCTACAAAAGGGCCCGGGGATTCAACGTCTTTTTTCTGACCGGCACCGACGAACATGGTCAGAAAGTGGAAAAAGCCGCCCAGGCCAAGGGAGAGACGCCTCTGGAGCTGGCGGATCGGGTGGTCAAGCGATTTCAGGCGCTCTGGGAAAAGCTGGAGATTTCTCATACCGATTTCATCCGGACTTCTCAGGAACGGCACAAAAAAGGCGTTCAGAACCTGTTCCGGAAAATACAGGCCTCCGGCGATATTTATCTCGGGGATTACGAGGACTGGTACTGCACGCCTTGTGAGACATTCTGGACGGAAACTCAGCTGATGGAAGGCAACTGTCCCGACTGCGGCCGCCCTACGGAAAAGCTCAAGGAAAAATCCTATTTTTTTCGTATGAGCAAATACCAGGACGCCTTGATCCGCCATATTGAAGAGAATCCCGATTTCATTCAACCCCGCTCCCGGCGCAACGAAATCCTGAATTTTGTCCGGGAGGGTCTCCGGGACCTCTCTATCTCAAGAACCTCCTTTTCTTGGGGAATTCCCGTTCCTGAGGATGAGAAACATGTGATTTATGTCTGGTTCGATGCTCTGACCAACTACATCACAGCTCTTGGCTATCCGGAATACGAAGGAAATTTCAAAACTTTCTGGCCCGCCGACGTGCACCTCATCGGGAAAGATATCCTTCGCTTCCACACCGTCTACTGGCCTACGTTTCTGATGGCCGCGGGCCTGCCGCTGCCCAAGAAGGTTTTCGCCCACGGATGGTGGACGGTCGAGGGACAGAAGATGAGCAAGAGTCTTCAAAACGTGGTGGAACCAAATATGCTGATCGAGAAGTACGGGGTCGACGCCATCCGTTATTTTCTCCTCCGCGAAGTTCCGTTCGGCCTGGATGGCGATTTCTCCCATGCTGCGCTGATTCATCGTCTCAACTCCGACCTGGCCAACGATCTTGGCAACCTGGTGAGCCGCTCCACGGCCATGGTCAGCAAGTATTTTGGGGGATCCCTTCCCTCTCCCGGCCCTCTACAACGGGAAGATGAAGCTTTTATCGGGCGTTTTCCCAAGGCGTTGAAGCTGGCGGACGAACAGATGGACGAACTGGCTTTCAATAAAGTCCTGCAGACCATCTGGAGTCTGATCGGTGACGCCAACAAGTATATCGACGACACCGCACCCTGGATGCTCGCGCGTGACAAGGAGAAAAAGGAGCGCCTTGCTACGGTCATGTACAACCTGATCGAGGCTGTACGCCTGATCGGACTTCTGATCGCTCCTTTTATGCCGGAAACGGGTGCGAAGATTGAATCCATACTTGGAAACGATCCGAAAAACATGCTTCTGGCGGACCGCGATGCCTGGGGAGGGATGAAGCCGGGCGCTCTTATTCAAAAAGCCGAGCCGCTTTTTCCGCGCATGGAAAAGGAATGACCGGATACGAAAATCGCAATCCCGGGGCGCATTCGGCGCCCCTTTCTTTTGAAAGAAGCAAAACGTACAATCTCCCTATGGCACCGCAGGAAGCACCTGTTGAATTTCGATTCTCTCCTCTGTGCCTGTAGCGAGGACAATTATTATGATTTCACCTGGAGTCCGCAATGAATGACCTCTCTAGCCACTTGATCGACACCCATGTTCACCTGGACAGCGCCCGTTTCGCCGAAGACCGCGAGGAGGTGATCGCCCGGGCGCTGGAGAACGGTGTCGGTTACATGATAAGTGTGGGATGCGATCTGGAAAGTTCCCTCTGCAATGTGGAGATCGCCTATCGTTATCCCTCAGTCTATGCGGCGGTGGGTATTCATCCCCATGAGGCATCCTCTCTGACCGACAATGTTCTGGAAAAGATGAGGGGGTTGATTGTCCGGAAAGACAAGGTGGTTGCGGTCGGGGAAATCGGTCTTGATTTCTATCGGGACCGCGCGCCGCGAGACGATCAACGCAGCGCCTTCCGCCATCAGATTCGTCTGGCCAGGGAGGTCGGCCGACCGATCATCGTTCATGATCGTGACGCCCACGAGGAAGTCATAGCGATCCTTCGGGAGGAAAAAGCGGCTGAGATCAGTGGGGTACTGCACTGCTTCAGCGGCGACCTGGAAATGGCCAGGGCTTGCCTCGATCTCGGTTTTTACATCTCCTTTCCGGGAACCATCACTTATCCCAAAAACGAAGAGGCCCGGGAAATCGTCCGCCGGATTCCCATGGAAGCGATACTGGTGGAGACAGATTGTCCCTATCTGGCGCCGCAGCCTCTCCGGGGCAAACGCAACGAGCCGGCCTTCGTCCGACATACAGCTGAAAAGATAGCCGAGATCAAAGGTCTCACCCTGGAGGACGTGGCCCGGATCACAACTCTGAACGCGTTCAACCTCTTCGGCATCGGGGAGACGGGACGGGACTCCCGCATTGCCTACCCCATACGCAACTCTCTTTACCTCAACCTCACCAACCGGTGCACCAACAGTTGTATATTCTGCGCTAAATTCAAGGACTTTACGGTCAAGGGACATCATCTGAGACTGGAAAAAGATCCGGAGTTTGCAGAGGTGATGGCTGCCATCGGCAATCCGGAGAGCTATGAAGAAGTGGTTTTCTGTGGATATGGAGAACCCCTGATCCGCCTCGATCTTCTCAAGGATGTGGCAACGGAGCTGAAAAAAAAGGGAATCCGGATCCGCGTCAATACGGACGGACAGGCCAACCTGGTCCACGGGCGCAACATCCTTCCAGAGCTGTCCGGACTGGTAGATGCCGTATCCGTTTCACTGAACGCTCCTGACCCCGAAACCTACCAGCACTTCTGCCGTTCAAGGTTTGGAACCGATGCTTTCGAGGAGGTGAAAAATTTTCTGCGGGAAGCGAAAAAATACATCCCTTCCGTAACGGCAACCGCAGTGGCCATTCCCGGAATCGATATGGAAGCCTGCCGGAGGCTGGCCGAGGAGGAACTGGAAGTGGTGTTCAGGGAAAGAGAATACAATGAAGTGGGATAAAGGTTAACTTTCTTCGTCTTCGACTCCCGAATCTTCCGGTTCGATTCGGCCCTTTTTCTGAAGCCAACCCGCCACCAGCCAGCAAAGCAGCGCCCATGTGACGCCGGCGGTCCAACCGGCCAGGACATCCGTCGGCCAATGAACGCCCAGATAGACCCGGCTGATTCCTACAAGCAGGGTCAAAAGAATGGCCAGAATCAGGATATAGGCTTTTATCCTGAGACGGTTCTGCGTCCGCGCCAGAAGGGCGCCCAGCGTGAGATAGGTGGCGGCGGACAGCATTGAATGCCCGCTGGGGAAGCTTGCGGTCATGACGTACGAACCGTGCGGCACCAGATCGGGCCGGGGGCGGTCGAAACCTATTTTTAGAATCGAACTCAGGACGATCGCCCCGACGACGGCCGCAAAAACCAGAAACGTCGACCTGCGTTTCCCCTGGAGAAGAAGGAATCCGCATGCGGCCAGGGCGATAAAGGTCAGGACGCCCATTCCCCCGAGCGCCGTGAAATCCCGCCCGATTTCCTCGACCCACTTCGGGCCGATCGGGTCGGAAGGATCACCAGGGGTGCGCATCGCCAGGAGGATCGCCTTGTCCACCTGCCGGGTCTCACCTTCCATGACTTCGTCGGCCAGTTCCGCAAATCCCCAGATTCCCGCGGAGACGAGAAGCAAAATGGCCAGGATGCCGAATTCATGGCGCCCCAGCCATTTCAGGAAATCCATGGTCCGATGATACCAGCCAGTGAGCCCCTTCCCTCTCTTTCCTCCCGTATGTGCAGGTCTTTTCTCCAGGTCCATTCTTCTTTTTCCGTTCACGAAAATTTCAGCAAGGACTGGAAGGACCGCAAAGGACGGTTTAAAGGGCCAAGGTTCTGCCTTCAATGCTGCCGGGCCCTCCTCTGAAAAACCCTGCCTGTTTTCCGGGGCGGGAGGTATGCAGATATCCCTATTCTCAACTGACTGGAGAACGTGCGCCTTTTAAAACCGCTGAAGTTGCATCTGAAACCCAGGGGCAGATGCCCCATCGGGCGGCTGAATCAATAGCGATAAAGATCCGATTTGAAGGGTCCTCCCACGGGAATTCCCAAGTATTCTGATTGCTTATCGGTCAATTCAGTCAATTTTACCCCTAATTTCCCCAGATGGAGCCGCGCAACTTTTTCGTCGAGAATCCGGGGGAGTACATAAACCTTATTGTCGTATTTACCGGGATTATTCCACAGTTCGATCTGCGCCATCACCTGATTCGTAAATGAATTTGACATGACGAAGGAGGGATGACCGGTCGCACAGCCAAGATTCACCAGTCTTCCTTCGGCAAGAAGAATGATCCGCTTCCCATCGGGGAAGATCACGTGGTCGACCTGGGGCTTGATGTTGATCCATTCCAGGCCCCGAACGGAAGCGATATCGATCTCAAGGTCAAAGTGACCTATATTGCAGACAATGGCCTGATTCTTCATTACCTCCATGTGATGTCGGGTTATGATGTCCCTGCATCCCGTGGCCGTGACGAAAATATCGCCAAGGGGCGCAGCCTCTTCCATGGTGGTCACCTGGTAGCCTTCCATTGCTGCCTGCAGTGCGATGATGGGATCGATCTCAGTGATGATCACCCGTGCACCAAGACCTTTCATGGCCTGAGCGCACCCCTTTCCCACATCTCCATATCCGGCTACGACAACCACTTTTCCTGCGACCATCACATCCGTCGCCCGTTTGATTCCGTCGGCCAGCGATTCGCGGCAGCCATAAAGATTGTCGAACTTGCTCTTGGTTACGGAATCGTTGACATTGAAAGCGGGACAGAGAAGCGTGCCGCTTTTTTCCATCTGGTAGAGTCGGTGCACACCCGTGGTGGTCTCCTCGGAAAGCCCTCGCACTTCCTTCATCAATTCAGGATACTTCTGATGCATCACCTCCGTCAGATCCCCTCCATCGTCCAGGAGCATATTGGGAGTCCAGCCGTCCGGTCCCTTGATGGTCTGCTCTACGCACCACCAGTACTCCTCTTCGCTTTCCCCCTTCCAGGCGAACACGGGAATTCCCGCTTCCGCCATGGCGGCGGCGGCATGATCCTGGGTAGAGAAGATGTTGCATGAGCTCCACCTGACCTCGGCCCCCAGATGGGTCAGCGTTTCGATCAGGACCGCCGTCTGTATAGTCATGTGAAGGCATCCGGCAACTCTGGCCCCTTTCAGAGGCTGCTCTTTGCCAAATTCCTCCCGAAGGGCCATCAGTCCCGGCATTTCGGTTTCGGCGATTTCGATCTCCTTGCGTCCCCAGGATGCCAGGGACATTTCCCGAACCTTGAAGTCTTCGTTCTGCATTGTGGCTGTCTCCACTGTTTGCTCCTTCTCTTTTCGCTCAGAATCTTCCGGTTGCCTGCAGATAAGCATCGACTCGGGTTTCCCACTTTCCCAACCGTCATTTTCAATGCTGCACCTTCCCAGGACCCTTACACCAATTAGTAGATCCTTGATATATTAAAAGGGAGATTACATCAAGAATTACCGATCCTTTTTCCGTGGAAAAAATAAAATCAGGGCGGGAACCTGCCCGCCCTGATTTTTCCTGCTCACACGAATCAAAGGGGAAGCATCAGCGTGTGGGTAGCCCCCGTATCGGTTTCCTTCAACTGCAGACGCAGCTGTACGGCCGATGGAGCTTCTCCCGGAAAGAAGAGAAATCCGCGTCCCATATCCCCCGGTTGAATCGCCTGATTTTCCAACTGCTTGTTGGCCAGATCCCGAGCGATCTGTTGACCGGCGTCCTCTCCGTAGCCCGCCTGCGCGCCACCGACAACGGCACCGCCGGCACCACCGAGAGCCGCACCCTTGGTCGCTGCTGTCCCCACGTTTTCGCCGGTGAGAACTCCGATAGCGGCCCCGATTACGGCGCCCCCGGCCGCCCCGAGAAGTCCCGTACGACCTGCCCCCTTGGCGATCCGGCCATATTCGGTACTCTGCTCCACCCTTTCGTAAGCCGTTCGCGAATCCATCAGATTCCACATATTTCCCTGTGCATCAACAAGAAAAGTCTGTTCGGGAACCAACAGCAGGGGGTGCGTACCGGCATTGTCGACAATCACCTGCACCGGAAGAAGGCCGGCTTCTCGAACATTGAAGCCGAATGCTTCCTTGGCTGCTCGCTCATCGGCGAAATCATCGGCGGCAACCTGGGCGCCCGCCACGGTCTTCATACCGGCATAGGCCGAAGGATGACGGAATGGAACTTCCTGGCTCTTATAGGTCGTGCAGGATACGGACAGAAGAGAAGCAAGTAAAACCATCAATGAAAATGCAAAGTGCCTTCTCATGGAAAACCTCATTCTTTCTTGAATGTTTTTCCCTCAACTTTATCACAGGAACCTTTCATCACAATATCCCGCCAGGGAGAGGCCCCGATTCGATTTGCCGCCTGCGCCGGAAAAACCATCGAAACCAGATCGAGCTCAGGATCGCCGCTGCCACGCGACCTGGAAAATTCCCGGTCAGCCGGTCCCATCGACGGTCGAAATTCTTCAAGTCCGGAGCCGACATGCGCTCAACCGGAAGCCCTTGCCGGAATTGACGTCGGAGGTCCTGCGCCACCACAAGCTGCCAGGCGTTCGCCCGCACAAATTCCCCGGTTGAATACCACCGGCGGAGCCGATCGCGAGCTTTGAATTCATAGAAAGAATACCCGATGGAAGGATTTTCCTCGCTGCGCCGGAACCGAAGAGGGAAATGCCCCGCCGACCGCTGGTCGCCGCGTCGGGCAAATGCCTTGCGCAAGGTATCCACTCCCTTTTGAAGCACCAGGGGATCAGGGAAGGTAGAGTCCGCGTGCAAAAAAGAAAGGAGCTCCGAATCGGCTTCGCGGACCCCGCGATTCATCTGCCGTGCTCTTCCCCTTTCACATTGCAGCAAACGGCAGAAACAGGAAACTCCCCCCGGGCGCCTCCGCCTCCGCTATTGTTTTATCGGTCGATCCCCCATCGCAGAGGATCAGTTCGAAACGGATCCTCCTCTGAGCTTCCAGGGAAGCGAAGAGGTCCGGGAGACAGGCGGCTTCGTTGAACACCGGAACGATAATAGATATCTCAGGCAGATCCATTTTTTAATGTGCCAAAGAGGATATCGATCAGGAGACCATCTCCTCGATGATTTCCCGGATCGGCCGTATTTTCCGAATCAATGCACTGACCTGCCCCGCACCCCAGTTCCTGTCAGTCTTCCCTGGTTCCTCTTCATTATTGTCCCCGTCCTTCAACTCGCGATTAATAATCATCCGGTACGCCACCGGTCCCCGGGGCAGCAAGGTCGTTCCTCCATCCCCGCATGCCAGGATCGCGTCCTTCCAACCCCTGTGTGCCGGGCTCTCTTCTGAAGCCAGGAAAGCGGTGCCGATCTGCACCCCTTGCGCTCCGAGCGCCAGTGCGGCGCGAAACCCCCGTCGATCGGCGATTCCGCCTGCGGCTACGACTGGAACATTCAGCATATCACAGACGAGGGGCACAAGAACCATGTTGGTGGACTCCGGACCGGTGGTGCGTAATCCTCCCGATTCCAATCCCGAGACAATAACTCCGTCCGCACCGGCGTCGGCCGCTTTGACCGCCAGTGGCGCGGAGAGTGCAACGTGAAGACCCTTCATCCCCAATTCCTGGATTTTGGGGTAAATCTTTTTCGGGGAACCGGCCGAGGTGGTCACGGTACGTATGCCCTCCTGGAACAGAACTTCAAGTATCGCCTCGTTATTGGGATTCATAGCGATCATGAGATTGGCGCCGAAGGGCTTATTCGTGCGCGCCTTCACCTCTTTAATCATCCCCCGCACTTTTTCCGGATTATGAACGGCGCCCAGCGCCAATATGCCGAACCCCCCGGCCTCGGATACAGCGGCCACCATATCAGGGTCATTGAGATCCCGGATGGGGCCCTGAAGAATCGGATACCTGCTGCCAAGAATTTCAAGTAGCTGAGACATTGAATCGACCTCCATAAAAGAGTAAAAGCAACCTTTTGACACTCCTGCAAGCTATTTCCAGAGCAACAGAATTTCCATTACCTGTGAAGTAATCACGAGACTGAAGATGGAATAACCTTGTCAAGGAATGGATAAGCTTTACTTTGTAACAGTTTTTCGTTTCATTAGCAATGTGGAAAGGATTCCTTATAGTCCCTGAAAGAGGGATAAAAGCAGTGGAAAATATTGACAGCATACGCATTAATTGGTAGTTTGTAATTGCCTTTTTAAAACACCATAACCCTTCCAGAGATTATATCCGTATACCTTTTCGGTGAGGAGCCTGAGATGAATCTTGCTGACCTGTCCCAGAATGAGATCGCTCGCTTCGGCGAGCACGTTTCCCTGATTTTCGAAGGTCGGGAATTTACAAATGTCCAATTGCGCCGAACCTCCCTCCGTCTGGGAAGCGCCCTGAAGGAAATGGGTGTCCAGCCTGGCGACAGGGTAATCATTCACATGCCCAATTGCCCCGAAGTTCTGCAGAGCTTCAGCGCCGTATACGCCATCGGAGGGGTGGTCGTTCCCATCAACTTCATGGTGGGTGATCGCGAAACCGCCTACATCTACAACGACACAGGGGCGGAGACGGTAATCAGCAGTATGGAGTTTCTGCCCAAAATCGAGGCAGCCAGGCAGCATGCACCCAACATCAAGAACATTATCCTTATCGACAAAGAGGTCCCCCCCAAGACGTATTCCTATTATTCCCTGGTCGAATCCCAACAGGAGACCTCCATTGAACCGACAAACGATAATGATCTCGCTGCCCTGATCTACACCTCCGGCACCACAGGGAATCCAAAGGGTGTCATGCATACGCACTACAGCCTCTATTCCAATGCCAAAATGCAGGACGATACCATAAAGCTTCCCTCCGGGATGACCAGCGTCAGCCTTCTTCCCTTGTGTCATTCCTACGGAATCGCCAGCATGAACTACGGTTCCCTGGTAGGTGGAGGAAGAACGGTTCTTTTGAATACCTTTGACATTGACAAGGTTTTCTCGTCCATAGAAAATTATCAGGCAAATTTCCTGGGTGCTGTCCCCACCATGTATGTCTATATGCTTCTCCATCCGAATCCGGAAAAATACAATTTAAGCACGATGAAATACTGGATTTCAGGATCAGCTCCCCTCACCCTGGAGACACGGAACCGCTTCAAGGAGAAGTTCGGACATGAAATCATCGAGGGATGGGGGCTTACCGAGGCAGGCGCGAATAATTCGGTAAATCCCCTGGACGGGAAAAAGAAGGTCGGTTCGATCGGACTGCCGATGAACGGAACGCGAATGAAAGTGGTGGATTTCGAAGGACGTGAACTCCCTCCCCGAATGGAAGGGGAGATCCTCATTTCCGGCCCCATGTTGATGAAAGGTTACTGGAATAAACCGGAAGCCACTGCCGAGGTCCTGAAGGACGGATGGCTTTATACCGGTGACGTAGGATATATGGACGAAGAAGGATATTTCTTCATCACCGAAAGAAAAAAGGACATCATCATCAAGGGAGGGGAAAATATCGCCCCACGTGAGGTGGAAGAAGTCATTTTCAGTCACCCCAAGGTTTCCGAGGCTGCGGTGGTTGGCGTCAAGGATGAGGTTTACGGTGAAGAAATCAAAGCTTTTGTGGTTCTGAATCCTGGCCAGAGTGTGACCGCCGGAGAAATTATCGCTTACTGCACGGAACGTCTGAAAAAATTCAAAACCCCCAAGTACGTTGAGTTTTTGGAGGGACTTCCCAAAAATCTGGTGGGCAAGGTACTAAAGAAAGATCTCAGACAGAAATAATTTTGAAATTTTTACCGCACACCAAGGGACAAGTCGGATGGCTTGTCCCTTCCTTTTATAGCATTTCGCTCCTATCTCCCAGGATGTCCGCAGCGCCTCCTATGTTTCTACAGCCTTTCCCAGCGTAGACAAATGACTAGGGGCGACTGCGTAAAGCCGGCTCATCTTTTTCACGTGTTCGAACGGGACGGCAGGGACTTCCATAGGCAATGACACCGCCGGGAATATCTCTTACCACAACGCTGCCTGCGCCAATAACGCTATGGGAACCGATTTCGATATTATTGCTAACCTTCGTGCCCAGGCCGAGCATTGTAAAATCACCCACCCGTACATTGCCGGCGAGAAAAACTCCAGGAGATATCGTCACAAAAACCCCCAATCGGTTATCGTGGTCGATGGAAGAAGCGGTGCTGAGGATGGAATGCGCCCCTATTTGCGCATCGGGATTGATGCAAACACCCGCCATGATAATAGCGCCCTCTCCAATTTCGACATTCCTGGCGATCTGTGCGGATGGATGCACAACCGAAACGAATCGAAAATCCTTCCGCTTCTGAAGAATATCCCTGACCACCAGGGAACGCCGCCAGTTGTCGCTGATCGCCACCACGCCCGCACTGATTCCGGCAATTGGTTTCTCATCCATGTGGTGGAAAACAGGGTATCCGTAAACTTCCTCCTGATCGGCATTTTCGTCAATCAGTCCGATCACTCGAAAGGATTCATCGCTCCTTTCGATAATATCGAGGGCAATCCGGGCGTGAGGGCCAGTCCCATAAATCAGAATTTTCCTGACTGCGTCCATGATCCTTCCCCTTCTCCTCGGGAAATTGAAAATCCCGCGGATCCTCCGGAATTCAGACCTATCGAGCCGTCAGAGGGGCGAAACCCAGATGCATACCTGCATCCACCAGCAGCAATTCACCCGTAATATGTCGTCCGGAGGTGACGAAAAAGACGGCGGCCTCAGCGATATCCTCAGGCGTACTCGCAGCCTGAAGCGGTGTAATTTTCCTGTAATTCCTCAAGGCCTTTTCATACCTCTCCTCACCAAGTCCGGATTTCAACCAGCGGCTCTGGATCATGCCCGGGCAGATTGCGTTGACGCGAATCTCCGGGCCAAGATTGCGCGCCAGAGAGAGGGTCATGGTATTCAATGCGCCTTTCGAGGCGGCATAGGCAATTGAACTACCCATCCCCGTGACGCCGGCAACTGATGATACATTGACAATGGAACCCTGGCCTGCTGCTTTCATATGAGGTTCCACAGCGCGACTCATCTGATATGTCCCGATCACGTTGACTGCATAGATATCATGGAAATCCTGCGCCTCAAGGGCATTCAGGTCGGATTGGCTGGCAAAGCGGGACACGCCCGCATTGTTTACCAGGGCATCGATCCGGCCCCACTTCTCCATGGCAGATTCGGCCATGCGGCGGCAGTCCCCGTCCCTGGAGATGTCAGCCTGAACAAGAAGGGTATCGGCGCCACGCTCCCTGCAAGCCATTTCCGTTTCCTTAGCCTCCTCCAGGCTCTTTGTGTAATTGATCACAACATTCCAGTCCATGTCGGCGAGATTTTTTGCGATTGCGGCGCCAAGCCCCGTCGCCGAACCTGTAATTATGCACACTTTTCGAAAATCATCTTTGCTCATCAGGAATTCCTCGATAATTCGGTGGGCGGCTCCGGAAAATAAAAACTCCCTCTGCTTCCCAGGGAGACATGCTGAACGATGAAAAAAAGGGGGGAGGTCTGGCCTCCCCCCGCGGATCGGGTCAAAATGATTATTTGCCCATGATGTCTTTAACCATGGTGCGCTTGATTTTTCCATCTTCAACAACGGCCACGTTGGGATCCCCTTCCAGAGCTCCGGTTTCGGAGATGGTGTCCGTTCCATAGGGGCTGTTTTCGGAAGGAATAGCCTTCAGCGCTTTTGCGATATTTGCGCGAATAGCCTTCGCATCCTCGGTGGTCCCCGCCTGATTCATCGCCTCGGTAAAGAGGTAGGTGGCGAAATAATGGAAAGCCGCCTCGGATCCGGGGATGTTGCCATCATATGCCTTTTTGTAGCGTTCCACGAAAGCAGCCGCGGAGTCGGTGCCATAGATCATCAGCGGGGTGACGCCGATGGCGCCTTCCAGGGCCTCTGCGCTGCCGAGGACCCGGGCCATCTCATCAAGCTTGGCCTGATCCATGACGACAAAGCCGCCCTTGAAACCGAGTTCACGAGCCTGCTTTGCGACCAGGGCGGTCGGCTCAGAAGCGCCGCCGATGAAAAGCACGTCCGGCTTGGCAGCCAGAACACGGGACATGCCGCTGTAAAAATCGGTGTCCTTGTTGTAGTCCATCGGATTATCAGCTACGACCTCACCGCCCATTTCCTCCCAGACGGGAACAAAAAGCTTCGTCCAGTATTTAGCGTAGTCATGGGTTGCATTGGCCACGGCGACTTTCTTACCGAAGCGCTCCATCGTGTATTTGGAGAATGGTTTGAGGTAAACGTCAAAAGAGGGGGGGATGCGGACCGTCAACTTGTTTCCGCGCTCGGTAATCGAGGGAACGCTGCTGTAAGCTGCCAGAACGAAGTTTTCCCGCTCATTGAAAGCCTGCAGTGCGAATATGCCGCCGGAATGCGGGCAGAATACGACCGGGGCGTTATTTGCCTGGACCAGACGACGAGCGTTCACCCCGGCTTCGGCGGGGGAGTACTTGTCGTCCAGAGCTACGACTTCGAGATTGTACTTTTTGCCGTTGACTTCAAATCCGCCATTGGCGTTGATTTCCTTCTCGGCCATCTTCATGCCGCTCAGGCAATTTTTCCCATAAATGGCGGCGCCGCCGCTCAGCGGCCCGGTAAATCCAAGAGTGATTGTTTCCTGCGCCGCGACACTGCCGGCCGCCAGCACCAGTCCTGCCGAAACCATTACAGATAGCAGGCGAGTAAAGCGTTGTGTCATCCTCATGCCTTTTTCCTCCTTTTAAAACTGCGTTGTTGGACCAGCTCTGAAATGGCGGAAAGCATCCGGCCGACCGCCCTTTTCAATTGCCTGTTTTTCATGTCACATGACACCGAAAATTATTCGGCGGAATCAAGCTCCGATATATGCCTTGCGTACGTTTTCATCGTGCAGGAGAGTATCTGATTCTCCTTCCATAACAATGCGACCACCCTCGATAACGTATGCACGATGTGCAATCTTCAGGGCCGCAAAGGCGTTCTGCTCCGCAAGAAGAACAGTTGTGCCGTTTTCATTAATTTTCTTGACTACATCGAGCACCTGCTTCACCACCAGAGGCGCCAGCCCCAAAGAGGGCTCATCGAGAAGCAGAATCTTCGGACGTCCCATCAGGGCCCGACCGATAGCGACCATCTGCTGCTGCCCCCCACTGAGGGAACCAGCCGCCTCGTACCTTTTGTCACGCAGGATCGGGAACAGTTCGAAAACCTCTTCCAGACTGCGACGAACCCCCACCTGATCACGCGAATAGACATAGGCCCCGAGAGTGAGGTTTTTCATCACTGACATTTTGGGAAAAAGTTTGCGTCCTTCAGGGCAATGCACCACGCCTGATCGGACAATCTTAGACGGTTTCATTCCGCCGATTTCTTTCCCCTTGAGACGGATGGCGCCCCCGGCAGGTTTATTGAGTCCGCTGACGGTCAGAAAAATACTACTCTTTCCGGCGCCGTTGGCGCCCAGGAGAACCACCAATTCCCCTTCATCAGCATGCAGACTGACGTCATTGAGGGCTCGAAAGCTTCCATATCGGACCGACAGGTTCTCAAGCTGCAGCATGTTCACTCCCTAAATAAGCCTCTATTACCAATGGATTGCTTCGAACCTCGGCCGGCGAGCCTTCGGCGATTTTCTCACCGTGGTCGAGCACAATGATCTTATCGGCGATGCCCATGATCATATCCATTTTATGTTCGATAAGCCCAACCGTATAGCCATGTACAACCATTTTCTTGATCAACTCGGATAATCCTACTGTTTCATCCGGGTTGACCCCGCCTGCGGGTTCGTCCAGAAGGACCATCTCTGGATCCGTGGCCATCGCCAGGGCAAAAGCGACCCGTTTTCGCGCTTCCTGGGATATGTCGGCCGTAATTCGAGGTGCAAGATCTGCAAGGCCGACAAAATCGAGAACCTCCATTGCGCGTTTTCGGCAGATCTGCTCCTCGTTGCGAAGCCTGCGGCTATTGACCATGACGTCCCAGAACCCGGAATGGGTCCTCAATCGATGGCCGACGATGATATTGTCAAATACGCTGGCATTCTCAAAAAGATGGGTTGTCTGAAAGGTCCGTGCAATCCCGAGACGGGCGACCAGGTCAGCACGCATAGCGTTGATTTCTTTTCCCTGGAAAAGAATCTTCCCTGAAGTCGGTTTGTGGGTACCCGCCACCAGATTGAAAAAGGTGGTTTTGCCGGCGCCGTTAGGACCGATAATCGCTGTTATTTTACCTTTTTCAAAATCAGCGTCCACGTTGTTTACCGCGGCAAGCCCCCCGAACCGTTTTGTCAAACCTTTTACATTAAGCATTGCTTCTGGCCTCCTCGCCAACGCCTTCGCCCGAGGCATTCGTCTCGATCCGGGATTTACTCTGAATTGGCGTGCCGGCCTGCTGCGCCTCGGCGGCGCGCTTGGCCGCACGTTTAACCTGCCATATTTTATAGCTGCCAACCAGCCCATGCGGGAAGAAAATCACCAGCAGGACCAGTAGCGGTCCGAATACGATCATTCGGAAATCCTGCAGAAACTGGAGCGATTGGGTGAGCCACGTCACCAGCAAAGTGCCCACGATGGGGCCCAGAAGGGTGCCGATGCCGCCAACCAGCATAAAGGTGATCATATCGAAGGTATGCATTACGTGCGCGATGTCGGGCCCGATGAAACGAACGAAACCAGCGAACATCCCCCCTGCGATTCCTGCGAAGAAGGTGGAGAGCACGAAGGAAAGCACCTTGTTTCGCATCAGGTTGATCCCGAGCGCCTCGGCCAGTTCTTCGCTGTTGCGAATGGCTATAAAGGTCCGTCCCAGAAGAGAAGTGACAATCCGGTGCATAAGGAACAGACTGACCACCAGGAGGAAGAGAACAAGGTAGTACTGAGAGATGGCTGACTCGAAGCTGACGGGTCCTATCGGCGGGGGCGCCGGGACGCCGATCACGCCGGAGGTGCCGTGGGTGAGGGCTTCCCATTTTTCAATCAGCAGATAAAGGATGAAGCCTACGCAGAGCGTGAAGATCGCAAAATAGTGCTCCTTCAGCCGTAGCGACACAATTCCCACAAAATATCCGATAAAAGCGGATACGGCGCCCGAAAGCAAGAAGGCGATCCAGAACGGCACGCCATAGTCGACCGTGAGAACCCCTAAAGTATAGGCGCCGATTGCCATGAAACCGCCATGTGCAAGATTCAATTGCCCCGTAAACCCTGTAACGAGATTAAGTCCTGAAGCCGCAATGGCCCATATGAACGCCAGCGACATCACGTAAAGTTGATAATCGTTGCTGCTTACCAAGGGAAAGGCGACGCAGAGCAGCAAAAGGATAAGCCATCCGCCTTTCTGAACGAGGTATTTCATAAATCAGCGCTCCCCCTGTGTGAACAGGCCATTAGGTCGGAATGAAAGTATGACCACCAGAAGGACGAAGGCTATAATATCCTTGTAATCGGTGGAGATGTAAAAAGCACCAAAACTCTCGGCAAAACCAATAATCATGCCACCGAGAATCGCACCGGGCACACTTCCCATTCCACCGAGTATGATGATGACGAAAGCCTTCATGATCACCAGGTGGCCCATCGCGGGATAGACCAGGTTGATCGGTGCGAACAGGACGGCCGCAACCGCGGCCAGAGCTCCCGAGATGGCGAAGGTCAGCATGGCGACCCTCGATGCGTCGATACCGACAAGCGAAGCGCCCTCGCGATTCTGAGCCAATGCGCTGATTGTCGAACCGGCGATCGTTTTTTTAAGAAAAAGATGAAGTGCGGCCATCAGGAGTAGTGCTCCAGCGATGATCAGCCACCGCTGAGCCGGCGCAGCCACATTGCCGATTGAGAGCATTTCGGTATACGGAGCGGGCATGCGCCTGAATTCGGCGCCCCAGATCGCCATGATGACCGCTTCGAGAAATAAAAGGACCCCGATGGCGGCGATCTTGTCATGGATGGGCGGCGCATGACGAAGGGGAGTGAAGACCAGCCGTTCCGAAAGAACTCCCAGAATAGCCACCACGGCGGCGGCCCCTATCATGGCTACCCAGTAGTTTATTCCGAGATCGACGATCAGGAAAAAGGCGACAAAGGCGCCCACCATGTAAAGGGCCCCGTGCGAGAAGTTCGGCACATGCAGGATGCCGTAGACCAGGGTCAGGCCGAGAGCGACCAGACCGTATACGCTCCCCAGCGTAAGACCGTTGAGGATTTGCTGAAAAAAGAGATCGATGGATGACAAGAGCTTCTTCTCCTATGGGATATTGTTTTCTATGCACGCAAGACATCGAACGACAGAGAACCGGTTCAACGTATTTCCTTTAGCCAGCGAAATTATATGATAGACAAAACGGATACTTACCTTAGTTCCATCATGAATATAAACAAAATTCCGATCCCGTTACGAACCCCTCCTTCCAGCGATCTGAGATAGTGGATCCAAAGACCATAACACTATAAATGAAACATCGTTTTTTGAAAATTGAAAATATACCAAAGAATGGGTGTGGACAATTACCTCAGAGGTAAAATGTGGTAATTTTCATCGCCTGAAAAAAGCGAAAAGGGGCAATTCAGACCTCAAAACCGCCAAATAGGCGATTTTTTACCATAACAGAGTTTGAAAATTTTCCCAATGGCCATGGCCGAGGGAAAACTTTCCAGAAGAGAGAAAAGGAGCTGCTGTGCCGGGTGATGGAAACGACTCGAAAGAATTGTCCATCTCATGGAGGGAGGTTTCCCCAAAGGTTGAGGCTGGCGACTTTTGATTGCAATATGCAAAAAGGATCAACGGCCGGGAATAACGGCAGAACGTCCCTGCCGATATATAAACGGTGTTCGGTTGGCGTCCCTTTCCTTCTGCGCTGCCGACTCTGGAATTAAAAAAAACCCCGTCCTTGAGGGACGGGGTTCAGGTGACCTGATTTACAAGCTGGAGAGTTTTTTGCTGGTGTGGGTGCAGAAAGTTAGATTCCAGCCTTTTTCCGAAGAGAAGAGACCCGATCGATTTTCTCCCAGGTGAACTCGGGAAGTTCCCGGCCGAAGTGGCCATAGGCGGCAGTCTTTCTATATATCGGGCGCATAAGGTCAAGCATTTCGATAATCGCCCGGGGCCGCATGTCGAACTCCTCCCGGGCAATTCGAGCGATGTCGTTGGAGGGAATTTTTCCGGTACCAAAGGTATTTATCATGACCGAGACCGGCTCCGCCACTCCGATGGCATAGGCCAGCTGCACCTCGCATTTGTCCGCAAGCCCGGAAGCGACGATATTCTTTGCCACATAACGTGCCATATAGGAGGCGGACCGATCCACCTTGGAAGGGTCTTTCCCGGAGAAAGCGCCCCCCCCGTGGGATCCCTGCCCCCCATAGGTATCGACGATTATTTTTCGTCCTGTAAGACCGCAGTCTCCCATGGGACCACCCACGACAAAGCGGCCGGTAGGATTGATGAAATATTTTGTTTTCTCGTCGAGAAGGTTCTCCGGTATGACTTTGCGGATGACTTCCTCGATGATCCCCTCCTTGAGGGTTTCGTAGGTGACCTCCGGAGTATGCTGCGATGAGACCACCACCGTATCCACACGGATCGGCTTGTCGTTTATGTACTGGATGGAAACCTGGGATTTGCTGTCCGGACGCAGGAAAGTGAGAAGGCCACTCTTTCGCACATCGGAGAGGCGCTTTGTCAACTTGTGCGCGTACATTATGGGCATGGGCATCAATTCAGGCGTCTCATTGCAGGCATACCCGAACATCAAGCCCTGGTCCCCGGCGCCCTGGTCCTTGAACAATCCTTCGCCTTCGCTGACGCCTTGGGAAATGTCAGGGGATTGCCGATCGATGGAGGTCAGCACCGCGCATGTTTCCCAGTCGAATCCCATGGCAGAGTCGGTATAGCCGATCTCCCTTATGGCCTGACGAACGATTTCGGGATAATCTATACGGGCGTTGGTGGTGATTTCTCCGGCGATAATTGCCATTCCCGTAGTTACCATAGTCTCGCAGGCCACTCTGGAACGAGGGTCCTGGGCAAGAATGGCATCCAGAATCGAATCGGAAATCTGGTCCGCGACTTTGTCGGGGTGACCTTCGCTGACGGACTCGGAAGTAAAAAGAAAATCGGTCATGGCCATGGAGTTGCAGTCCTCCTCTGTTGAAAAATTAAACTCGTAATCTTATCGGGGGCTTCAGTAGTTGTCAAGCGGATGCATCAGCGGGTCAGGTTTTAAATAGGCTGCACGCTGAACAGTTGCGGAAAGCGACGATACATCTCTTTCTCAAGATGGCTTGTAATTTCCCCTGCCGTGTTCATTTTCAAAAGATCTTTCACCAGACGTACGCCGTCATGGTGTGTCACCTGGCGCAGGATCTGCTTGACCCTGGGGATACCCGGAGCGTTCATGGAGAGCTCACGAAATCCCAGTCCGAGCAGAACGAGAGCATAGAGGGGATCGCCTGCCATCTCTCCGCAGATCCCCACTTCGATTCCGGCTTCGGATGCCGCCATAGCGACCATTTGCAGCGCTTTCAACACAGCTGGATGCATCGGCTGATAAAGATACGCCACATGCTCGTTCCCCCGATCTACTGCGAGACAGTACTGAATGAGATCGTTGGTGCCAACGGAGAAGAAATCGACTTCGCGGGCTAGCCGATCGGCGATAAGCGCAGCCGAAGGGGTTTCAACCATGATCCCGATTTTGATTTCGGGGTCGAAATCAATACCACGATTTTTTAATTCCTCAGCGGATTCCATGAGAAATTTTTTGCAGGCACTGATTTCGGCCATGCCGGAAATCATGGGAAACATGACGCGCACCTGGCCATAAGAGGAAGCACGCAGAATCGCCCGAAGCTGCACCTTGAAGAGACGAACCTCGTTGAGGGAAAATCTCACCCCCCGCAACCCCATGGCCGGGTTGGCCTCATCGGAAAGGTCGATCTCCGGCACAAGCTTGTCACCGCCCACATCCAACGTGCGGATAGTGACAGGATGCGGCGCCATCTTTGAAATGATCTCTCGAAAAATCTCTACCTGTTCCTCTTCGGTGGGGGGAGTGAACCTGTTCATGTAGAGGAATTCGGTTCTGAATAGTCCGATTCCCTCGGCGCCCTGATTTATGGCGAGGGGGATCTCTTCGATCACCTCCACGTTGCTTCTCAGTGCGACACGAAATCCATCCAGTGTTTCGGCAGCCAGGTTCCTGAAGGCGAGGAGTTCCCTCTCCTGGTATTCGAAAGCCTGCTTCTTATCCAGGTACTCCCGGAAGGTTTCAGGGGACGGATTAAGGATCACCGTGCCGTTTGTACCATCGAGAATAATAGGCAGGCCATCGGGAACTACGCCGGTGACCGTCTCCAGACCCAAAACCGCGGGAATCCCAAGGGAACGACCCAGGATAGCGGTATGAGAGGTTCGTCCCCCGACATCGGTAACAAAGCCGATGATGCGCTCTTTATCCATCTGCATGGTATCGGCGGGAGAGAGGTCGTGAGCGATGATGATAACCTTGCGGCCGACTTCAGTGAGGGATTGTTGTTCTTCACCAATCAGATTGCGCAGCAGTCGGTCCCCGATGGAATCAATATCAGTGCGCCGCTCCCGCAGGTATTCGTCCTCGATGCGATCGAAAACTTCCCGGAAACGTCGGAGGACCCGCTTCAGGGCGCCTTCAGCATTGATCATATTCTCTTTGATCAGGCGAATCGTATCATCGACCAGCATCTGATCTTCAAGAATCAGCAGGTGGGTGTCGATAATATACAGGTGTTCAGCCATCTGCGGATCGGCAACTCTCTCCTTCACCTCTTCAAGCTGTTTTTTTGAAAGACTGACCGCATCGAGAAATGCGCCGATCTCGCGCTCCACCTCCTCGGGGCGAATCGGCCGCTCGACGGCCCGGGCGCGGGCCCGATCGAGCAGGTAGGATTCGCCAATGGCAATCCCCGGCGAGGCGCCGATACCCACAAGAATAGTATCGGGCGCGATGTCAGTCTTCTCCGAAACCATTTTCGATCAGCTCTCCGATGACTGAAAGGGCTTCTTCAGCATCATCGCCCGAGGCGGAAACCGAGATTTTGGAGCCTTGCGGAGCGGCAAGCATCAGGAGGCCCATGATGCTCTTTCCGTTCACCTCGTTACCTTCTTTTTCGACCTGGATATCCGACCGGAACCGATTGGCCGTCTGGACGAGCTGCGCCGCCGCACGCGCGTGCAGTCCAAGTCGATTTACTATTTCAAACTCTTTTTTCTTCATAGGTTCAGAAAATTTTCGAATTGAGCCAGAATCAGCAAAATAGCCGAAGAGCAAAGGACCAGAACCAAGGAAGAAAATCCTCGTGCCGCCAGCCACCCCACAAAGAGGACAATGGGCGCTACGACGAGGCCCCAGCCGGTGGAGAGATCTTCGGCTTTCAGAGCAATAAGTGTCAGATATGCGCTGAGCCCCCCCAGAAGAATAACCATGCATTCCTTGATGCGAATGGCCAGATCAGGAAGCCTACGTCTCTGAATAACCTCGATCACCTTCAGACCAGACAGATAACCTTTCAGGAATCCACCGATCCGCAACCAGAGATGCGGAATATTAAATACGAGAAGGAACACCACTGGCGCCCATAATGATCCCTTGGCCGCGAAAAAAAGTGCAATTGCCGCAGCCAGGGGGCGTACTCCCCCCCAGAAAAAAGCATCCCCTATAGCCGCATAGGGAGCCATGATCATACTCTTGAATTCATGAACATCAAGATATCCCTGTTCGCCTTTTGCCTGTTTTTCCTCCAGAGCCAGAATGGAGCCGAGTACCGGAGCAGCCATAAAGGGGTGGGTATTGAAGTACTCCAGGTGGCGCCTGCAGGCTTTTGCAAGTTCCTGTCCGCGATACAGATGCCGGAGGGCCGGGGCAAGCGTGAAGACGATACCAAGGTTCTGCAGACGCTCGAAATTCCAGCTGGCCTGCAGAAAAAAGGACCGCAGAACGGTTCTTACCAGAATATTAACCGGAAGCTTGCTCTCCGCCATTATAATATCCAGAATATGAGGATGACGGTTGCGAATGATGCCCCGAAAAGACTCATGGAGCGGCTGACGTTGATCGTCCCTATGATTACCGCCGCTCCTATCAGTGGAAAGGCCAGACTCAGCCAATTGAGTGTCTTTCCGACAGGAATGATGAACCATAACGCAGTGTAATTTAGAATTATCAAGCCTCCGACCAAAATGACGGTAAATGTTGCCAGAGAAGAAAGCGCAAAATGGATCAATCCCTGCAGATGATAGCGTTCAATGCTCCCCTCCCCGATCACCTCCGGATTCATTTCAGCCCGATGCAGCATTTTGCCATTCCAATCGCGGGCCATGCGGTCGAAGACCTGCCCGCATTTTCCCAGGGGAATGGCTACGAGCATGCAGAGGATGACAAACTCAGGCTCCGAATAATCCAGCATGCGCCCGGCGGTTACCGCAAGCGCAACGCTCCCGACCGCCACCTGAGTGTCATCAGGAGGGATGGCTGCTCCAACCGGCAGCCGCCCCAGCCAGAGAAGCTCGAGTAGCCCTCCGACTTGAAGACCGACGAGTGGAGCCCCCAGAAGCCAGCCTGCTAGCGGCGCAGCCACTATGGGACGGGAAATCATAATCTGAAGCACGGCCATCCGATCCAGACCCGCCAGAACAGCGACCGTACCTGCGATCAGGTAATTTTCAATGACCATAGGAGGTTCCGGAATGACGGATCAGCTTTCTCCAGGACATCTGACGATCCGCGGGAATGCATTGTGAAACGATCCGCACTCCATCTTCCTCAAGAGATTCGAGGTTTTCAATATCATGGGCGTCCAGAGCGATGGTGCAGGAGAATCTGAGTTTATCTTTTCCGCCATGCATGTTTCCCAGGTTAAGCTCTGTGAATTCGGCGCCGCGCTGATGGGCTCTGAGTGCATCGTCGGATGTGGCGAAAAGCAGAAGGACGCGCCGGGCGAGAATTTCCTCGGAAGCGAGCGTCTCGGGCACCTTTTCAATGGTGGTGAAAACCACCCTGATTCTCCGGGGCACCGCCGCCTCCATCAGAACCCTCTGGAAAGTCATCCCCGCCACCTTGTCGTTTGCCACAACGATGCAATCAGCGTGGATGAATGGAACCCAGGCCTCCAGAACCTGTCCATGTATCAATCTATTATCGATTCGAGCCAGAACGAGATTCATTCGCTTCACCGCAGGTACCTATCTCCGAAGTAGTTCACTGGCCAGCGAGATGCTCTGCTGTCCGTAGGCTTTCAGAAGAACTGCCAGTTCGGACAGGGCCAGCTCTTCCTTGCTGTTGAAGAATTTAAGCAGCATCGGAAGATTGACCCCCGTGAGCACTTCCAGCCGTCCAGGTTCGAGAAAAGAAAGACTGATGTTTGAAGGCGTCCCGCCGAACATGTCGGTCATGACAAGAACGCCGCCGTTCCCCTCCTCCACTTCTCCAATGGCGCGAGCCATTTCTTCCCGGATCTCCTCAACACTCTGATCGCTCGAGATGCCTATTGCTCTGACATTCTGTAGAGGTCCGATAATCATTTCCGCAGCTTTGAGCAGCTCTTCGGCCAGTCTGGAATGGGTCGCAACAACCAGTCCAATCATGCCCTACTCCTTGTGGATATCCCGATGGACCACTCTGAGCGGAACCTTTTCTCCGCCGAGAAATTGACTCAATTCCTCAACAATGGCTACGCTACGGTGCCGGCCGCCCGTGCAGCCAATGGAAATGGTTAAATAGCTTTTTCCCTCTTTCTGGTAATGTGGGAGCAGGAATTTCAGCATGTTCCTGGAATAATCAAGAAATTCCCTGCAGGGGCCGCGACTCAGAACAAATTCCCTGACAGACTTATCCAGCCCGCTCATCGGCTGAAGTTCCGGCACGAAATGGGGATTGGGTAGAAACCGGACATCCATGACAAGGTCGGAATCGGGAGGAATTCCCCATCGAAATCCGAAAGATTGAATCTGGACAATCAGAGGTATTCCACTCTCTTTTCCATGCACCAGCTGAATGACCTGGGCCCTCAGCTGATGCGGGGACAGCATCGAGCTGTCGATTATCTTTGTGGCTAGTCTCTTGAGGCCCGACAGCAGTTCTTCCTCGCGGCGTATGCCTTCAGGGACATTCCCTTCCGTTGCCAGGGGATGACGCCGACGCGTTTCCGAATAACGCCGGATCAAAGCATCCCTGGATGCTTCGAAAAAATAGATTTCCAGGTTGTACCCTGCCTCGCGTACCACCTGCAGCATGCTCTCGAAGCCGGACAGAAAATCGCGGTTACGCACGTCGATGACAACGGCAATGTTTTCCGTGAACCCCACACCCTGTTCCGCGAGAGACAGAAACTGCGGAAGCAGCGCCAGAGGGAGATTATCGACGACAAAAAAACCTTCGTCCTCAAGGGCACGAGCCGCGGAGCTCTTTCCGGACCCAGAAAAACCCGTAATTATAACGACCCTTTTCCGGCTCATTCGAGATTGTCCCCGATGATGGTGTGCGAGTGCAGTCGGGCGGTCTCCGCCATTCGCTTCTCGAGGCGATCCTGGAACTCGAGAGCGCTATGGTATCCCATCTCCTTGAGAAGCTGATTTCGGGCGGCTACCTCCACAATGGTGGTGATATTACGGCCGGGGCGAACGGGAATTTTCAGAAGGGGAATTTCCAGGCCGAGAATGGAGAAATGCTGATCTTCCAGGCCAAGCCGATCGTATTCCCTGTCATCCCTCCATTCCACAAGTTCCATGGCGAGTTCGATCTTTTTGCGCTCGCGGATGGCGGCCACCCCGAAAAGATGCTTGATATTCAGGATGCCCAATCCCCGGATCTCCATATGGTAATGCAGAAGGTCGCTCCCCTCCCCAAAAAGGACCGCAGGCAGTTTTCGTCGAACCCTGACGACATCATCCGCCACCAGCCGATGCCCGCGGAGGATCAGGTCGAGGGCGCATTCGCTTTTTCCGATCCCGCTCTTGCCCAGCAACAGAATACCCACACCCAGCACATCCACCAGAACACCGTGCGCCGTTGTGGAAGGAAGCAGTCTTTCCTCCAGGAATTTGGTGACCAGGGAAATAAAGGTGGAACTCTGATGGTGTGTCCGCAGGAGGGGAATCCCGAATTTTTCCACTTTCGGGATGAGAAAATCGGGAGGATCCTGTCCCTTGGTAATGATAAAACAAGAAACATTGAGGGCGCAAAGTTCCCGGAGATTGGCTTCCGCTTTTTCCCGGGGGATATGATTGAGATAAGTCAGTTCCGTAGATCCGAGAACCTGAATGCGATCGGGATGAAGATTTGTGGTATAGCCGGCGAGAGCCAGGCCCGGCTTCTGGATACGGGGCACCTGAACGCGTCTTCCAAGGCCGGTTTCCCCCGCAAGAAGTTCAAGTCCCAGTCCCGCTTCCTTTTCCGCCAGAAGTTCCTGGATACTAAGTCCGATCGTCATGGGCAGCATCAGAGCTTTTTCTCTTCTTCCTCAATAATACGATAGAGTTCCTCAGTTTCCGCTTCCATCAGCCGGCGTCGAACGGCAGGATTTTTGAGCAGCTTTGAAATACGGGCCAAGGTTTTCAGATGAACACCCACCGATTCCTCGGGGGCGATCAGTAGAAAAAAGAGGTAGGCCGGCTTCGAGTCCATGGAATCAAAATCGACTCCAGAACGACTGCGACCGAAGGAAAGAAGAAGCTTGTCCAACTTCTTTAATTTTCCATGAGGAATGGCAACTCCATCTCCGATGCCCGTACTCCCCAGCCTCTCCCTCTCCTGAAGGACCTTGATGATTTCCTCCCGAGTCAACCCGCTCTCCACTTTGAGAATTGCATCGGAGAGTTCGGCAAGGACTTCATTTTTATTCGATGCCTTCAGATCGCCGGCGATGGCGGCGGGGTTCAGCAGATCAGCAATTTTCATATCATCAACAACAAATCCGGTTGGGAAGCGAAAGGGCCTCAGCCCGCCCGCTTCGTTTTTAGTTCAAATGTCTTATCTTTCCTTGGGTACGATCAACCCGTAATTCCCATCCCTGCGGCGGTAGACCACATTGATCTCCTCAGTTCCGGCATCGGTGAAAACCAGAAATTCCTTATCAAGAAGATCCATCTGCATGACCGCTTCCTCCACTGACATCGGCTTTACCGGGAAGCTCCGACTGCGGATGATAACTGGCTCGCCTCCACCTTCCTCGATACTCTCGGCGGCAAAAATGGTTTTTTCAATTTCCCTCTCACGACCGCTGGAAGGTTTGTGATCCTTGAGTTTCTCCTTATAACGCTTGAGCTGCCGCTCGATTTTATCAACCGCCGCATCGATCGCGGAATACATGTCGTTAGTCTCTTCCGATCCCTTGATGGTGATTCCCTTGGCAAGGATGTTTATTTCAGCGAGATGCCGGATTTTTTTCTCCACGGTCAGGGTCGCCTGTGCATCGATCGGTTCATCGATATACTTCTTGACCCGGGTGAGTTTCTCCTCAACGTAGGACTTGATCGGATCACTGGTCTCCATATGGCGAAAGGTTACCGCGACTTGCATTTGAAACCTCCTGCGGATAAATGCTGTGGGTTGAAGGGCATTCCGTTAATGAAATTATAACCTTTCACGGTCAAAGTACCACTGCTGACCATCAGAAGTATCGTTTTCGTTCCGTTGAGGATCCTATCCCCAGCATTTCGCGGTATTTGGTTACCGTGCGGCGGGCGATATTAATGCCGCTCAGCTTCAGGATCTCGACGATCTTCTGGTCGGAATACGGTTTGCGCGTGTTCTCGGTTGTCACGATCTCCCTGATGCTGTTTTTCACACTTTCCGAGGCGATCGAATCACCCCCAGTAGTGTTTATACTGCTGTTGAAGAAATACTTCAACTCGAACAGTCCCTGAGGGGTCTGGACATATTTGTTGGTCGTCACCCGACTGATGGTGGACTCGTGCATTTCGATATCTTCCGCCACATCCCGAAGAACCAGCGGCTTGAGATAATTAATCCCCTTATCAAAAAATTCACGCTGAAATTTGAGAATGCTTTTGGTGACCTTATAGATGGTACGTTGCCGCTGGTGAATGCTTTTGATGAGCCAGAGAGCCCCTCTGAGTTTATCCTGGATGTATTCGCCGGCCTTTTCATCAAATTCGGCGCCGTTCACCAGCGCATTGCGGTAAAAGGAATTAATCCGAAGATTGGGAAGACCCTCGTCATTGAGCATCACAACATATTCTTCGCCCACCTTGTACACAAAAATATCAGGAGTAATGTACTGGATTTCCTCTGAACTGAAGGCTCTTCCGGGACGCGGATCCAGCTCGGTAACCAGCTTGGCTGCTTCAAGGACTTCCTCAAGGGAGACATTCAGAGCTTTCGCGATAGCCTGATATTTACGGTGTTCAAGCTCCGCCACAAAATCCCGGAGAATAAGCTCAAGAAGAGATCCTTCCATATCGAGTTGCCGAACTTGTTTCAGAAGGCATTCTTGAAGTGAACGGGAAGCCACACCGGCGGGATCAAATTCCTGGACGGATTTCAGTACATCTTCAACCCCTGCGGGATTCGAATCAGTGGCCGCAGCGATTTCTTCCAGCGAAGCTTTCAGATAACCATCTTCATCCAGATTTCCGATGATTTCAGCGGCGATCGCTTTCTCTCCGTTTTCAAGCCGGGAGAGGTTTAACTGCCACATCAGATGATCGACCAGATTACCCTTTTTAGTCAGGAGGTTTTCATAGGAGGGTCGGTCCTCATCCTCTTCATAGGTATCTGCAACGCTTCCTCCTGCGGTATATTCCTGCAGATAGGCGCGCCAGTCGATTTCGGCAACGTCTGCGCCATCCCCCCCTACTTCCCGGACCTCATCTGAAGCACCCTGGTCCGGCCGGGGTTCTTCGATTTCCTCCCCGGGTTCAGGAATTTCCTGCGGTTCCTGATCCTCTCCCCCTTCCTCCAGTACAGGGTTTTCCTCCAGTTCCTGACGCACTACATCCATCAACTCCATCCTGGAAAGCTGCAGGAGCTTGATGGCCTGCTGGAGCTGAGGCGTCATTACCAGCTGTTGGCTCAATTTGAGTTGTTGGCGGATTTCTAAAGCCATGGGACTCCCTGGGGCGAACCCCATTTAAATATCGAATTTACTCAAGCCTGAATTTCTCGCCCAGATAGATGGCCCGCGCCCGACTGCTGGCAGCAATCCGGGCGGGTTCGCCAAACTCCAGGACTTCTCCTTCATTGAGGATATAGGCTTTATCGCATACACCCAGCGTTTCACGAACATTGTGATCGGAAATGAGGACTCCGATTTTGCGATCCCGCAGTTGAAAGATAATCTGCTGAAGATCCATAACCGCGATGGGATCAATCCCTGCAAAAGGTTCGTCCAGCAGAATGAACGCCGGTTCGATGACAAGGGCGCGAGCAATCTCCGCCCGGCGACGTTCTCCACCGGACAGGGCGTATCCCGGGGATCCAGCCACATGGGTCAATCGAAACTCCTCCAGCAGAAAATCTTTCCGATCCCGGCGTTCCGAAGCAGTAAGATTCTGCGTCTCGAGAATTGCCAGAAGATTTTCCTCGACATTCAATTTACGGAAAATTGAAGGTTCCTGCGGCAGATAAGCAATTCCGGCTCTGGCCCTTTGATACATGGGCAGATCGGTAAGATCCCTGTCGTCCAGGATAATCCGACCCTGGTCCGGCCTCACAAGACCGACCATCATATAGAAGGACGTCGTCTTTCCCGCTCCATTCGGCCCCAGCAACCCGATGACGCTCCCGGAATCGACCTCCAGGTCGACGCCGCGCACCACCTCTCGTCCGTTGTAGGATTTGCTGAGTCCAAGAGCCGAAAGGCGACGTGTCACCGCTCCTCCTTATCGGGTTGGAAAACAGCCTTCACCCGCGACTCGCGGCCGCCCTTGACGAAGCTTCGATTTTCATCAATAAGAACCGTGATTTCCTCGCCTTCCACAAAATTATTCCCCTCACTGATCCTGGGAGAGCCGGTCAGGACGATTTTCCCTTCCTCGCGGTAAAAGATCGCCTGCTCGCCTGTCGCTACCCGTTCTTCCTGCAGAATCCGAACCTTTCCTGTGGCCACCGTCCGGTCGATCCGTTTTCCGTCCTGTCCATAATGGAGGGTCATCTTTTCCGAGTGGATGACCAAGTCTCCCCTGCGGGCCACCACGTTACCGGAAAAAACGACTTGCCGCAATGAGTCATCCGTTTCCAGGCGATCCGCGGA
Source organism: Desulfuromonadales bacterium (assembly GCA_024636295.1). GTDB lineage: Bacteria > Desulfobacterota > Desulfuromonadia > Desulfuromonadales > JAGXHI01 > JAGXHI01. The sequence goes on from JAGXHI010000064.1 coordinate 41,208, forward strand.
AATCCGGATGGCTTCCCCGGAGTCCTTCCCGGCGGGGTTCGCCGCTTCGGGAGTCGGAGCACTCCAGACCGGGCCGGAGAGGCAGAGAAAAAAAAGGAGAAGTCGTGCGATCCGTCCCATTATCGCACCTTCTCCGGGTCGATCAGGGTTTCCACCCGGGAAAGAACCGTCAACTTCCGCTCATCGATTTCCAGATTCATCCCACGTCCGTAAATATTCATGTTCTGGTAAAGGATTCGAACTGGTTCCTCGGTCCGGATCAGACGCCGCTCTGGATCGATGCTGACCTGATCGGCATAGAAGGAGAAGTTTGACCCGTTTTCGGCCGCCACGTCCCCCTTCAGAAGAATCACCCTGGGGTCCTGCTGCATCTCCCCGCTGCGAGCGGTCAATGTAACCTCTCCCAACTCCGGCACGTCATAAAAGACCATTCGGATGTTTTCGATTCTGGTAACCCCCTCTCCTAGATCATGGGAGGCCGATTCAGCTTTGAGAGACCATCGGGGGACGCCGTCCCGAGTCTCCGTGTAATTGATGGACTCGAGAGCCAGATCCGATTCGGAAATTGCCGATTCCCCATCTTCATCAGGACCGTTCCCCTCGCTTTTGAAAAGCACCGCCACAAGAAGACCCGCCGCGAGAATAAGAATCGCCAACCCAAGAAAGGTGCGAAAATGTTTCTGTTTTTGCATAAATCGCCTTCAGTATAACACTCTGGAAATGATGTGTAAAGACGATTTCACTCCACTTGGCATGAGTTTTGAATAACCTACGCTTCATCCCCAAAATATCGCCCGGTCACTTCATCCCAGAGTCCGGTCGCCTTCAGAAATAAATCACATACCTCGCGCACGGCGCCCCTGCCGGCGGAGGTTGTAGTAACGTAGTGGACATAGGGCTTTATATCCTCCACGGCGGTTGGCACTGTAGCGGCGAAACCGACCCGCTGCAGAATGGGCAGGTCCACAAGGTCATCGCCCATATAGGCGACTTCACCATCCGAGAGCTCAAAGGTCCGGAGTATTTCCTGATAGGGAACAATCTTTTCCTTCGCCCCCTGATAAAGGAGGTCGATCCCCAGTTCCTCTGCCCGGATTCGGGTGACGGGAGACTGCCGACCGGTGATGATCCCCACCTGAATCCCGGCTCGTTGAATCAGTTTGAGGCCATGTCCGTCTTTGACGTCAAAAGCCTTTGTTTCGATTCCGTTGCTGTCGAAGATAATCCGGCCGTCGGTCAGAATTCCGTCGACATCCAGGAGGAGAAGTTTGATTTTTTTCAGCCGTTCCTCCATCAGACAACTCCCGCCTTTAACAGGTCGTGAAGATGAACGATCCCTATGGGGGCGGAATCATCCTCCTTCTCGAAAACAAACAGGGAGGTGATGGCATGTTCTTCCATCCTCTGAAGGGCCTTGGCCGCAAGATTGCTCCGCAGGATGCGCTTGGGATGATGGGTCATCACCTCATTGATCGGCCGGTTGAGAACCTCGAAATCCTTTTCGATAGTGCGCCTCAGGTCGCCGTCGGTGAAGACGCCGACCAGCGTTCCCTGCGAATCGGCAATCCCGGTGATACCGAGCTTCTTGTTCGTGATCTCGAAGAGCGCCTCCTTCAACGGAGTCCCAAGAGGAACCATCGGTATGTCCTCCCCCGAGTGCATGAGATCCTCTACCCTCAGCAGCAGACGCTTCCCCAAGGAACCGCCCGGGTGGTAAAGGGCAAAATCCTCCTCCTTGAAACCTCTCTCAACCAGAAGGGCCACCGCCAGGGCATCTCCCATGGCCAGAGTCGCCGTTGTGCTGGCCGTGGGCGCCAGTCCCAGGGGGCAAGCCTCCTCCCGTACGGAGATATCGAGAAAAATGTCTCCGGCCCGGGCGAGCGTACTCTTGGGATTTCCGCTCATGGCAACCAGGGGAAGTCCCATTCGTTTGATGAGAGGAAGGATTTTCAGGATCTCTTCGGTTTCACCCGAATTGGAAACCGCAATCACCACATCTCCCTTCATCAGCATCCCGAGATCTCCGTGCATTCCTTCGGCGGGATGAAGAAAGAGGGCCGGCGTGCCGGTAGAGGTGAAGGTCGCGGCGATTTTCTGACAGATCAGGCCCGACTTGCCCATGCCGGTAATGACAACTCGACCTTTGCAGGCCAGGATCATGTCCGCAACACGGCAGAACCGCTCATCAATGCGATCCAGCAGAGCCAGAATCGCATCGGCCTCAATTCTGAGGACTTTTTTTGCCGTTTCAATCATAGGAAAACACCAGGAGTTATCGGAAAAAACTCAAGAGCCGGGGGAGGCGCCCTTCGCCAGGGCGTCGATAGCAAGGATGGTTTCCAGCATCCCCTTCAGATCCTTCAGATACAGGGAATTGGGGCCGTCGCAGAGGGCATTCCCGGGGTCCTCGTGAACCTCCCAGAACAATCCGTCTATCCCGACAGCGGCCGCCGCGCGGGAGAGGGGTTCCACGAACTGGCGCTGCCCGCCCGAGGAGGTGCCGCTCCCGCCGGGGAGTTGCACGGAATGAGTGGCATCAAAGATGACCGGATACCCCATCTGCCTCATGACCACCAGGGATCGCATATCGACAACCAGGTTATTGTATCCGAAAGAAGCACCACGCTCGGTAAGGAGAATCTGTCGGTTCCCCGCTTCCTCAATTTTACCTACAGCGTTTTTCATATCCCAGGGAGCGAGAAACTGTCCCTTTTTCACATTGACGACCTTTCCTGTCGCTGCGGCTGCTATCAGCAGGTCGGTCTGCCGGGAAAGAAAGGCCGGGATTTGAAGAATATCCAGAACTTCAGCGGCAGGCTCCACCTGGGAAATATCGTGGATATCGGAGAGAACCGGGAGGGAGGTCTCCGACTTTATCCGGGAAAGGATTCGAAGCCCTTCTTCGAGACCCGGTCCCCTGAAGGAGCGGATCGATGTCCGGTTGGCCTTGTCGAAAGAAGCCTTGAATACCAGTCCGATTCCCAGGTCGGCTGCAAGGTCCTTGAGGAAGGAGGCGATATGCAGTGTGAGCTCTTCCTCCTCGATAACACAGGGCCCAGCGATCAGCACCAGAGGCCGTCCGCCTCCGAAAATGCTGCCGTCGACTTTCACTTCGCAGGTCATTTACGCCTCCCCGCGCTTCAGGCAGGCGCCAATGAAAGATTCGAACAGCGGATGCGGCGCCATAGGTCGGGAGCGGAATTCCGGATGAAACTGGCAGCCGAGAAACCAGGGATGATCAGCAAGTTCCACCATCTCCACAAGGTCTCCTTCCGGGAAAATGCCCGAGATCACCAGTCCCGCCTTTTTTAATTGCTCCCGATAGGCGTTGTTGAATTCGTAACGATGGCGGTGCCTCTCCTGGATGTTTTCACGGCCGTATATCCGTCGCACCAGGGTTCCTTTGGTCAATTGGCAGGGATAAGAGCCCAGGCGCATCGTTCCGCCTTTTCGGGTCACCGTTTTTTGCGTTTCCATGATGTGAATGACAGGATTTTTGGCATTCTCGCGAAATTCCGCCGAGTGGGCGTCTTCGATGCCGCAGACGTGCCTTGCGTATTCCACAACGGCCATCTGCATGCCGAGGCATATGCCGAAAAAAGGTAATTTGTTCTCCCGCGCGTAGCGAATGGCGGCGATCTTCCCCTCGCAGCCTCTTTCGCCGAACCCACCCGGAACCAGAATCCCGTTCACCCCGGAGAAAGTATCGTTGATCCCATGGCGCTCCAGCGCTTCGGAATCGACATACTTGAACTCCACCCGGCAGTCGTTGGCAATCCCACCGTGAGTCAAAGCCTCGGAAAGGGATTTGTAGCTTTCAGTCAACTCAACGTATTTGCCGACGATGGCGATAGTGGTGCTTGATGCCGGCTCTCTGACTCTCTTTACGATCCGTGTCCAGGAAGAGAGGTCGGGGGCTTTGGTCCAGATGTTCAGATACTCGATAATCCTCTCGTCCAGCCCCTGCTCATGAAACGCGACCGGAACCTCGTAGATGGAGTCCACATCCCGGGCGGTGATAACTGCTTCTTCCCGGACATTGCAGAAGAGGGCGATTTTCCCTTTCATATCCCGTGGAAGTTCGCGGTCGCAGCGGCACAGCAGAATATCGGGCTGGATTCCGATTTCCCGCAGTTCCTTGACACTGTGTTGGGTCGGTTTTGTCTTCAATTCTCCGGCGGTGGCGATGTAGGGTACGAGTGTAAGGTGGATATACAGGACGTTTTCATGCCCCCGGTCGGTGCGGAACTGCCGAATGGCCTCAAGGAAGGGCAGTGATTCGATATCACCGACCGTGCCGCCGACCTCCACGATGGCAACATCTGCGCCTTTGGCATTTTCCAGGATTTTGCTCTTGATCTCATTGGTTATATGGGGAATGACCTGCACGGTCCCCCCCAGGTAGTCCCCCCGCCGCTCCTTGCGAATGACCGAGTCGTAGACCTGCCCCGTTGTGAAATTGGACTTGCGGGTCAGAAGCGCCGAGGTGTACCGCTCGTAATGCCCCAGGTCAAGGTCCGTCTCGGCGCCGTCATCGGTCACGAAGACCTCGCCATGCTGGAACGGGCTCATCGTCCCTGGATCGACGTTGATGTAGGGATCCAACTTCTGCATGGCCACACGCAGCCCCCGGGACTCCATAAGGGCTCCGATGGAGGCCGCAGCCAGTCCTTTTCCCAGGGAGGAGACGACGCCTCCGGTAATAAACAGGAATTTCGTCTTCAATCCGTACTCCTTTGTGATCGGCCGTAGTTTCGCCGTTGGAATCAAGCTTGGAATTCTACACAGAAGGCGGGAAAAATAAAACCAAAATTTCCCGGGGGACTATCCTCCGGAGGCCGCCAGAATACGTCTTGCCCTCTCCAGGTCCTCAGGGGTGTCCACTCCCTGGGACAGCAGGGAAGTCTCAACGACCCGGATTCGAAATCCGTGCTCCAGAGCGCGAAGTTGTTCGAGTTTTTCGAGATCTTCCAGGGGAGTCGGTTCCAGCCGGGGATAACGAAGCAGAAATTCCCGACGATAAACGTAAAGACCGACATGCTTAAAAGCCCGGCGGAAGGCCGATTTTTTATCCTTCTCGGAAATTTCGTCTCGCTGATGGGGAATCGGCGACCTGGAGAAGTAAAGAGCGAATCCAAGGCGGTCGACAACGACCTTGACCACATTGGGATTCATCAGCTCCTCAGTCGAGCCGACGGGCGTCATGAGGGTTCCCATGGGAATGCCGGTATCCTCCGCCAGGGGGGCGACCGCCTCTTCGATCATCGCCGGCTCGATCAGCGGTTCATCTCCCTGAACATTGACCACCAAATCCGTATCCAGGCACGATGCAACTTCGGCCAGACGATCGGTCCCGGTGGCATGATCAGGGCGGGTCATCTGCGCCTCTCCGCCAAAATTCAGAACGGCCTTGAAAATTCGCTCATCGTCGGTGGCGACGATCACCCGGTCGAGAACTCCCGCACGACAGGTTCTCTCGTATACCCACTGGATCATCGGCTTGCCGAGAAGATCGGCGAGGGGCTTGCCTGGAAACCGGGTGGAGGCGAAACGAGCTGGAATTACAGCGGTAATATGCATGGACAGAGGCCCTTTCCGACAACTTGACGTCAGTAGAGTATAGAAATCGGGAGGGGGTGTCAAGAATCGGCCGCATGAAGCGCCAGCCCCCAGAGCACATGCTCCGGAGTCGGCTCACTGCCAGGACCTGAAGATGTCGGTATCGTGCTTATCGTTTCGAAAAGAGGAACTTGGTTAAGGAGTGATCCAGAAGGATGTTTTTGGAAACCGCGGCGGTTTTCCTTCCCTGGGCAATACTGGAGGGGGATGTGCGAGTCAGCGCCGCTGTGTTCCGCAGGCGGGACAGAATATCCAATTTTTCTCCTGCAAGACACCGCATCGGCATCGTAAATCGTTCCTATGTCCTCGAATTTTCAGAATGAAAAGGATGGAGGCCATAAAAAAAACACAGCTCATCAGAATCATTCCAAAAGGGCCGAGCGAGAGAAAGTTCTGCATTGAGCAGCGCCCGCAGCAGTATGCCCAATAGTTGTAGCCGATGACCCCGAGGAGCGATGCGCCTCCGATAGTGAAAAACCAGCTCCATTTCATGCATTCGCCCTCTTCTGTCGAATGCCGCACCAGGGGCAGTTTGCAAAATAAGCCGCTATTCGACCGTTGCATCCGCTGCACCGCACCTCCAGCATGGCGCCGCATTGTGGGCAGACCAGCCAGTCCGCCTCAACCGAGGCGGCGCAGGTCGGGCAGTTTCCTCCTTCCCGGGCGGAAGAATCCTGCCCTTTACGCTCCAGTTCTGCGATGATGAGACGGCCCAGAAGGGCCAGAAGGAGAATGAAAATCAGAACCACTTCTTGCTCCTCAACACCCCACGGCCAAGGAAGGCGGCTGGGAGAGTTTTTCAACGCGTCCGTCGCGCAGGGTGACGATCCGGTGAAAATGGGATCGGTTTTCCGGATTGTGCGTTACCATGACAATGCTCAGCCCTTCGGAATTGAGTTCCCGGAAAAGTTCCATGATCTCCTCCGCTGTGGCCGTATCCAGGCTGCCCGTCGGTTCATCGGCAAGAATCAGAGGCGGCTCGTTCACCAGAGCCCGGGCAATGGCCACGCGCTCCTGCTCTCCACCGGACAGCTGGTCGGGAAGATGGTCGGCACGCCCTGAAAGGCCTACCCGGGCCAGAACCACGCGAGCCTTCTCTCGTTTCTGCGCGGTCGGGATTTTCTGGACGGCCAGGGGAAGCATCACGTTCTCCAGTGCGGTTAGGTATGACACGAGATTAAAGGACTGGAAGACGAAACCAAGATACTCTCTCCGAAAATCCGCCAGACGATCTCCGCCGAGCCCGTACAGGTCGATTCCGTCCACGCTCACCTTTCCGGCCGTGGGATGGCAGAGCCCCCCCAGAATGGAAAGCAGGGTGCTTTTGCCGGAGCCAGAGGGTCCCATGACCCCGAGAAATGCGCCCTCCTCGACGGAAAGGTCGATTCCCCGGAGAGCCTCCACCGGTTCCGCGCCACGACGATATGATTTCATCAATCCTTGAATTTCAATGAACGCCATAATTTTTTCCTCAATGTTGGTGGATGCCGTGTTTCGAAGCCTTCTTCCGCCTCCTGAATCAAAGTGACCGGAGCGCTTCCGTGGGATCGAGACGGCTTGCCGCAAAGGCCGGATAAAGAGAGGCGGATGTTCCGACCACCAGAGCCAGAAGAACCGCCCCGAATGCCAGAGCGGGGTTCCACACCAGGTGCGGGTGCCCCTCCGTGAGCAGGGGCAGGACCAGCCGAGTGATTCCCATTCCCCCGATCCAGCCGAGAACTCCCGCCGCCAGACTCACCCAGACGGCCTCAAGAAGAACCAGCCCGATAACGTGGCTGCGGCGGAATCCGAGTGCTCTGAAGATGCCGATCTCCCTGGTCCGTTCCTTGACCGAACCCATCATCGAGGTAAAAATCGCGAGGGCGCCGAGAAGAACGACAATCCCCGCCACGCCCATGGAGAAGGTGCGGAATTGATCCAGCGCGTGCATACGGGTGCGAATCACCTGCTGGATTGCGCTGACCTTCACGTCGGGCAGCACGTCCGACAGTTGCCCGACGATGTCCTCCACGGGGCAATCAGCGCAAAGAGCCGCCACTTCCACCAGATTGACCTTCCCTTCTTTTCCAAGAAGGCGCTGGGCAGCGGGAAGAGGAACGATCAGCAGTCCATCGTCCTGGGAACCGGTCTCCCGAAGAATACCGGAGACGGTGAACGGCTGTCCCTGAAGGACGATCGTGTCGCCCTCCTTCAGGCCAAGTGCCGCTGCGGCGGCAACTCCGGCTACCAGTTCCTTTTCATTCGCCGGAATCCGACCCTCAACCGACCACCACTTTTTCATGGCGAATTCGATATCCTGGTCCACCCCCATGATCATCGCCCGCGATCCGTTCACTTCCACTGCTCCGATAACTTTAGGAGCAACGGCCGCGATATTCCGACTGTTGGGAATGGTGCGGATGGCTTTCAGATCCTGCTCGGGGATATCCTGGGCATTCACGGAGACCCCGCCCAGGCTGACGCCCCCATAGGAGAGTGCGAGTTCATCCACCTGGGGAGTGATCAGGATATTTGCCCCGAAGGTCTCCATCTGGTGCTGGGCCTCCATCTGAAGGGCGGATGTCATCGCAGAGAGGGTAACCACCGTTCCGATGCCGATCAGAAGCCCCAGAAGCAGAAAAACAAGGCGGGATTTCCGACGGCGCAGGTTATTAAAGGCTATCGTTCTCAGTTTCATGAGGTTCCATTAATGGGTGAGTAGGTAAGTTCGACAGCTTATTCGATCAGTCTCTGAAATAATGGCCGCCGCCTGCAAGATCAGCCGTGGCGATCACGAGCCGGTCACCGGAAATCTTTCGGTTAAGGGGGGCTGGATTGCATCCGCCCTTCACTTCATTAATTTTTTCAGAAATGAACTGCTGCCCGCAATTGTTGCAGATCATGAAATCCCCCTCCTGACGGTACCCTTTCCGCTCCCGGAAACAGACGTCACAGGTATCAAATGCGGCCCGGACGACACCGTCCCTGCTTTTCAGTACGAAAAAATCAATCGTTGCACCGCCTTCTTCATAGCTGAAGAAATGGGCCCTTCCATCGGAGACTTGAGCCAGGGGAAGTTCAATCCGACCGTCGGAGGCGCTCACCTGAGGATACCGGGCATCATTGCCGTCCGCGGCTGCAAACCACCATCCTCCCACTCCCGCCACGGCTACTACCGTCACAAACAGCAGGATCCTCAATAAAGGATTTTTTTTGTTTCCCGCTTTAAACTGGGCCTTTTTTTCCTCTCTGTTCGACATCTTTCCAAACTCCTCTTGAAGAAATAATTTTAATCACCGACAGCAGGAGCCGCCACATCCGCCACGTCCCGTATTAAGGGCACTCAGGAGCACCTGATCGAAAATCTCCACGGAAAGAGATTTTTTCTGCTCCCCTCGCCCTGAAACGGCTGCCGTCTCTTGGTAAAGAAGCGCTTTCCAGGCTGCGGCCACAGGCCCGCCCTCATTGGCCACGGCAGGATCATTTTCGCCCCGGGCCAGGTACCGGGCAAATTCCTCACGGCTGACCAGGCGCTCGCCCACCCGTGCCACATACCGATCCGCCATACTACGTTGATCAGACTTCTGCTTCACGTATTCTTCCGGTGAAGAAACCCTCGCCACCCGCGCTGGATAACCGGCACGGGTGATTATGCGTGCCATCTCTTCGGGTTCGATCCGTTCAGGGCGAAACTCAGCACGTACCCGGTTCGTTGCCAGATTGACTTCCACCCGTTCCACACCTCGGACGGATCCAAGCGCTTCACGAATATTGTTCACGCAGGAGGTGCAGGTGAGATTCTCCACGGAAAACTCCGAGAGGGATACTGCCCCCCCACGGGTGTGCTGAGGAAGAACAAAAAGGCCGAGAAAGATGAACGCGGCCGCGCCGGTTGTGACCAGAAGAACGATTTTTTTCATGAAGACCCCTCAGGCTTTTAAGATTCTCGCAAATTTGATTTCACGACGCATGCCAACTATCCAAACAGGTTTCAAGCACTCGAAATTACAGTAAACGGCAAGGCGCACTTTGGGTGAGAGCCCGTTCGGTGTGGAATATCCCATAATCGGATGAGGAATATTCTCCAGAGCCTCCGGATTGAATCTACCTTCAGTCGCTCCCTTACTCTTTCTTCTAAAAAACAGCACCTTAAAAGAAAGGGATAAGGGCGCTGCGAGTTTCAACACTTCTCGAGTTTTCCTGGTTTCGCCTGGAGGGAGGAATATTCAAGGGCCGAGGACGGGACGACAGCGATTACAATTGGTATTTCCAGGGAGCTTCCGATCCGAACACCAGCGATAACAGCAACTGGATCGTGGAAGGAGAGGCGGCCCTCCACTGGGAGGATTATTCCGCATCATCCTTCAGGCCGATCCGCGGCTGAACGAATGGGTGGTCCTTTCGGGATTTTACCGCTGGATCGATTTTGAATTCGGGGGAATAAGCGGGATAGGGAAAGACGTCGTCCGCGACAAGGATTACGATAAACTCGGCGTGGTGCTGAAGGTCGCATTTTAAAAGGCGATGCAATCAAAATTCTCACCCCTTGCGTACGAAAATTTCCCTTGCCAGTTCCTGGTCAATGGCGAATTCGGAGTGGCCGACCTTGAAGATGAAGGAGGGGAAAGTACGGCTCAGTTCGAGAGTGCTGCCGGGCAGAACGCCCATGCTCATCATCTTCTGCATCTTTTTGGAGTTGCTGATCGAGAGATAGGCGATCTCGCCCCCCTCGCCCGCCTTGAGTTCCGTCAGCGGGACCACGCCGATCTGTCCCTCGGCCCGGGCCTGCTCGCAGCATTTGCCGGGAGGGATTGGCTTTCCGTGAGGACAGGTTGTCGGGTGATTGAGCAGAGTGCAGATTTTTGCGTCGACACCCTGGTGCAGCAAATGCTCGAACTCGCAGGCACGAGCATTGCCCGGAGCGCCCTTGAGATCGAGCACATCCATGATCAGCCGCTCGGCCAGTCGGTGACGACGCACGGTCATTTCAGCCTCGGGGCGGCCTTCATTCCGCAGACGGACACGTTCTCCCTGGATTTCCACATAGGCCAGTCGATCCAGTTCGCGCAATCCGTCATCGTCGGGACCGACGCCCAATGTCTCGAGAGAGGCGGAGACATTCCCTTCTTCTTCGGTGGCAATCCACAACGCCTCAAGAATTTCTTCCGCCTTGGGGGACAATTTCATGGCATCACTCCTTTTTTTTTGAATCTTTTTTCAACCAGCGCTTGAGATATTCCGGGGGCGCGGGATTTTCGTAACCGCAGAACGGGCAATGAATCATTCGGCATCCTCCGGAACAGCGACCGCACCGGGGCCGGTCGTGATCCAGATTATCCGGGATTTCCTTTCCACAAAAACCGCACTTCATGACAGAATCCCCGTCATCAGCAGAAACCGGTTCAGCGCCCACCCCGTTCCGAAGGCCAACAGGGACACAAAGACGAAAATTCCGAAAGCCGCCTTCCACCCCCGCTCCTTCTGCATCATCAGAAACTGGGCCACGCAGGGGACGAAAAGCGTCAGAGTGACCGCCGCCACTGTAAGCTGCACGGGATTGAGAACCCCCGCGGTCTGAAGGTCATAAAGCCCGGCGGCGCCGAAATCGCGGCGGAAGAAACCGAAAATGAAGGCGGCCGACGCCTCCAGCGGCAGGCCCAGTGCGTCCATGACCGGCGCCAGGGCTCCGACCAGCCATTCCAGAACCCCGGTCATTTTACCCGCCCAGAGAAGTATGGACGCGATGATGAAGAGGGGAAAGATCTCCAGAAAATACCACTGCATCCGGGCCAGGGTTTTCACCAGGACGTTTCGGAGTTGAGGCAGGCGAAGAGGCGGGATTTCCATGTAGAACATGGGCCGCTCCCCCGGCATGATCCGGGCGGCAAGAAGTCCGATGAGCAGAAAAATAAGAATCAGGCACAGCGACCAGACGATCAGCGCCCCGGGCACGGGGGACAGCAGACCCAGAATGACTCCAAGCTGTGCGCTGCAGGGGATGGCCAGGGCCAGCAGAATGGTGGCGATGACCCGCTCACGAACGGTTTCGAGAGTCCGGGTGACTATGGTGGCCATGGTATCGCAGCCGAAACCAAGCACCAGGGGGATGACGGCCCGGCCGTTCAAGCCGATTTTCTTGAAGAGACGGTCTACCAGAAGGGCCAGTCGAGGAAAGTACCCCGTGTCCTCGATTACGGAAAAGGCGAGGAAAAACGTGCCGACGATGGGCAGGATCAAAGCCACGGCATAGCGTACAGCCAGGGTGATTATTCCGTACTCACCGACCAGCAGCTCCTTCATCCAATTCCATGGGATGAACCGCTCGGAAAGTGAAACCGCCCACGGATTGATATAGCCTTCGAAAATCGTGCCTTCGAGAAAATCAACAATGGTCCCGGCGCCGAATTCACCCACAAACTTGTATAATCCCAGATAAAGCGCCAGCAGGAGAATGGGTATCCCCGTCCAGGGGTTTATGGTCAAATCCGATAGTCGCTCGGAAAAAGTGCGGCCTTTTCTCTCGCGCTGGCGAATGACCCCCTCGAGTATCCTCTTGGCGACCTGTTGACGTTCCAGGCTGATACGAAGGTGAAGATCGACCCGCCGCTCGAAAGCGATCCGCCGAACTTCCCGCTCGATTGCCTCGAAGTTTTCCCCTTCATTCTGCCGGACCAGCGCCAGCACCTCTTCGTCCTTCTGCAGCAGCAGCAGGGCGAGTGCGCGCGGGGCAAGGTTGTACGCACCGGAGAGGAGTGCGGTAATCCTGCCGATATCCCGCTCCAGATCGGCCGCATACCCGAAGACCGGCCGGCGATCCGGATTGAAGTCCGCAACCGCGCGGCGGATTTCCCCCAGTCCGCGCTTGCGGGCGGTAGCGGCTTCGATCACCGGGATGCCGAGTTTTTCCTGCAGCAGAGAGATATCAAAGGACATTCCGATCCGCTCGGCCTCATCCATGATGTTGACTACGAGAACCACTGGAAGGCCCGCCTCGATCAACTGCAGGGTCATGGGCAGCATACGGTCGAGATTCCGGGCGTCCACGACATGCAAAAAAACGTGGGCCTCTTCCTCGATCAAAATACGGCGGGCCACCCGCTCTTCCTCGGTAATGGGCAGAAGGGCGTACATGCCCGGCGTATCCAGGACCTCGTACCGGCTTCCCTCGATATCGCAATGCCCCCGGGAGACCTCCACGGAAGTTCCAGGGTAATTGGAGACGGTCGTATAGGCCCCCGTCAAGGCATTGAACAGAACGCTCTTGCCGACATTGGGATTACCCACAAGTATAATCCGAGGCTCGGCGGCATGAATCTCAACAGCCGGATGGCCCATATTCATAGGCCCCCTTTAAGATTAATGAAGTCGCAAAATTTCCGTCCTGCGGCATTACAGCGTTTTTTCAGGACCTCGACATAGTTGATACGGGATTTTTGCTCGCCGAATCCATGTCTTTTGGCAGAGGCATCAAATTTGACAATCATTATCATTTGCTTTCGTAAAAAAAAAATTATTTATTTCGACCCGCCGGAGCACCTCTCGCAAAGGCCGTAGAGTTCGAGACGATGACTGAGTATTTTGAAGTTGTGTTCCCGGGCGACATTTTCCTGGAGTTCCTCGATTCGGGAATCCTCGAATTCGAGTATGGCCCCGCAATCCCTGCAGACGAGGTGATCGTGATGCTCTTCGCCGGTACAGGGTTCATAACGGGCCTGGCCGTCGCCGAAATGCCGCTCTTCGGCAATCCCGCACTCCGCGAACAGTTTCAGAGTCCTGTAGACGGTGGCGTATCCTATGCTGGGGTGTTTTTTTCGAATTCGAAGGTAGAGCTCTTCCGTGGAAAGGTGGGCCCCAGACTTCAGAAATTCGTTGAGAATAATATCCCGCTGCTGTGTGGATTTGAGCCCCTTTCGGGCTATGAAATCTTTAAAGATCTTCTGGGTCCGGGACATGGCTCCTCCTGAAATTGGAAATCAAAATATCAGCCGCGCCCTGCTTTTGTCAAGAAGGAGCGACGATATCGAAGCTCAGCCCGTGACGGGAAACCACTGATAGAGATAGGAGGAGAACCTGGCGAACAGGTTGAAGAAAAGCATGGCGCCTACCGCCATGAGCAGCAGACCGGTAGCGATCTCCACCATACGGATGTACTTGCGGAAACGATCGAAAAAACCGAGAAATAGATGAAAAAGCATCCCTGAAACCAGAAAGGGAATGCCTAATCCTCCTGAATAGAAGGTCAACAGCAATACCCCCCGGAGAGCGCCGCCTTCCGAACCCGCAGCAAGGGCAAGAATGGCCCCGAGAATAGGCCCGATGCAGGGGGTCCAACCTGCGGCGAAAGCCAATCCCACCAGGAAAGTCCCGATGAAGCCTGCGGGCTTGCGATTTAGATGAACCCGTTTTTCTCCCAGCAGGATGCCGAAATGAAAAATTCCGCTGAGGTGGACGCCGAAGAGGAAAATCAGAATGCCGCCGATCTTCTGAATCCACTCGAGACCCTCACGCAGATAGGTCTGGAAGGTATAGGAGAACATCCCGGCCAGGCCGCCCAGGGTGATGAAAACCGCAGAAAATCCAGCGACAAAAACAAGTGAATGGAGGAAAACGGCCCAGCGAACTTTCATCCCTGCCTGGGAATCCTTCAGCTCGCCGAAGGAGAGTCCGGTGATGTAGGTCAAATATGAGGGGATCAATGGCAGAACGCAGGGGGAGAAAAAAGACAGGATCCCTGCGGAAAAAGCAATCCAGACTGTGAGATTGGCGTCGGGCATATTTTTTTATCCACCGACCAGAGTTTCGATCTGCTTCAGGGAATTTACCGAGGACCAGTCACGAGCGCCGATGATCCGCTCCACGAGCTTCCCCTCCTTGTCAATGAGAAAGGTTTCGGGAAATCGAAAGACTCCGTAAAGATCCTGAACTTCGGCCCTGGAGTCCAGAAGCACTTTGAAGGAATACGGATTCTTTTCCAGAAAAGTTTCCACACTGTCCCGGTACTCGTCTGTATTCACCGTCAGCATGATGAAATTCCTTTTTCCAAATACCTCGTGCAGGCGTTCCATCGATGGCATTTCCTCCCTACAGGGCGGACACCAGGTAGCCCAGAAATTCAGGAAAACCACTTTTCCCCTGTAATCGGAGAGGCGGACGGAATTTCCCTGCATGTCCTCAAGTGCAAAGTCGGGGGCTTCAGCTCCTTTTTCCACTCCAGGGGAGGGAGGAAGATCCGGACGCTCGGCGCCGGAGAAAGCGGGAAGAGTTGAAAACAAAGTGAAAAGAACGGCGAAAGCCAGAATGTTCTTCATGGAAACAACATCTTTCTTCTAAATAGTTTTCGTCCGGAAACGGCCCTTTTCCGCAATCTCTGCGTCAATCCGCGGATTTGATTGTGCGGCGTAAAGTACTACGCCTCCGCTCAAATCCTTGATTTCCTTGATTTTGCTAAAAATTGCTCGTTTCCAGATCGAAA
>JAGXHI010000005.1 GCA_024636295.1 Desulfuromonadales bacterium
CCCTTTTCCGCAATCTCTGCGTCAATCCGCGGATTTGATTGTGCGGCGTAAAGTACTACGCCTCCGCTCAAATCCTTGATTTCCTTGATTTTGCTAAAAATTGCTCGTTTCCAGATCGAAAACTGCATTAATGCTTACCGGGGTTCCCGGATGGACACGAGTTAGAAATCCAGGCAAAGACTTCCGGGAGCCGGGCTCTCACAAGATTTTCTGACCCTATCAGATATTATCCCATGTTATCTGTGTTCAACTGCCTTAAGTTAAAATTTTTTGATGTTGAGGGTTGTAAAATGGTCCATTGTGAAAACAAATTTTATTTCAGCGGAATTTCTCTCCAGGCGTCCATCAGTGGAAAATACAGCCCGGCGCCAACCACACGTCCAGGTTCCAGTTGTCTGAAAAGACCCACATAGGCGGCGATCTGGGGATAGTAGCGTTTCATCTCGGCGGCGAGAAAGGCTTCGGAGCTCTCCCCTCCCCTCGGCTCGCTCGTCTTGTAATCGACGACCCAGCGGACGCCCTTCTCGTCGACGAAAGTGCGGTCGATAACGGCGTGAACGATACGGCCTTCAACCTGTCCCGAAATTTCGAATTCGCAGGCGGCTTCAGGCCGCCGCGCCAGGATCCAGAGGCCTCTTTTCCCGGAAAGAGTCCGACGGAGGGCTCGGTGCACTTTTTCCAGTGCGCCAGGGATTTCATCGGACGGGACGCCCTCCCGGGCCAGAAAACGCCGCGTGGGCAGATCGATTACCTGCGAGTTCGAGGAAATCCAGTCTTCCGGCCCTTCCCGGCCGATCCTTTCCAGCAAAGCGTGAACGACCGTGCCGACGTGCCTGGCGGTTTCTGCCTGCCACGGCGCAAAAACGATCTCCCTATCGTCCGCTCGTCCCATTTCCGATGGATTTTTCGACTCCGTCCCTTTCGGCAGGGGCGCCGTCGAAAGCGGCGGCGGATTCCAGCCCGAAGGAAGCCGACGAAGAGTCCGTGGTGCATCAGTGTTTGCCGTCACCCTGTTTTCGGAATTTTCCAGCCCTGAAAAGGCTTCTTCCGCTACGGGCCAGAGGCAATGGAGGAGGGAGCCTGCCTGCGGCCGGCATTCGCCCTTCGCATTCAAGGGAGCATGGCCGAGAAGATGAATCCTTTTGCGGGCGCGGGTGGTCGTCACGTAAAGAAGCCGTGTCGTTTCCAGATCATCCTTTTCCTTTTCCACTTTTCCGATCGCATCATAAATGGGATCCCGGCTTATCCCGTCCCGGGGATGGATGGGTCCCAGCAACAGACCGTAGTCGGGATGATCCAGCCACCGCAGAAGAGGAGGATCGCTCTTTCCCGGGCGTCGCCCAAGGCCGGGGAGAATGACGGTGTCAAATTCCAGCCCCTTGGCCTTGTGAATGGTCATGATCTGCAGGCGTCCGTCCGCACCGGCATCGGATGCCGCAAAAAGGCGGGAGAGGCCGTCATCCATTTCCTGAAAATCCTGCAGATCGCCTCCATGATCGATTTCTTCCAAAAGATCGAAGACGCGGTCGGCGTCCTCCATATCCGAATCTTCCAGAAGAACCGGGCCCCCGAGGGCAAGCCAGCACCCCTCCACCAGGCGCCGCAAACCGACCTTGCCTCGTCGGCCGACTGTTGCACGCAGAATTTCAGCCGTCCTTTCAACCCGCCGACGTCCATCGGCAGAGAGCCGTCCGAGACTTTCATTATCGGACATCAGCCGGGGTATCGCCGTGCTTCGACCGCCGCACAGTGCGTGAAGATCGGAGAGAGTCAGGCCGCACCAGGGAGCGCGCAGCACGGCGAGCCAGGAAAGGCGGTCTTCCGGATGAAGAATGGCCCGGGTGAGGGACACGATGTCCCGGGCCGCCGGGCGATCGCCCAGAGGATCGATATCCCTGGCCTGATAACGCAGGCCCGCCTCCCGCAGTGCGGGGAGAACCCGCATCAGGTGGGTCCGTGAACGAACCAGCACCGCCACCGATTCGTCTTTCGAGCTCTGGAGTGCATTTGCTGCAATTTCAACAACCGTCCGCGCCTCTTTCTCGTCGTTCCGGCCGGATAGAGGGTGAAATTCCACCGCCGGGCCATCCAGAAGTTTGTGTACGGCGTCGGCGGACGATAGAGGCACGGCTCCGCTTGCGGCATCTTCCTTGTCAGGAAAAAGGACCCTGAAGGCGCGATTCACCCATTGGACGATCCCCTCCTGTGATCGGAAGTTGACCCGGAGTTCGAGAGCTTCCAACGGGATGGTGCGGAGCCCCTTCTTTCGCGCCCGAAGAAAGAGGCCGACCTCTGCTTCACGGAACCGGTAGATCGACTGCATCGGATCGCCCACCAGAAAAAGCGTCCGGCCGTCGCCGAGAGTCCAGCCCTCGGTGAGAAGTTCCAGAAGATCGAACTGCAGATTCGAGGTGTCCTGAAATTCGTCCACCAGGATGTGACGAACGGCTGCGTCCATGCGCAACAGAAGTTCGGTGGGATTTCCGCCATCGTGCAGCGACTGACGGGCCTTCAGGGCAATCTCGGCAAAATCGGCTTTTCCGTTTTCGCGGAAGATCAGCCACAGTTCCGCTGCAGCCAACGGTAGAAGTTCAAGAAGCGCATGAAGAATTCGCCACTGCTCTTCTTCGTACACTACCGGCGGCAGAGAACGAACACCGGCCAGAAGGGAAACCACCCGGTCCTCTCCCTGCAGCCACTCCAGAACTTCTTTCATCCGTGCCTTCATGGTCAGACATGGTTCGACCCTGTCGGCGGGAAAGCCGCAGGTTTTATTCACCGCCCTCCGCAATTCTCCGCCGCCGGTCAGAAGAAGGTCGGCCATCCCCTGCCAGGCGACAAGATCCTCCGCGGTCGCCCCGGGAAGGCTCTCGAGGGCAGCCAGGCGGGTAAGTGGTCCGTCTTTCCCCTCCTTCAGCAGGTTGGCTGCGGCGAATGGCGCCAGTTCAGCCAGATCGCTTCCGATCGACGGCGGAATAGATGCTCGGATCTCGTCCAGGCGGGATTCCACAAGTGATCGAAGGGCGTTCTCCAGGAGGCGGCGGTGGTCCTCTCCCTTTCTGCCGGCCAGGTGCCGAAGCCACTGATCCCGGCGTGAAAGCATGCCCGCCAGCAGGTCGCGCAGATGGTCCAGGCGGTTGTCCAGATGGGCAAGGAGCAGGGCGATCTGCTCTCCTTCTCCGGTTCCTTGCCGAATCCTGTCGAGCGTCCGTGCAGCGGCCTCGCGATAAAGGACCCTGGCGTCTTCCATCACCCGAGGCATGCCCCCGAGGCGGGTGGTCCAGGGCATGCGCCGGACAAGTGCGGCGCTGAGGCTGTCGATGGTCCGGACGTCCAGGCGGGAGGGATTTTCCATCAGGTTCCAGCCGAGGCGCCTGTCCCGCTCCAGGGCGGCACGGGCTAATTTCCAGGTTTGCGCGTGATGCTCCTCTGTCGGACAGGGCTCCCTCGCCTTTCTCAAGGCTTCCAGAAGTCGGAAACGCATTTCCCCCGCCGCTTTTCGGGTAAAGGTGATCGCCAGGATCTCCTCGGGCCGATCCGAGACGGCCAGGAGAGCGAGGCAGCGGCGGATCAGGAGCTCCGTTTTCCCCGATCCGGCGGGCGCCTGAACGATAAAGGACCGGGTCGTGTCGATGGCCGCATCCCTTTGGCGGGCGTCGGAAATGGGTCGGTTCATTCTTCTTCCCCCTCATCCACGAGTGGAGCGGTTTCCGTGATCCGGCAAAAAGCTGCCAGATCGCAGATTCTGCAGGCCTTCTCGAAACTGACCGGGTCCACTTCGGCATGTCCGGCCGCGAAGGCCCTCCCCAACGCGTGAAGCTGATCCCTCCAGTTTCCGAGAAGCTCCTCCCAACTGCCGATTTCCTTCTCCCGAGCCTTTTTCCATTCCGACAGCGAGGGGACGTTCGGCAGGACGACGGCATCGCGCGTCACTCCGCAGAATGCGCATCTGCCACGCCGCAAAGCGGCAAATGCAACTCCTGCGATTTCCCCCCCTTCCCGGTTGAGACCGTAAATCGGAAGCTGCGGCTCAACCAGCCGATCCGCGATGATATCTGCGGCATCCACATTTCCTGTCTTGTAATCCAGCACAAGGAGACTGCCGTCTTCCAGCTTATCCACCCGGTCAATGCGGGTAGAGAACTCCACTCCCCCGAATTCGGCCCGACGTTCTCCCTCACTCTCCAGAACGGCAAAGGGCCTTCGATTGAATTCCACCTCGAGAAGCCATTCCATAACGAGTGTCGTCAGGCGTTTCTTTTCCAAGTTGAATATTTCAGCAAGCGACCCTCCGCGGGAATCCGGAAAAAGGAGTATTACCGCCCTCTCCACCGAATTTTCGACTCGGCGAATCATCTCCTCCCGCCGCAGTGCCAGAAGGTTGGTCTGATCACGAGTCTCGCTCCAGAAAAATTCAAGCACCTTGTGAAGAAGAGTGCCCCTGGCTCGTGCATCCAGACCGATATCGGGTACTTCAAGAGCCTTGGCGTTCAGACGATGCCGGACAAAAGCCCGGAACGGACACAGCGCCTGATCCCGCAGAATGGCCAAACCGCCCAGGGTGCGGTCGTTTTCACCAAGAGGTGGACCGAAGGGGTCTTCGAAGATTTCCGGGACGATCTTTTGCTCTCGCCAGAGATGTGCGGGAGCGCTGCGCGGGGCGAGAGGGACCTCTCCCTCGACCAGGTTTCGGATGAAAGGACTCGGCGGCAGGAGGGCATCCCCTTCCTTTTGTGGAGAGCTGACTACCACCACTGGTGCGGCGGAGAAAAGCCGATCGGCCAGACGACGGCCAAATTCAGCCTCTCTGGCAGGATCGGCATGGGGCATCCCGGAGGCCACCTGCAGCGGAACCGGCAAGAAGGGGTTGGGTCGGCCCGGCGCAGGCAGGGCTCCGTCATGGAGCCCCATGATCCAGAGATGCCGGAAATTCAATCCAGCCGTTTCCAGTAGCCCCATCACCTGTATGGAGCTTTCCGGGGACTCAGGCTGAAAAAGAATCTCTTCCGCCGTTCGGCGCAGCAGGGATGCCGCCTCTCCTTTCGTGACAGGCCCGGAGACGAGATCGAAGGCGGCAAGTCGTGAAAGGGCCTTTTCCCTCCAGGCTTTAACCACCTGGAATTCACGGCTGTCAAGGGGACGCTCTCCTGGCCATCCGACATCGTCCAGAAGAGCAGAGAACCGAGACGCCCAGGCGCCTGGAAGAAATTTCCCCCGGTTTCCTGAAAAATCGGCCAGAGCACCGCAGATCGCTTCCAGAACCACAACACCGTCTCTTTTTGCCATGGACTGCAGGCGCATGATGGAAAGCTCGGAGGCCCCTTCGCTCCGAAGCCGGCGATCCAGTCGGGCCCGGGAGAGGGCCTCGGATACTCCTCCCCGCAGGTAGGGGGATCGGAGGAGATATCCCGTCCGTGGCAGGGACAGGCGATTATCGGTGAGCAGGATTTCCAGGGCCGCCACAACAGCGCCTTGGTCCGCCAGCGGCTCTCCGAGCGAGAGGTTGAACCGGACTTCCTCGTTGTCAGGCCTGATCTGGGATAGCGGATCGATTTCTTCGCGGAAGATGCGTTCGATCAGCTTCCGGTATCCAGGAAGATCGGGGACGACGACGCCGATCTCCCCCTCCCCTTTTTCCAGGATCCCTCGGGCCCAGCGGGCGGCGGCCCGCACCTCCTCACCGGCATTCACACAGGAAATCCGAACCAGCAGGCTTTCTTCCGCGGGTGTCGGGAAAAGCTCTTCCACTTTCGAGCCGATTTCTGTAAAGGCTTTGATAATGCATTGAAAACGAGGTGGCAACTCATCAAATCCGGTGAATACAATTTTCTTTGGCGCGGGCAACTCTCCCATCCGAATAGCGGCGGCGATTCTCTGTGCCAGGGCGGCACGATCGAACCAACCTTCCTTGTGGCAGGCCTGCACAAAAAGTCTCCTCCAGCGAAGAAAAGCGGCATGATCCTCCGTAAGAGGATGATCCTCTGGATCGCATCCGTATTCCGAGATCAGGGCATGGGCCTCATCGGCCTCCCGGGCGGCGGCGACCGTCTGGACCAGGCCCGAGCCGGAGGCGGAAGCATCCTCCTCGATTATTCGCTCCCACAGACGCCGCGAGGCCAGGGGATCCAGAAGCCGCCAGCCCTCGCCCAGGGTTTCGGCGGCCTGTCGGAGCCATCCGTCAGCACTGCGGACTGCCGGGCTCGCCCAGGCCGAACGCCCCGTTTCGACCATCCACTGGTCGTAGGACTGACGGAAACGTCTGGCCAGGCGCTTGGTGGCGGCCAGAACCAGTGCGCCTTCAGACATTGCGCAGAGGAGGTTGTGCCAGTGATGCAAAGTCATTTCTCCTGTGTATCGTTCATTGCAGATCGAAGAAAAGGAATGCTGAAAACCACCGCTCCAAAGGTATTGGCAAGAAAATCCAGCCAATCAGCCGATCTTGAGGAGGTCATTCCCTGGAGTATTTCAACCAGTCCGCCGAGCAGGATAGCGATGAAAATGCTGCAGAACCAGGCGGATCGCTGCGAAAGTTTAACTTGAAAACCGTACCCGCCCAGGACCGCAAGAACACCATAGGCGGTCGCATGCTGAAACTTGTCCCACGAGAGCAGTGGCAGGTCCACCTGGGGTGGACCTGGGACAAGGGACAGCCAGAGGATGGCCGCGATCCAGCAAAAATAAAGAAATGTCCAGTATTTTGATTTCATATCTTCAATCTTGATGCCTTCGCAAAAGTCATAGGATGGCTAAGCAAAAGTCCCAATTAAACTAGTGTCCGTCCGGAAACCCCAGGAAGCACAAATGCAGTTTTCGATCTGGAAACGAGTCATTTTTCGTAAGATCAAGGAAAACAAGGATTTGAGCGGAGGCGTAGTACTTTACGCCGCACAATCAAATCCGCGGGTTGACGCGGAGATTGCGGAAAAGGGCCGTTTCCGGACGAAAACTAAACTAACGTATTTTCTCGCTGAAGAAAACAGGATTCCCATTGCTGTTGAAATTCCTGGATTCTTAGTTATTGTTTAATTGTTTTAATCATTGTATTGTTCTCATTCGTCTGAAAAAGCCAATTTCGCAATTTATGAACAGGGAGTTCGCCATGAGGGGAAAAACCTTTTTCTTTCGTTTCATCAAAACGCTCCTGGTCGCCATGATCCTGGTGGTGTGCCTTGAAGCCTTCATGTGGTCTCGTCAAGTGGACCGCGAATTGTATGCCCCGCCCCCTCTTCCGACTGATCTGATCAGCAAGCTGATGGAAACCAGAGGGAAACTCGATCGAGCCATGGATATTCTGGAGCAATGTTTCGGACAGCCGGTCAGTCTTGAACAGATGCGTTCCGTTCAGGTAACCCTGACCGCCTATTCCTCCACAAAGGACCAATGTGATCCGACTCCCCACATTACAGCCTCGAATACCCCGGTGCGCATCGGCATAATCGCCGTCTCACGGGACCTTATGGAGGAGACA
Source organism: Desulfuromonadales bacterium (assembly GCA_024636295.1). Taxonomy (GTDB): domain Bacteria; phylum Desulfobacterota; class Desulfuromonadia; order Desulfuromonadales; family JAGXHI01; genus JAGXHI01. Next base: position 7,469 of record JAGXHI010000005.1, read on the forward strand.
GGGCTTTCCTTCGGGCAGAGGGTCCTTATACCGGGTCACGGGGTTTTTGAAATACGCGACCGCATGAATGCCCGATGGAAAAGAAAAGTCGACATCTGGCACAATGACAGGGAAGCGGCGCGACGTTTTGGAAAGCAGAAAGGCATTCTTATCTGGCAGGGAGAGAATTCAGATGCGGCGCCGGAACTGATCGCCACAAACCATCACGGGAATTGAAAGATATTTAATTCGATGCGAAAAAGCCGCCCGGGCTTCCAGAGGGCGGCTTTTTCGTTCAGGCGCTTTTTACGGATATTGGGATGAGGAGGGCAAAAAAATAGCCCCGCGACCAAGGAAGGGATGCCGCGAGGCCAAATCAATTATTTTTCAGGCCCGCCTGGGCCGTTTGGTCCGTGTCTCTTTGTTTGTTTATATTAATTTACAAAATTTTAGTTCCATGTCAAGAAAAAATTCACAAAATTGGATGCAGCGGCCATATTTTAAAAAACCACAGCTTTACCCGACGCCACAAACCGGCCTTTTGATCCGTATCCTCGATGGCCGGGTTCCAGCTGTTCTCCGGCAGCATCTCCTCTGCAATCTGCCGCTCCACCCCTCGGGCAAGATTTCTGTCCAGGACGAAAATTCCTTCCTCTGTGTTCAGGTTGACCGAACGCGGATCGATATTGAACGTTCCGATAAATAGGATTTTGCCATCGATTACCACCGTTTTGGCGTGCTGGACGAAAATAGGCGCATCCTCTTCGGGTCCCAGGTACCGTTCTATCAACTTTTTTACGATTGCGGGGTCGGGCCGGAATTCGCGGATCTCAAACCCCGCATCAAGAAGATCCTTTCGTTGTTTTGCGTATCCGCTGAATGCGGCGGTATTGTCCGTATTGGCCAGTGAGTTCGTACTGACCCTGACATTGACACCTCTTCGGGAGGCCTCCCGAACCCCCAGGTGGCCATCCGGGAGAATAAAGTAGGGAGACTGAATCGTGATCCGCTCTCTTGCCATGGAAATTTCATCCGCCAGCGCAGCCGCCGTTTTCCCACCGCCTCCAAGCCCTGGCTTCCCCAGGTTCTTGCCGGGATCATCACTGACGAACCAGATATCCTTGGACCATGTGAGCTTTTCGAGTATGTCCGCGAACCTCCTGCCGTGATCGGACAAGGCCTCCCGGACGATAGGGATATCTCCCGCCAGGTCGTGGGCGGCGGAATGGAGCTTCTGGTAAATGTAATCGATCTCCTCGGAATTAAGGGAATTCATTCTTTTTGCAAGAAGCCTTTCAAGGGGTTTGGCTAGAGGATCGTCCCAGTATCGCTCAAAATTTTCTCTCATTCGCTCCACAACAGGGCCTACGATGAATATATCCCTATCCCTGAAATTGTATTCCTGGTCGTAGTCGAAATACTCATTCGCCACATTGCGCCCACCTGTGATGGCCGCCTGATGATCCACCATGAAGGTTTTGTTGTGCATCCGCTGGTTGAAGCGCCGGAAATCGCTGACGACGTTCCAGGCTTTTTCCAACGGATTGACCCCGACGGTGGCCACGGAATTGTAGATGCGTATTTCGAAGAAAGGATGGTGTTCAAGAGCCAGCAGTATATCCAAAGCTTCTTTCTCCAGGACCATGTCATCGACCAGAACACGGACGCGGACGCCACGCTCCGCCGCTCTCAGGAGGGCTTCCGTGGCGATGAGCCCGATGTTGTCCATGGTCCAGATGAAAGTCAGAACATCGATCCGGGCCACGGCGTTATTGACCATCCATGCCCGGGCCAGGAGCGCCTCTTCACCTTTATCGAGCACATACGCCCCGCTGGCGCCGTCATGCGCCAGGGACATTCTGAATATGGTGCGGGGGAAGCCAATACCCCGGAGGCTTTCCGGGGTCTCAATGGCAAAGGATCCTCCGGGGCATGACAGAAACAGAGTGAAAAGAAGAACCGCTACTCCCTTCGGAAAAAAAACCGATTTCCCGGTTGGGTGAAAGAGGGAGAAAAATTGAGAAAAGTACATTCGAAGATATTATTCCGAAATCGAAGAAATTTCAGGAGACTGAAAATTGCATGAATATTATTAGAATAATCTCCTAATGTGGAACAGTCAAATTTTGGCGTATTCGGGTCGGAAATATTATGACTCCTCGCCCTCTCCGGCATGAGTCCAGCGGAAGAGCCCTGCACCTCCCGATTGCGATAGCCGGTCGGAATAGAATCGGTCGGCTCCGTCGGCACCCCTCCTCCAAGGTGTAATGGTCATCCGCCGGACTTGCCGCAGGCAGAAGGAAAACCGCGGTCAGCAGGAGGAGATGTTGGAAAGAGTATTTGTCAGGTTTGTCGGCCGGGGTTTATTCCTGCCTGGTTAGATCCTGAGATTCCGCAGCCGCAGGGCGTTTCCGATAACCGATACGGAACTGAAACTCATGGCTGCCGCAGCGATGATGGGGCTGAGCAGAATCCCGAAATAGGGATAGAGAACTCCTGCCGCCAGTGGTACGCCAAGCGAATTGTAAACAAAGGCGAAAAAGAGGTTCTGCTTGATATTGCGCATCGTCGCCTCGCTGAGTTTACGGGCTCGGAGGATACCCCCCAGGTCGCCCTTCATCAGGGTGACGCCTGCACTTTCCATAGCCACATCGGTACCCGTGCCCATGGCGATTCCCACCTCGGCCTGCGCCAGCGCCGGAGCGTCATTGATGCCGTCGCCTGCCATGGCGACCTTTCGGCCTTCGCTCTGGAATTTCTTGACGACTTCGGCCTTTCTCTCCGGAAGAACCTCGGCCTCTACCTCGTCCAGCCCGAGTCTGCCGGCCACCGCCTCGGCGGTGGTGCGGCTGTCGCCGGTAAGCATGACGATGCGCAGACCCTCTTCATGCAGCTCCTTAATGGCCCTGGCGGTGGTCTCCTTGATGGGGTCCGCCACTCCGATCAGGCCGGCCGTCTTCCCGTCCACGGCCGCGAACATGACCGTCTGGCCTTCCTTGCGGAGCTCTTCGGCCCGTTGCGCGAGATCCCCCGGTTCGGCGCCGATTTCCTCGAGGAATTTCAGATTACCCATGGCCACCGCATGGCCGTCCACTTCTCCACTGACGCCCCGGCCGGTCTTCGACTGAAAATTCTCGGTCCGGGTCAGTTCGATCCCCCGATCCTCTGCGCCCTGAACGATGGCGTTGGCCAGCGGATGCTCGCTGGCGCGTTCCAGGCTGGCGACAAGCCGAAGGAGATCTTCTTCTTTCCACTCCCCGATGGTCTGGAGGGTCGCCAGTTTCGGCTTCCCTTCAGTGAGGGTTCCGGTCTTGTCCACCACCAGGGTATCGACCTTTCGCAGAACTTCGATGGCTTCGGCGTTCTTGAACAGCACCCCGAGATGGGCGCCCTTTCCGGTAGCCACCATGATCGACATCGGGGTGGCAAGCCCCAGGGCGCAGGGGCAGGCGATGATCAGGACCGCCACGGCATTGATGATGGCATGGGTCATGCGGGGCTCGGGCCCGAAAATGGCCCAGATGATGAAAGTGATGACGGCCGCCCCGACGACGGAAGGAACGAAATAGGCGGCGACGACGTCCGCAAGACGCTGAATCGGCGCCCGGCTGCGCTGGGCCTCGGCCACCATCTGCACGATCTGCGAAAGAACCGTCTCGGCCCCGACCTTGTCGGCCTTCATGGTCAGGGATCCCGTTCCGTTCACGGTGCCCCCGATGAGCCGGTCGCCCTCCCCCTTTTCTATGGGTATGGGTTCCCCGGTGATCATCGATTCGTCAACGGAGCTTGTTCCCTCGGCCACCGTTCCGTCCACAGGGACTTTTTCCCCGGGGCGGACGCGCAGGTTATTTCCGACCTCCACCTGGTCCAGAGGAACATCCTCCTCGGTTCCGTCCTCCCGTACGAGTCGCGCCGTTTTGGGCGCCAGCCCCAGGAGCTCACGTATGGCGGCACCGGTGCGGCTTCGGGCGCGCAGCTCCATGACCTGCCCCAGGAGAACAAGAGTCACGATCACCGCGGCGGCCTCGAAGTAGACGGCAACCTCCCCAGCTTCTCCACGAAATGAGGGCGGGAAAATGCCCGGAAAGAACGTGGCGATCAGACTGTAGACATACGACACGCCAACACCCAGGGCAATCAGGGTGAACATGTTCAGGTTCCTGCTGACCAGGGATTTCCAGCCCCGGACGAAAAAGACCCAGCCTCCCCACAGAACGACGGGAGTCGCCAGGGCGAACTGCACCCATACGGCTGTCCGGGCAGACAGCAGATCTCCGAATGCCGGGACAAGGTGTCCCATGGCGATGATCAGGAGAGGTACGGAAAGGACCGCACTCACCTGGAAGCGCCGCAGCATGCTCTTGTACTCCTCGTTCTCCTCTTCTTCCGCCGAGGGCGTCAGCGGTTCGAGATCCATTCCGCAGATGGGGCAATCCCCGGGGCCGTCCTGGATGATCTCCGGGTGCATTGGACAAGTGTACTTCCCCCCCTTCCCTTCTTTCGTCTCCTTTTCCGAGGTCTTCGTCTCGGGATGAAGATACTTTTCCGGATCGGCAGTGAATTTCTCCAGGCAATTTTTCGAGCAGAAATGGTAGACCTCCCCCTCCAGCTCCTTTTGTCCGGCTGCCTTTCCCGGATCGACGTCCATACCGCAAACGGGATCTTTCATTGCGACCTCCTTAGCTTGTATTTTCAGGCCCGGGACGGTCCCCGGCGAACAGATAAACAATCAGTCCCCCGGCCAGAAGGACCATGAAACAGTAGACCACGACCCGTTTGGCCGAAAGCCTGCGTCCGTGCTTCATTCCTCCTTCAGGGTTTTTCCGGAGATGTTGGCGGTGGAGCAGGAAAAGCCAGCCGGCAAGGCCGACAAAGGCGATGTTCATCCAGAGTGTATAGTCGATTTCGAATCTTGCCACCTCGGACATTGGATTCCATGCAGGTCGTTCACCTCTCTGGATTAATGAGAGTCGGATGAACACCAATTCTACCAAAGAACGTAACGGCTTCAATTTTCGCCGCATTTGATACGAACGATAGTTTCCTGGGATTCATGACCCGTGCCACACGGGAATTACCTGCCTCGAGCAGGATTTTGGTTTAAATATGGAAAACCCGCCTTCCTTTCCGTGAAGTACTGTTCATTATTCTTCATCCCGGGCGTGGATTATCCCACAATCCGCTGGGTTTGTTTCGTCAGGGAGTCCTCTCGAGCTCGATCTGTCGCGATTTCTGTCTTGGCACCTAATTTGATAGAACAAAGACAAAACAGAACGCGGAAGATTTTTCAGGCGGGCATCGATGCCCTTTAAAGATCTCTCCCCCTGGTCAATCCAAAGCCGGGGATCTTCCCTATCACCTACCTCCATGTTATCGGGGCGCTGGAAATTCTCCCTAGCGCCCTTTTTTTAAGGATTCAGAAAGGTCCGGATTTGTGACGTGATGCCATGAAAAAGTATTTTCTTTTAATTACCGCCGGTGTAGCTCTTTTTTCTATTTCAGGATGTTCCCTATTCCACCGTCCCAGGGAAATTTCCTCACCAAAAGGATGTGTGGCATGTCCTGTTCATGCCGGTCAATCTCCATGACGAAACGGATGGAGGTATGACAGGCAGCCTCAGGGGAGGCCGTGAATTAACGTTAAAGAGAAAAAGCCGCTGTTTCCTGTGCCACCATATTCCCGACCGGAAGCATCGCTTTTATGAGGGATTTTACACTCATTGAAACGAGCACCAGCTATTCCCGGTGAGTCCGGTTAAAATCTCAGGCCCCCTGGTTTTAGCGGGTTTGCAGGGTGGCCGGGAATTGCTGAACGAGCACTGAATGCCGCTTCAGGAGGAAGGACCGCCCTGACAATTCCTTCTGTCTCATTTCCATGAATCTTCCATTTGAAAACGGGCTCACGCAATTCAGGAATCTCTCGGCTCCACCCTTTCCTCCATTTCCAGTGAGTTTCCGACAATGGGGGGTCCTTCTTTCGTTGCTTCTCCTACGGACAGGTAAACAAAGCCGAAGAAATATTCCTGGAGAGAATTGACATGAAAATATTTCCGGACGGATTCCCATGGATGACGATCCGCGAGGTCTCTGCTGACGCCGAAAGGCGCGGTAATCCGGACCATGAGGCGAGTCAGCCAGTCCGGACTTCGGTCCGGCTCCTTGAAATCGAGAATGGCCAATCGACCTCCAGGCGCCAGAGATTCCCTTCCGGTCCGGATGATCCGGTCAAATTCCGGCATCAGAGTCAGGGCGAACGTGGACAGGGTTCCGTGAACGCGGGGCGGGTATTCAAACTCTGAAGCATCGGACCGGACAAGTTCCACATTGCGCCAGCCCTGGCGGGAAGCGCGTTTTCCCGCCTGCTCAAGCATGCTGTCGGTCAGGTCCACCCCAATGATTTTTCCTTCCGGCCCGACTCGCTCCTGCAGCTGGGAAAAGTTGAGTCCCGTTCCGCATCCGAGTTCGACCACGACATCCCCCCGTTTCAATTTCAGGGAGGAAACAGCCTGCCTGCGATAGTAATTCTCCCTGAACCCGATGAGATAATACAGGTTTGCAGTCAAATCATATAAGCCTGCACGTTTACGATAGAGTTCCTTCAGCTCTTTCCCTGCCAATGCCATACGAATTTCCTCCAGATTTATGTCGCACACGGAGTTGTCTAAGTGATTGCTAATGACAGGCGGCGTGCGTCCGCTACACCCCGAGCCGAAGCCATCAGCAATGCTGCGCCGATCCCGTGGCCGCTGACGTCACCCACCACCATACCAAGCCTGCCGCTTTCACCGTTCGTCAGTTTCAGGAAGTCGTAATAATCGCAGCCGGTCTCGTCGCAGGAGATTCCGCCGGCGGCGATGTCGAAACCAGGAACTTTCGGAGGCTGGTGCGGGAAAACAGGTAGGCCAAGGCCCTCACCACCGCCACCACCCCCAGTGCTATTAAACCGGTAATCCGCAGGTCCCACAGCGTCCGATCCCGGACATGCTCTTCAGCGTCCGCGGCCTGGGCCACGATCCGCTCGTGCGAGATAATGATCAGCGGAAAGGGTTGGCCCTCTTCAAAAGCGCCGTGGATCCAGTGGGTTTCTCGTCCTTTAAAGGACATCCTCCGCACGCCGGACCGGCCTTCCCTCAAATCGGCAACGAGGGAGGTCATTACCTCCGGCTTGTCCGGAACAAGATACCGCGGTTCCGTTCCGGGCGACCTTTCGCCACAGCGCGTCTTAGAGGGTTTTGCGACGTATTCGGTTCGCTTAGTCATCCTGACACAAGGGGCCCGTGATCATGAACACGACCGGTTCCATCTCTGCGCTCGTGGTTCAATCGAAACACACGCGTCGTACCGCCGGCGAATTCATAGACCTTGTCGTCAACACACAAGGAAATTGGCGGCGCCGCTCCATCGCGCCCGCGGACCGTGAGCGAGTCGCGCGTCAGCCGCAGATCGAGCGCATGTCCGCGGTAGCGGATGCGCATGTCGAGGCGCTCCATCTCCAACGGCAACTCCGGAGCGAGATAAAGAACATCGCCTCTTGCTTCGATGCCCGTCGATACGCGCTGTACCTGGTCGACGGTCCCCGCCATGGCGCCGAGGTGGACGCCCTCCGCGGTAGTGCCCTGCTGGATATCGCCCACGTCGCTCTGCAGCGCCGCGGCGAAGAAGTCCATGGCGCGTTGCCGGTTCGAACGCGCCATGACCCAGGCGCACACCACACGGCACAGCGTGGAGCCTCTGGACAAGCGGCTCGTGTAGTAGGCGATGTTTCGCGGGATGGCCTCGCATTCGAACGGATAGCCCAGACGCTCGAACAATTCGCCGAGTTCTTCGGCGGAAAACAGGTAGAACAACATCAGCACGTCGGCCTGTTTCGCGAGCTTGTAACGGTTGGCGCTGTCGTTCTCCGCTTCGAGAATGAGATCAAGTCGCTGGATATTGCCGTACCGGGTCCGGTAGTCCTCCCAATCGAACTCGCGTAAGTTTTCGTAGCCCTCGAACTGGCTGATGATCCCGTCGTCATGGAGCGGAACAACCATCCTGCGACTGATATCGTCCCAGCGGGCGATCTCTTCGGCCGAGATGCCAAGTCGGGTGGTGAGCTCGGTGCGACGCACGTCGGACAGCAGGTCGAGCACTTCCAGTGCCCGGCACAGCACCCACACGGCCATGATGTTGGTATAGGCGTTGTTGTTGAGGCCGGGCGTTGCGGAGTCCGGATAGCCGTCGTGAAACTCGTCCGGACCCAACACGCCGCGGATTTCGTAACGACCGCGTTCGTCCTCAAGGCTCGCGATGCTCGACCAGAAACGGGCGATATCGAGGATCAGCTCAGCGCCGTAGGAATGCAGAAACTCGAGATCGTGAGTGACTTGAAAATACTGCCAGACGTTATAGGCGACGGCACTGCCGACGTGGCGCTGCAAGTAGGAGTTGTCGGGCACCCAGCGTTGCGAGCGCGGGTTCAGGTTGAACGCCTGCGTCTCCTCCTGACCATCGCTTCCACTCTGCCAGGGAAACATCGCGCCCTTGTATCCGGCCGCCGCGGCGGCGGCGCGTGCCTCGCCCAGGCGCCGGTAGCGATACATCAGCAGCGACCGGGTGATTTCGGGCATTCGAAAATTGAAAAACGGAAAGATGAACAGTTCATCCCAGAATATGTGGCCCTGATACGCTTCCCCGGTCCAACCGCGTGCGGGCACGCCGATATCGAGTCCGATGGAGTTGACCGATACTGCCTGCAGCAGGTGAAACATGTTCAACCGAAGCAGCATCGGGACGTTCAACTCGAAGTCGGAATCGGCCGGCCGAATATGCACGTCGAAGTGGCGCCACAGATGTTTCAAGGCGAACACATGGTCCGCCATCACCGCGTCGAAGCGACCCGCGCGCGCGATCGCTTTGCGCGACTCCAGCCCGCATTCCGAAATGGCGTGGTCGCGCGAGGTATAGAAAGAGGCCAGTTTCTCCAGCACGAGCGTCTCGCCTTGCTTGAGGTCGACTTCGAGTTCCTGCCCGATGTATCCCGGTTCTTCGATGACCCGGCGGCGGACCTCGAGAAGCTGTCCGTCGAGGAACGCTCGCGTTCGCGCCGCCTGCGCGACATGAATATACGACTGGCAGGTGCGCACCAGCAGGTGCACGCTGTCCTCGCCAACGACCTCGCCTGACAACGGCTCCAGGTGCCTGTTGTTAAACTTGCGGTACAGCTTCGCGCCGGCGTTGACGACGCGCCCGTCGATCGCCGAGCGGACCGTGACGCCTGCCGACCAGTTGTCGGCGGTCAGCGTCAGTTCCAGTGCGCCCAGATGCATATCGACCATCGAAACCAGGCGTCGCTCCTTGAGCGTGCTGCGCCGCCCCTGCCCGTCCTCGAAGCGGATGCTCCGCAACAGTATGCCGTGCCGCAGATCGAGCTCCTGGCGGTACGACAGGAGCTCGACGGTTCGCGCATCGAACCAGTCCTGCTCGGCGATGCGAAATTCGAGCGCGAGCCAGTTGGGGAAATTCACGAGACCCTCGTTCTCGACCACGCGACCGGCGATGTCGGTGCGCAACCGATTGTAGCCGCCGGCGAGGTAGGTCCCCGGATAGTGAACGTCATCCGCCTGCGCACCGGCGGCGGCGCCGCGTGTCGCGAAATAGCCGTTCCCCAGAGTGCACAGGGCTTCACGGATACCTTCTTTTGCCGGGTCGAAACCCTCAAACACGAGTGACCACGCGGATACCGGTTCCACTGCTACCCGGATTTGCGCCATATCGGTTACTACGAAATCGGCACCGGCCTCGCGCAGCGCCTTCGCGTGCCCGCCGCGATCGACGCCGATAACGCAGCCGAAGCCCCCTGCGCGCCCGGCTTCGACGCCGGCGATCGCGTCCTCCACGACGACGGCGCGCGAAGGTTCAGCACCAAGACGCCGTGCGGCCTCCAGAAAAGCATCCGGCGCCGGCTTGCCCTGAAGCGCAAGGCGGGTGACGTCCTTCCCGTCCACTCGCGCCTCGAACAGTTGCGCAATACCCGCGGCCTCGAGAACCGCCGCGCAGTTTTTGCTGGAGGAGACGACGGCGGTCTTGATCTCCTGCGCCCGGAGTTCACGGACCAGGGCGATCGAAGATTCATAGGGCTCGGCGCCTTGCTGTTCCAAGTGTTGCAGGAAATACCTGTCCTTCAGATTTCCCAGCGCGCGCACGCTTTGCACCTCTTGGCCGTCTTCGGGTGCGCCCAACGGCAATTCGATCCCGCGTGATTCGAGGAAGGCTGCCACGCCGTCGTAACGCGGCTTGCCGTCGACATAGCGCGGGTAGTCGGCGGCGATATCAAAGGGAACGAAAGGTTCGCCTGCCTGGATGGCTCGCTGTCCGAGAAATTCATCGAACAGCTTCTTCCAGGCCGAGGCATGCACGCTCGCGGTCCTGGTCAGCACTCCGTCGAGATCGAACAGTACCGCGTCGAAGTCCCGGGGGGAGAGTGTGATGAGGGTTTTCATTCCTGGTTGCGGCGAGCGTTTCATCAGTTGCGACTCCGTTTCATGTGGCGGTAACGAACTCCCCTGCCGGATAAAATACCTGCGACACCGGAATCGAAAGCAGCCCCGGCAGCCAGTGTCCCGTGCGGTTAATTCCTTCCTTATAATTCCGGGTCTTTTGCCCCCTGGCTTCGTTGTGGCTCCTCGGCTTAGGCCGCGCTAGGCCTGCGTCGCCACGCCTCGCCAAAAACCAAAATCCCTCGTAATTATTGCGGTGAACTAACCGCACGGGACACTAGGAACCGGACCATAAACGCCCCCCCACATCAAGAACGTTTCCATTACTCCGGCTTGGGGTGTCGCTTCACGTCGAAACCAGCTTGCGCCATTGCCCCCAGCGCGGGATGAACATCGGCACGCGCTTCCGGTAAACGCGATATTCATCGCCGAACTGTTCCACAACTTTGCGCTCCTCGCTTCTCGCCAGCAGGAAATAGGCGAGAACGATGATGGGGAAAAGAACGACAGAAAAAATAGTCGGCCAATGCACGACACCCTCGCCGAAAAGCGCGATAAAAAGCCCGGTATATTGAGGGTGTCGCACCAGCCCGTAGAGGCGATCGGTGACGAGCCGGCTTTCCTTTCGAGCGCGGTGAAGTTCGCGCCATCCCTCCAAGAATATCCCGATGCCGGTGAACAGGAGCACGTAACCGAGGAGCATCGAGATCATCATGCCCGTTTCACCGAAACCCAGCAGCGTGGACCAGAGGTTGGCGTTGAGGTTCGTCTGATCAAGGTCGAAGAACCGGACGAGCAGGTAGATAGTGAGGGGGAAGCCATACATCTCCGCATAAAGAGCAATGATGAAGGCCTGGACCACGCCGGCACTCGCCCACTCCTTCCATGTCTTGGGGGCGAGATAACGGCATAGAAACCACGAGGCCACCACGATGACGATCAGGGCGACTCCCCAGGCTCCGGAATGTGCAATGTGTTCTGTCATGGTCTTCTGATACCGTTTTTCATTTTGTTCTGTGTTCACCAAGATCCTGCCCTAACGCAAAGGAACTCACTGGGAATGTTGGTGCTCCGGCTGATCA
>JAGXHI010000065.1 GCA_024636295.1 Desulfuromonadales bacterium
CGATCTGGAAACGAGCAATTTTTAGCAAAATCAAGGAAATCAAGGATTTGAGCGGAGGCGTAGTACTTTACGCCGCACAATCAAATCCGCGGATTGACGCAGAGATTGCGGAAAAGGGCCGTTTCCGGACGAAAACTAACTAAGACCCTTTATACAATGCGGAGTGGCTTTTTGGTCGATTTCCCGGGCGCTTTACCAGATAGCGGAAGGTGGGAAACTCCTTCCCTGAGGTCGTTATGATTTCATCGGTGGCCTGGAGGATCGGGAAACGGTATAATTATGTTTCAGAAGTTCCCCGGATGGCGAGGTCGGCAGGATGCCATACCCATGGCGACTGCCTCCCCGACTCAGAAAGAGGGTAGCCAGCATGGCTGCGAGGAGCAACACAATCAGTATCCGAAGCAGCCAGTCGCCCCATTTCATTCATTTTTCCGAGTTGGTTTTTGTGATGACATCCATACGGCCGGTTGTCGACCGGTGCAGGGCGGCTTTATGAACGAACTTTTCGTCTGGGCCCATCGCGGCGCCTCCAATGATGCGCCGGAAAACACCATGAGCGCTTTTCAGGCAGCCGCGGCGGCCGGCGCCAATGGTATCGAACTGGATGTGCATCTGAGTCGCGATGGAATACCGATGGTCATTCATGACGAAACGCTGGACCGAACGACAAATGGAAGCGGACCGGTCGGACGGATGAGAGCCAGAGAGATTCACCGGCTCGACGCGGGAAGATGGTACGACCCCGTTTTCGCCGGCGAGAGCGTTCCCGCGCTGGAGGAAATCCTTCAGTGGGCGGGAGACGGAATTCGGATCAACATCGAAATCAAGGATCCGGCGGCCGTTCTGCCTGTTCTGAAACTGGTGCGAAATTTCCCCATGGTCCCGGTCCTGGTCTCATCCTTCAATGCCGGCCTCCTCGAGGATCTGCGCAGGAAGGACCCGGAGCTTCCTCTGGGTTTTCTGTGCGATTCCCATTTTTGGCGTCTCCTCCTGCAGCGGGCGGAAAAATGCCGTGCGGAGAGTTTCCACCCCAATGCCAACGTTATTTCCCGTCCCTTAGTTGCAGCCTGTCGTCGTCGAGGGCTTGCCGTATATCCCTGGACTTTCGACTGGCCAGGGGATGTCCGGAATCTTCGGCGGCTTGGCGTGCAGGGGTTTTTCACCAACAGTCCCGGGATAATGGTTCGCAGGCTGAATTCGAAGCCCGCACAGGGGAATCTTTGACATCCGGGGCGACAATGCTAAATTTAAACCCTATTTTCCGGAGCTGCAAGCGTTCACATGCTTCCCTATCAGAATGAAATCCGCTCCATTGTATTTGATCTGGACGGGACCCTCTACGTCAGTCCGGCTCTCTATGAGAATGTCCAGCAGGCAGCAGAAGAGCTGGTTTCGGACAGCCGGGGCGCGACTCCTGAGGAAAGCCGGATTCTGCTGAAAAATGCCCATCAGAGACTATCTGAAGCATTGGACGAGGAGCCGACGCTGACCCGCACCTGCATGGAGCTGGGACTGGAGGTCCAGGAACTCCACCAGGCCATCCAGGACAAGGTTCATCCTGAACGCTTCCTGGAACCGGATCCCGTTCTGTATGCACTCGTGGATTCGCTCAGGGACTCCTGCGATCTTTACATCTACACCAATAACAACCTGCTGCTTACGCGGAAAATTCTCGCCCTTCTCGGGATCGAGGATCTTTTCCGGCACCTGTACACCATCGAATTTTCCTGGAATCCTAAGCCGGACCCCGATTCTCTCCAACGTGTCCTGGAGGATATCGGCGGTCCCCCGGAGAGCTTTTTGTTCGTCGGAGATCGCCGGCAGGTCGATCTGGGCCCGGCCGAATCTTTCGGGATACCGACGCTTCTGGTCAGCGAGACGGCGGATCTGCTGCAGATACACAAGCTCATGGGCATCGTGCCCTAGTTCGTTTTCGTCCGGAAACGGCCCTTTTCCGCAATCTCTGCGTCAACCCGCGGATTTGATTGTCCGGCGTAAAGTACTACGCCTCCGCTCAAATCCTTGATTTCCTTGATCTTGCGAAAAATGACTCGTTTCCAGATCGAAAACTGCATTTGTGCTTCCCGGGATTTCCGGATCAGAAACCGCTCGGTCAGAGACTTCATCCGCCTTGCGCCTGGACATTTTGAGACTCGATCGCCGAAGGATATCTTGCCTTCGGCGCCCCTCTGAGTTATTATTTCCGTTTTGCATTTCCTGAATTTGCCCGAGATCGGAAAAGTCCATGGACTCAACCCTCGATACGGCGGGAAACCCCCGCCTCGAAGAAATCATTCGCCGTCGGATTGAAGAAAAGGATGGAATCCCCTTTTCCGAATTCATGGAGTTGTGCCTCTATCATCCCGAGGAGGGCTATTACATGGCCCCCGGATCGAGAATCGGCAAATCGGGGGATTTTTTCACCTCCTCCAGCGTACATTCGCTGTTCGGCCGTCTCATCTCCCGGCAGCTGCGCCAGATGTGGGAGATCCTTGGCGGCGGTTTGTTCACTATTGCGGAGCAGGGCGCGGGCGAAGGGCATCTGGCCCTGGACATCCTGGAAGGCGCCGCGGCTGAAGCTCCTGAATTCTACCGTAATCTGCGTTACCGCATCGTCGAAGTCAGCCCCGAGGGCCGGAAACGGCAGGCCGAGGTCCTGGGCGGGCACGGGAATCGGGTGGACTGGTGCGAACTGGACGATCTGGAAGGCCTGGAAGGCTGCCTTTTATCCAATGAACTGGTGGACGCCTTTCCGGTGCATCTGATAGAGAACCGAGGCGGGGAACTTCGAGAGGTTTTCGTGATCAGCCGGGGAGAGGGCTTCGCTGAGGAGCTGCGCTCTCCATCCACGAGCGAAATTCCGGCCTATTTCGAGAGGCTGGGAATCTCGCCCGCCGAAGGCAATCGGGCCGAGGTCAACCTGAAGGCGGTCCGGTGGATGCGCCAGATCGGAGGGGTTTTGAGGCGGGGGTTTGTCATGACCATCGACTATGGTTATTCTGCCCGGGACCTGTTTGCTCCTTTTCGGCGCGAGGGTACTCTCATGTGCTATTATCGCCATATCGCCGGAGAGAATCCCTATCAGAGGATCGGTCGGCAGGACATCACCGCACACATTGATTTCACCACACTGGAGAAAGTTGGAGAGAAGGAAAGGCTGAATCCCCTTTATTTCGGAGAGCAGTACCGTTTCCTCCTGGGGCTGGGGTTCCTGGAAACCTTGATGGAGATGCAGGAACGTGAAACGGATGAGAACCGGGCTCGAGATCTTCGCCTGACCCTCAAGAACCTGATCGTACCCGAAGGGGGAATGGGAGAGATTTTCAAGGTGCTTATCCAGGGCAAAGCTGTCGGTCATCCTGAACTTTTGTGCGGAAGGCCCATCAGCGAAGTTGTTCCGCCTGTGTGAGCTTTGGGAGCCGGTCGGACTTGCGCTCATCGGCGAAAAGACTATAATGGAAAGAAAACGGAGGTCATCATGAAGGAAAGAGTACAGGAAGTACTGCAGCAGGTCCGCCCCGCTCTACAAGCCGACGGCGGTGACGTGGAGTTGGTCGATGTAACAAATGACGGCATTGTAAGCGTCCGGCTCACCGGCGCCTGCGGATCATGCCCAATGTCCACAATGACTCTCAAGATGGGCATCGAGAGAACCCTCAAGGAAAAATTGCCCGAGGTCAAAGAAGTGGTGCAGGTCTGAACCAATCACCGGCAACCCCCGAGGAGAGGTGGAAATGATCAAGGTAAAAACTTTCGGAGAGCCATTGGAACCGTTCAAAACCCAGAGGGAATTGAATGAACTGGATGAAAGGGTGAACGCCTTCATTCGGGAGAACAGGCTCTCCAGGGTCATTTCCGTCAGTGATTCCACGACCTCTGAAGACGGTTCAACCATCGGGCTTATCCGGGTGATGGTTTACGAAGAATAGATTTCCTGCCGGAAGGCGAGAAAATCAGGCTTAAAAGAAAGAGTCCGGACCAGTGTTCGGACTCTTTCCTGTTTTTCAGGCGCCCTTTCGGGAAAGATCGGAAGGGGAGGATTTCCTGGTTTCATTCAGGGCCAGGCGGACCGCTTCCCGGTAGGGAGTCAGCTCAAAAGGAATCAGTTCGCGGATGCGGTTTTCACGGCAGATCACCTCGTTGCGCAGTCCCTCTATGAGCGGTTTTGCTACCGAGGCCTTGACGGGCGTGACGGCGCCGACCCAGTAGGAGGAGAGCTTGGGGGTGAGCATGGGAACGGGGAAATACAGGTTGACCTCCCCGGCTTCCTGCGCGAAGACCTCCATCATTTGCCGGTAGGTCAGGATTTCCGGGGCGCCGATGTCGAAGGTCTCTCCGGTTGTTCTTTGATCCTCGAGGGAACCAACGAGGTATCGGATAACGTCGGTTACCGCTATGGGCTGACAACGGGTATTCATCCAGCGGGGAACGATCATCACCGGCAGTCTTTTTACCAGCGCCCGGATGATTTCGTAGGAAGCGCCCCCCGACCCGATGATCACCGCTGCCCGCAGTACGGTGACCGGAAAGGATGCCGATCGTAAAATTTGGGCGACCTCCGCCCGACTGGCAAGATGTTCGGAGAGTTGATCTCCCGTTTCGCCGAGGCCTCCGAGATAGATGGCCCGGCGCAGCCCTGCCGCCTCTCCCGCCGCCACGAAGTTTTTCGCCGCCAATCTGTCCCGTGCAGCGAATCCCGATCGGCTCCCTCCCATGGAATGGACCAGGTAAAAGGCTGTATCGACGTCGAGGAAAGCTTCTTTGAGCCCTTCGGAAGAAAGGAGATCTCCGACTGCCGTTTCTACCCCGAATGGGACCGCGGGAGAAGGTTTTCGTGACAGGCAGCGGACTGTGAATTCCTTTGCGAGCAGCGCTTTCACCAGCCTGCCGCCTATAAACCCTGTTGATCCGGTCACCAGCACGCGTGCATTTTTATCCATTTTTCTCCTCCGGCGGGGGTTTAGGTCTTACTGGACATTTTACCCCGTCTCGGAAAAGATGCACCTCTGCGAGTAGTCAGGAATCTTCTTCTTTTTCCGTCCCGCCCTTGAGCTGTTCCAATTGACGAAAAACCTGTTCGCTTTCCTTCCGCCGCGTTTCTATCGCCTTGAACACCATCAAGGACATTTCGGCGACCTTGTCCACGGCGGAATCGATATTCCTGGTTTCCTTTTCCTGACCGGAGGTCGCCTCCGCCATTTCATCCGCCATGGTTTTGATCTCTTCGATGGCCTGAACAATACGGCGAATGGCGCCGGTCTGCTCCTGTGAGGATGCGGAAACCTGTGAGGACATCTCTCCAAGGTCCTCGATGGAGCGGGAAACAAACTGGGAACTTTTCGCCTGTTCCCTGGCGGATTGCAGAATCCGGTGGGCCATTTCCATGGAAGCGCCGGACCCTTCCTCGATATCGTGCAATGATTTCTCCGTGGCGCCTCCCAGTTCGATCCCCCTGTCCACCAGCTCACGGGTCTGGCCGATGTGCCTTACCGCTTCTCCGGTAAACCCCTGGATTTCCTGAATCAACCGCTCGATGGCGGAGGCGGAGTGGGCGGTTTCGCTGGAGAGGCTCCGGATTTCCTCCGCCACGACACCGAAAGAGCGGCCATGTTCGCCGGATTGGGCCGCGATGATGGCGGCGTTCAGCGACAGGAGGTTGGTTTTCTGGTTGATGTCGTTGATCACTGAAATGATCTGATCGATTTCCTGACTTTTACTGGACAGCGCCTCGATGACTTCGGAAGTTTTTTTCACCGCATCCGATAACCCTTTCAGTCCCTGGAGGGTGTCTCCCACCGAACGCACGCCCATTTCCGCCCTTCTTTTGACCGTCTCCGCCATTTCGTTTGAGCGCGAAGCGCTTTGCTCCACCTCGTTCGAACTGCTGGAGATCTGGGTCATGGCCGCGGCCGACTTTTCCATGAACTGATGAAGTGTTTCGATACTTTGAGAAACCTGCTCGATGATGGTTGAAATTTCCACGGAAGCGGAACTCGTCTCCTCCACCGCCTCCCGGATGACTTCTGCTGAACCCGCCACTTGTGAAACAGTCTTTGACGTATGGGCGGTGCCCTCTTTCAGCGATCGGGTCAGCTGCAGGAAGTCCTTGCGGTAATTGAGCAGCTCCGAGAATGTTATCTGCAACTCGGAAGTCAGTCTTTCCACCGCCTCGAGCAGCTTGATTTTTGTGAGGGCGGAGGAAACCTGGTCCGCAAAAAGACGGACCGTACTCACGTCCGTCTCGTTCAGGGTCATCCTGCGGGATTTGTTGTCCACTCCGAACAGTCCCACTGCTTCGCCGTTGATGCTGATGGGGCAGATGATGAAACTGCGGCTACGCAGGTGAGTGACCCGGTCGCAAGGAGGCCGGAGGCGGAAATCCTCCGGCGTGGTGCGCATGTCCTCGATCAGAAAAATGCGATTTTCCCGGACCGCCTTGTACAGCACCCCGGCTCGCTCATCATAGGGGAGGGAAATTCCTTTCACATCGCCGTCTTTTTCAGTGCCCAGGCTGATGGCGAATTCCAGCGCATCTTTTTTCTCGTTGAGCATCAGGATATTGACGCGATCGTATCCCAGGATTTCGTGCAGGCTCTCGGCGGTGAGATGAATCACTTTGTTGAAGTCGATGGATTTCTGAATGCGGGCGTGGGTTGCATGGAAGTTTTTGAGACTGATGTCCTGATCGGTAAACTTTTTTTCGAACTTCGTCTTCTGCTCATTGATGGCACTGTTGAGCCGGTCCAGTCGATAGGAGCGCGTCTGAAGTTTTTCGAAGATGCCCCCCAGGTAGAGGCCGGTAGATCCGAAAACGGCGATGGTGCCCAGGCCGATGTAGAGAAAAGTGACCGTATTTTCACTGGAATTGAAGACCGCGGATATAATGCCTTCAAAGGTCGGTGATTCAGGGCGGGTAAAAAAAACAAGATGAAGCAGCGTCCACCCCAACGGGGCCAGGGCGCCCAGAAGCACCCCGATCAGAGCGAATCGCACCCTCTGATTTCCTGACTCGAGCAAGTCGGCCTGGGACATCTTTCCCTCCTTTTAAAAATGATTCATTCCAAAGCCATCATCATAGAAAATCGACATTGTAAAATCAACGAAACTATTAAAAATCAGATCAATCTTACAATCTTTTTGTCGAACACGGATAAAAATCTCCCTGGTGCAGGCCTGCCAACAGGAAGAGCCGTTTTTATCAGGGATTTATCTGTCTGAATGCTTCTGTTTTGAGGTCCTGCCGCATGCCCGAAGATATCAATTGGCTTGAGGTGACAACTTTTGGTGAGAGCCCTGTATTTGTGCTTATCAAACGGATCCAGCGAAAAGCCGGTATTCACTTTTTGTTGAGGAATTCGGAAAGCCGCAGCAGAAGACCCTGACGGGTCGGAAGGGCGCCTCGGGGACAGAGTTCCTGGCAGCAGAAGCATCGGATGCAGCGATCGTCATCGATTCGGAGGCTCTCTCCGGAGATCGCCATGGCGCGCGGCGGACAATGTTCCACGCATAGTCCGCAGTGCTCGCAGAGGATCGGGTCGACTACGGGCCGCGCGGTCAAAGCCTTTTTCAGCGGGTTCTTGAGAAAGGGAGGCAGCCCGAAATTCACGTCGGTTTTCCCGGCGCTTCGGAAACGCGACGGCCTCAGATCCTCCGGAGAGTCTCCGAGGATTTCCACCTCCTCGATGCGGCTTCCCGGGCGACCGGTGCGCAGCGCCTCCGCCTGGGTCCAGACATCCTGTGGCGAGATTCCCAGCATGGCGATGGCTGCCGCATCCACCGCCAGGGGCGAAGCGCCTGCGATCAAGGCGCCGAGGGTGATCGGATCTCCGCTTCCGGGGCCTTCTCCTTCCATCCCGATGATCGCGTCGACCACCGTCAGGGCCGGCGCGACCTGCTCGGCCAACTCGAGGAGCATTAGGGCGAAAAACGCCTTGTCGGTTCCCGCTTGAAGGTGAAGGCGGGGCTTGCGCATTCCGACCACCGCTCCGAAAAGGTTTTTCACCCCGCCGGTCAGCCCCATCATCTGGTGGGTTTTCAGCTTGGGAAGATTGATGATCACATCGGCATCGAGAATGTCCCGGGCGATTTCAAGCTCATGAAATGTGCCCCCCCGGGGGCGGATGCGAACGGAATCGCTGAAAGAGGCGAATTCGGCGCCGGTTTCCTCAATGACGGCGAGAATCCCACTGCGCCGAGCCACCTGCCTCGGAGAGCCGACGCCTGGCGAATCTCCCACGAAAACCCTTCCGCCCGCCTCCTGCGCCAGTTGAACGATTCCCCGGACCACCTCGGGGTGTGTGGTGACTGCTCTTTCAGGAGATTTTCCTGAAAGCATATTCGGCTTTACGAGCACCTTCTGCCCGGGACGCACGAAGGACTCCATGCCGCCCAGAGGCGCCAGAAGGCGTCGCAGGTGGGATTCCACTATTTTCCGGTCGTAGTTGGGGGTCCGCAGGAGGGAGACTTTCGGCTTCATTCCCCGAAAATCCTGATCCTGAGTTTGCGTTGGCGGGGTCCGTCGAATTCGCAGAAAAAGATGCCTTGCCAGGTCCCCAGGACGGGCTCTCCCCCTTCGATCAGCAGAGTTTCGCTGGCGCCGACAAGGGAGCTTTTGATATGGGCCGCGCTGTTGCCTTCGGTATGATAATAGCCGTCTTCGAAGGGGATGACCTTGTTCAGTTCGGTTCCCATATCCCGTAAAACGTCGGGATCGGCGTTTTCATTGATGGTAACCGCCGCGGTGGTATGGGGGACGAACAGGACGGCCATTCCCGAGGAAATCCCCGATTCACGGATAATTTCCCTGACCTTCGTTGTGATATCGATGAATTCAACTTTCCGACGACTGGAAATTTCGACCGATCTCATGTTCTTCTCCGTTGAGCTCCGCCGCCAAGGCCGTGACTGTCCGGGGATGATAAAGCAGGGATGTATGCCCCATCCCAGGAAGTTCGATGTTTCGCACCTCCTCAAGTCGGCAGGATTGGTAGGGGAGAACGATATTGTCATGACGGCTGTAAATGCACATCAGTCTTGCCCGCGAGGGAAGGGGGGCCGAGGCGAGTCGCAGGAGAAAATCGGAGCGGGGCATCATCGCCTTACCCGGGCCGGTCACGGCGAAGGGCGCCAGCTTGGAGCCCTCGTTGGGGGTGGCGAGCAGAATGCACCGATCCACTTTATCGGCGCCCCCTCGAATCTGGATGTAATTACGGGCCACGATTCCACCCATGGAATGCCCCACGAGGTGGACTTTTTCCACCCCAAGGGCGTGACGCAGCTCGTCCACTCTCTTGGAGACTTTTTCGGTGACGGCTTCGATATCTCTCCAGGGGGAGAGGTTGAGGGTATGGAGGGAGTCGAAGCCCCGACGCCGAAGGCGGAATTTCAGCCAGACCCAGCAGGCCCGGTTGTGAAACAGGCCATGCAGAAAGAGAACGGGAGGGTGGGAGGATGGTTGGATTTTTTCTCTCGGGGCGCCCCATCCCATCGGCCGCAGGAGAATGCTGACCAGAAGGGAAAATACCTCCATTCCGATCAGTCTTGCGGAAAGCCACAAGCGACGGAAAGAAAAACGGTCCTCCATCAGGGAAGGATCGCTGTTGGTGTTCTCGTACCACGCGATGGCGTAGCTGAGAACCACCGAGGCGATGATACCCAGGAGAAGAGCATTTATGAAAAAGAGAAGAATTTCCATGCTGAAATTATGGCATGTCACCCCGGCTCGGTCAACAAATCGATGGCGTTGCAAAAATCCCGCCCTGCTGCGTTACGGTGGTTTTTCATGACCTCGACATAACAAGCGTATGCCTTCGCCCCTGAAAAACCCCCAAGCCTTGCAGGACGAAATTTTTGCTTAGCCATTGGCGTC
>JAGXHI010000066.1 GCA_024636295.1 Desulfuromonadales bacterium
CTTCGTCGACCTTCACACAGAGCAAGCTAGCACCCCGCTTGCACCTTAGCCCGCATGAAGCAAGGTCAGGGCTCTGTCGAGACCCTCGAATAACCAGAGTCGGGCAAGGTGCGACAAAAAACTTGACTGCAATAAACCAGAGCACTGAGGAAATCAAGGATCAAATTCTTAATTGGACGCGGATCAAATCTGATGCGCGCGGATTAAGTCGAATTCAGAAAGATCGTCTTTTCTTTGCCGTAATGCCCCCTCTCCCTTGATGGGAGAGGGTTGGGGAGAGGGTGATTGGTTCAACAACGCCCCCTCCCCTCAATCCCCTCCCACAAAGGGGAGGGGAGGTTTAATTCTTTTCACAACGAACAACGAATGGTTTTCACCAATCACAAATCACTAATCACCGATTTTTCAAATCGCCTTCCCCAGAAATCCCTTCACACCCCGGTAATTCTTCTGGGCCATTGGGTCCTCCAACTTACGGGCGAAGTCGAAAAGACTTTTCCCCATGGGGGACTTTCCGTCGTACTTGACCAGGGGAATGCCTCGGTTGATGGAGGGTTCGGCATTTTCATCCTCCGGAAAAAGCCAGAACAGACGCTTTTTAAGTGAATTTTCAATCTCCTCCAGCGATCCGGTATGGTCCTTGGTGAAACGGTTGGCCACGATCTCCATTTTTTCAAAAGGAATATCGTATTTCTGCAGGAACTTCATGAGCCGGGTCGTGTTCCGGATGGCCGGGATGGAGAAGTCGGTCACGATAAAGACGATTTCCGAGTTGCGGAAAGCCTCGAGTGTCAATTCATTGATCGATACGGAGGAGCAATCCACGATGAAGTTTTCGTAGAGGCTCTTTTCCAGGGTCAGGATTTTCTTCACCTGCTCAGCGAGTATGTTGAGTCCTTCCTCGGGGTGAGCGGGAGCGGGAAGGACATCCAGCCCCGTCCCGTGCCGCGTCATGGCGCTCCTGAGGAATGACCGGTCCAGACGATGCATATTCTTGCAGATGTCGGAAAGGGTGGTCTCCGGAAGGATGTCCAGGAAAACCGAGCTGTCCCCCGTCTGCAGGCTCAGGTCCAGGAATCCGGTTTTTCCGCCATTGCGCAGCGCTACGGCGACGGCGGTATTGACCGCAATCAGCGTGGTTCCGAGTCCCCCCTTGCTGCCGATGAAGCTGTAAATCGTCCCTTCGACATTTTCCGTGTCCGCAACAGTTTCTTTCCGGTGCCTGACCAGGACATCCCGAATTTTCTGCAGATCCGGAGGGTCGAAAAAATACTCCGACGCTCCTGTTTTCATGACCTGGACAATCTGCTCCGGCTGATTGTTCGCGGAGATCACGAAAATGGACGTCTGCGGATACCGCTGCCGCCAGGCGGAAATCCGCTGCAGGATATCCCCTTCCTGTGGATCGTCGTGAAGAAGGGCGATATCCGGGGGCGAGGCCGGCGGCCCGCTCTCCCGTGAATGCTGGACCAGGACACGGGGGCTCCGGATCTCCGAGGGAGCGCGGGCGATGGCCTCAGCCAGACCGGAATCGCGTGATTCAAGATAAAGTTTGATTTCGGAAGACATAGAACTCGTTCAATCAATCGACCAGTACCGGGTTTTTGGCCAGAATGCCGTAATTTTCTCCGCCACTCCCGCCCGTCGGTTCATGGGCTTTGCAGTCGGGAAGAAAGTACATCGATTTCTTTACAAAGGGAGCCATGGCATCGTCCGCGTTCTTGAGTTCGAAATGATCGACAAAGCAGTCCCAGCGTGCCATTCCCTCCACATATGTGCTTTCCCCCTGCCACCTGCCCGTGTCCTGGAAACCCTCGGGCAGAAGGGGAAGGGCCGTTTCCGTGGATTTATTGATCTGAGTTTTAAAAACTGTGCATTGCCCGGTATCTGTGAAGTCCCAGTTGCGAGCGGCATCCATGGGATGGTTCATTTTGGTTGGGGCGTCTTCGGGTTTTGCAGTACCAGCCTCAGTCATCCAGATCATGTTCACGACGACAATTCCAGTGACTTCAGGACAGTTTCCAACGTTATGAAAACCATCGCCATCGGGATCGCACATGACTACGGGGAGGACCATCTCCCAGGGCTCTTCGGGGGGAGGGTCACCCGGCGGCCACCAGCAGTCGCGCATTTTATCGAAGGAACTTTGAAGCTCACCGCCGGTGGTCGCAATTGGCGCCCCGAAGATGATTCCCGGCGCTTCGGTTTGTCCACAGACGAGAGGTTTAACCGTACTGTTGTTTGTCCCGCTGCAGACATTTCCCGCCTGCTCGAAACTGGTCCAACCACCCGTGTTGGAAGTCGAGGCGCTGCCGCTGCTGTTGATCATTCGACCGATGTTGCAGGAGAAGACGGGTTTCCCATCCACATATTCGAGAATGCTTTCCCTGCAGATGGCAATTGGTTGGTCCACGGTGCCGGGCTCCACGTTGCCCGCGAAGCCGATGTAGGCTACCGCTTCAGCCTCCAGTTCGAAATCCTTGCGGCCGAATATTCTCGCCAGCCACGAGTTGGCCGGGGCTTTTACGTTGCCGCTGTCATCGGCTTCCATGCCCGTTGGTTTGATGCGTCGGGTCACCACCCGGACCGCATTGATGAAGGGCGGATTTCCATCGGAGCCGTCCATCAGGTCCAGATCTTCAGATGTCTTTCCGAAAAGTTCGATGGGAACCAGTGAGTCGCTGGGGGTGAAAGTTCTGCTGGTAAAGCTCCAGTGTCCTCTTTGTATATCTCCCTGATTCGAGAGTGGATCATTGATGTTCACAGGGATTTGGCCGGAGGTGGACATTGCAGCATTCGAGGTGGCAAAATCGAGCGCGGTCTGGTTCGCTCCCGTGTTTATGGCCGTTCCGGAAGAGTTGTACAGATTCGCTGCGCCAGCCAGGGCGCCGGCATCCGCGGCGTTCTGCAACTCGTTTCTCACCATGGCGAGATGCCCGACATCCACCGCGAGAGCGCCCACCCCGAACAGGGCCGCCGTCAGAAGGGCCACCAGAACCAGGACAGCGCCCTTTCTTTCCATCATCTTTCTATTAAAATACCGCCATGCTCTCATCTTGGTTCTCCCTTATTCCGCGCGCATGGTCGTAGTGGCTACCAAATTTATTCCCGAAGCCATGCTGCCGTTGAACAGCCCGGCCACGATATTTGGAAAAACGAGAAAATCATATTGATAAGAGACTTCCACTCTCACCTCATCGCCTGAAACCGCATTGCTCGAGTCATCGATTGCCGAATTTACATATGTCTTTACCGTCGGCGAAGGCATGCTCCCGAAGGTTATAAGATAGTTCTTACAATACGCTGTAACGACATCAGTGATTTCCGCAGTCGTAAGCCGGGCATCCGCCCCTGCGACAGGATCGTATCGGTAAACAATCCCCTCCCGGGCGCCTTCCCGGCTGGCGTTGGTGATCACGGCCTTGTCGAAAAACAACAGGCTGAATTCGATTATTCCCATGACCAGAAGCAGAAGCAGCGGTAGAACGATGGCGAATTCGACCATAGCGGCGCCGCGTTCATTCCTGCGGAAGCTGCGCGAGATCCGAATCATGTGTTACTCCGCGATTCCCAGTTGTATGACTTCCGTTTTCGTCGGTTTCACAGAATACATGCTATGCCGGACGCTCATAATCTCCTCGGAATGCACTCCCTCCACGTCCGTCGGTGTTTTAAAGGCGTGCCGCTGATCGCGATTGATAATCTGGCGGTCCCAGGCTATCCTGTTGGCCTCGCCGAATTCCCGTGCGAGATGACCGTTCTGTGCATAAGGCTCGTGTGTGGAATAGCATCCGGCAAGAAGCAGAAGAATCGGCAGGATCATCCAATTTTTCATTTTGTTTTTCCTCATTGATAAGGTCGAGAAAATCGAAACCATTTTACCGTCCGTTCGTTTCACTCACTCAAGACGCAAAGGCCGCGAAGAAAATCTTTTAATTAGCCGCGGATAAAATCTGATCAAAGCCTTTAAAAGTTTTTACTGCTCACTTGTCCTTCACGCTTTTCACCAATCACAAATTACTAATCACCAATTACTGATTTCCTGCCACCGGCCGGAATCCGAAATCGCCTTCCAATCCGCCCTTCTCATCTCCCGGCAGCGGGGCTTCCAGGTAGGAGTGCTCCTTGAAAGCGGAAGGATCTTCCGGGAAACGCCGTCCCTCCAGCCGTCCTTCCAGGTAGAACTCATAACGATTGGGGATCTTGAAGTATTCCCCGGGGAATTGCAGGGAGCCTTCCGGGACTGGCTTGACCAGGTGGGGGGTCACGGCGATGAGCAGGTCCGTTTTTTCCTGGCGGTAGCTGGAGCTTCGGAAAAGGGCCCCCAGCACCGGGATGTCTCCCAGTCCGGGAATTTTTTCGATCGTCTCCCGGAAGTTGTCCTGCAGCAGACCGGCCAGGGCGAGGGTCTGCCCGTCGTACATCTCCACGGTCGTTTCCAGACGCCGGGTGGCGAGATTGGGGACGTTGAAGTTGGTCCCCTGGATGCCTGCCGGGATGATGCTGACGGAGGTGATCTCACTCACGCTCGGCGCCACCCGGAGGCTGATCTTGCCGTCGGACATGACCACCGGGATGAATTTCAGCGACACGCCGAATTCCTTGAACGTAATCGTGATTTCCCCCAGATCCTGGGGCACGGGAATGGGAAATTCCCCTCCCGCCAGGAAGCTGGCCTCCTGACCACTGAGAGTCACGAGGCGAGGCTCGGCCAGGGTGCGGGCCAGTCCCTCCGATTCCAGGAACCGGAAGAAGAGATTGAAATTGTCGATGTCCAGGAAAATGTTCGCGGCGTTGCCGGCGAAGTTGAATAAAAGAGATCCGGGATTCTGGATCAAACCGTCAACGGTGCCGTCGAAAACTCCGGACTGCTCGATGGCCGTAGGGAAGTTTGCATTGATGAAGGTATTTTCGATCGGGGTGAATACGTTGGTGGTGCCGAAGCTTCCGGTGAAATCCTTGCCCAGCTTTTCCAGGCCCATCCCCGCCTGAAGCTCCTTGTCCCAGTTCCGGGTGACTTCGGCCACCCGTACTTCCAGGAGAACCTGCTGCACCGCTCCGATCTTGAGCAGATTGGTGATCCCCTGTCCCGAACGCCCGGTTCCGCCACCCGGTCCGTCTTCACCCATCTGGGGCATGAAGGTCCGGGTCAGCCGGATGACCTGCTCGACGACCTCCGGGCCGGAGACGGTGCCCGAAAGGATGATCCCCGTGTCGGAGGCGTAGACCTGGATGTCCTCCTTCGGGTAGAGCTGGTGAATCTTCTCCTTCAGGGACGTGAGATCGAGCGTTACCACCACGTCCAGCAGGGTTTTGCTCTCTTCGCCCTGCCAGAGGATCAGGCTGGTGTAGCCGACTTTTTTGCCGTAGATGTACAGCTCCCGGGGAGAGAGCACCACCACGTCGGCGATGTCGGGGTCGGCGATGGAGACCCGCTGGACCGGATAGGGCGTGCGGATCAGGTCCGAACCCCCGACCCGAAGCTCCATGGATTTTCTCATCATGTCCTGGGCCGAAATGGGAGATCCTGTAAGGACGAACATCGCCATGAGCAGGAATCCTGCGGCCATGCTGAAAGGCCGGTTTTTTTTCATTCGCTCCTCCAAAAATTGAACTTTGAACTGCATGCAAAAAATCGAGGATCAAATCAAAAGCGTCTCACCACCATCCGTGAAAATCCGTGTTCATCTGTGGCTAAAGAAGGCTTCAAAGTTCTTTTCACCACCCGTTCGCTTCGCTCACTAGAGACACAGAGAACACAGAGAGAAGCAGATAAACCTTTTTGTCGAGCACAGATAAAATCGGATGCACACGGATTAAGTTCAGATTCTAAAAGATCAGTTTTTCTTTGCCGTAAATGCCCCCTCTCCTTTTATGGGAGAGGGCTGGGGATAGGGTGAAGATCTGAAAGTCGCCCCTCCCCTCAATCCCCTCCCGCAAGGGGTAGGGGAAGCTTAAATCCGCGTAAATCCGTGTTCCGGTCAGATGTTTAATCGGTGCCATCAGATTTTATCCGCCTTTTCCGTGTTCCATTAAAAAACAGTTGCATCTTTGAAAATTCGTGTTCATCTGCGGCTAAAGCTTCTTTAGAATCGTTTTCACCACCCGTTCGCTTCGCTCTCTAGAGAACACTGAGAAAAGCCGATAAACCTTTTTTGTTGAACACAGATAAAATCGGATAAGGACGGATCGCATTTTGAGTTTAAGCCAATCGGACTCTCTGCCTGCCCTTATGTGTTTCGTTTCATCCGTGAAAATCCGTGTTCATCTGTGGCTAAAGAAGGCTTCTAGTTCTTTTCACCACCTGTTCGCTTCGCTCTCTAGAGAACACTGAGAAAAGCAGATAAACCTTTTTTGTTGAACACAGATAAAATCGGATGCACACGGATTAAGTTCATATTTAAAAGATCACTTTTTCTTTGCTGTAAATGCCCCCTCTCCTTTTATGGGAGAGGGACCAGGTTTATTCGTGAAAATTCGTGTGGATTCGTGGCTGATATCCAGCTCCTCAATTGAACTTCTCCTCCTTGATTTCCATTTCGGTATTCTTGAACTTGAGATTCTCCCGCTCGGATCTCCGGATCACTTCGACATGCAGGGGCTCCGGCGGGGGAGGGGGGATTGCCGGCGGATCGGGCTTGATATAGATTTTTTTCACCACCGTCCGAATCTGCGGCTTGGGTTTCGCCACTATCTGGGGTTTCGGAATGTCTTCATCCAGGGGATTGCGCAACACCAGGCGGATGGGCCCTTCATGGGTCTTGAGGGCCAGTTTTTCCGCTTCATTCGGATCGAGTTCCAGGGTTACCGTCTTGACCACTTTGGGCTTGCCGTTTTCGGTGAAGGTTTCCTGGGCGATGGCCAGAACTTTTTTCCGCTCGAGGATGGTTTCGGCTTTCCCTTTTTTATTTCTTTCTTCATCGACGGCGATGATGTCCACGTAGGTGCCGGGAAGAACAAACCCTCCGACTCCGCTGACCTCGTCGACGCGCACCGACATCGCCCGTTTCCCCTGTGAAATCGTGGCCAGCATTCCGGCCCCCGATCCGATAGGCGCAAGCCCCGGTTCCAGAATCGGCGTTCCCGTCCAGACCCGCGTCACCATGACGCGATCCATCAGGGGCTTCATTTCGGAGAAGGCGCCCTTGGGGACGCTCGCCTTCGGCCATTCCACCAGGATCAGGTTCTCCGGAGACAGGGGCGTTCCGATATCCATGTCTTTGGCCGCCACGACGATTTTCGTCGTCGGCACCGTTTCCTGGACCACCACCTGGGGCTGCGTCTTCTGGGAGGACATCCATTTCTGGGCCAGAATGACCGCCACCGTGCCGAAGCCGACGGCAAGAACGAGGGCAATGAGGGCGCCGTATCTTTTCATGTGGATCATCTCCCTTCAGCGTGTGGTGCTCGGAGATTAAAGAATCTGATTGTGAGAATATTTTCGAGGAGGTGTAATTTTCACTAATTTTGAGTTTGTTATTTAAAATTAGTTAATTTTTTATCGCTCTTTTTGGAATTGTCAATACTCTAATGCCGTTTTAATCTGAAGTTCTCTCGAAAACACTGAGAAAACCAACGAAATATTTTTAATTGAACACAGATAAAATCGGATAAATGCGGATGAGTTCTGAGTCAAAGGCCATCTCTTGATGTTTTCTAAAACGGTATCTGCCATTGTCTGCGTTTAGTTCCATCCGTGAAAATTCGTGTTCATCTGTGGCTAAAATCTTTTTCACCACCCGTTCGCTTCGCTCACTGGAGACACAGAGCACTGAGAGAAGCAGGTAAGCCTTTTTAATTGAACACAGATAGGAGCGGATAAATGCGGATGAGTTCTGAGTGCAAGGCCATTCTTTGGATTTTCTAAAACGGTATCTGCCATTGTCTGCGTTTAGTTCCATCCGTGAAAAATCCGTGTTCATCTGTGGCTATAATCTTTTTCACCACCCGTTCGCTTCGCTCACTGGAGACACGGAGTCCCGGAGAGAAGCTAAATTCTTAATTGGACGCGGATAAAATCTGATGCATGCGGATAAAATCTGATCAACTCGCCCTTTACCTCCCTCTCCCTCGATGGGAGAGGGTTGGGGAGAGGGTGATAACCTTTGAAACCGCCCCCTCCCCTCAATCCCCTCCCACAGAGGGGAGGGGAAGCTAGAATCGTAAAGCCGCTTAGCGGTTG
Source organism: Desulfuromonadales bacterium (assembly GCA_024636295.1). Taxonomy (GTDB): domain Bacteria; phylum Desulfobacterota; class Desulfuromonadia; order Desulfuromonadales; family JAGXHI01; genus JAGXHI01. Next base: position 8,183 of record JAGXHI010000066.1, read on the forward strand.
CTTTTCAGGGTGTGAGCTTTTCCCTGATCACAAATCACGAATCACTGTTTTTAAATCATTCGTCCCCAGCTGATATACGCGAAATACCCGAAAGCCATCGCCGCGGCATACGGAAACTTGAGCTTCTCCCCCGTGGCGATCGTCTTGACGTCCCGCGTCGCGGCGAAGGCGAAAAGAGCCTCTCGCCGGCTGACGATAAGATGCACGAACCCCATGACCCCACCGATCAGCGCCAGGTAGAGAAAGACCTGGAAGACCGCCATTGGCCCGATCAACGCCCCCAGCGCCGCAAGGGCCTTCACATCCCCCGCTCCCATCCCCCCCATCAGGAAGGGGACGATCAGGAGGCCGAGACCGACGCCGAACCCGGCGAGGAAGGTGATCATCCCCGCCGGGCCGGCGAAGTGGAGGTGGTAGACCAACGCCCCCGCCAGAAGGGCCAGAACGGCCCAGTTCGGGATGCGGGTGAAAAGGGCGTCGGTGATGCAGATAACAAAGAAGAAGGATGCGGCAAGAAGAATGGCCGGATCGGTACTCCCCCTCTCCAATATTAGATAAATGGAAAGTATCAAACTGAGGATTGTCGGTAGAAATGGGCAGTTTGAGATTTGAAAATCCATTCTTCTTGCCTGCGCCTGTAATAGGTTGGTAATTCGACGATTAACCGCCGGTGCCGGCGGGCTCGACTAATTCGTTTGCCGCCTCAGTAAAGATTGCGGTTGCATTTGTTCCGATGAGTGTCACCGCCGTAATACAAACAATAGCAATCAGCGCCAGCATCAGGGCGTATTCCACCATCGTCGCCCCTTCTTCATCCTTCACGAGCTGCATCATTTTCGCCATGAACTTTTCCATTTTTTTCCTCCTTGTTCTTCCGGTGCGACGGATTCGCACCCGACGATTGGAATTGAAGACCCCATGCCTTCAATTCGGGTTGGACTGCTCGAAAAACCTTTCTCACCGCCCGTTCGCTGCGCTCTCTCGAGGGCGCGGAGGGCGCGGAGAAAAGCTGAAGTCTTAATTGGACGCGGATAACATCTGATAAAATCTGATCTAATCAAAAGCCCTTATCCCTTCGCTTTTGGCCCCCTCTCCCTTGATGGGAGAGGGCTGGGGAGAGGGTGAAAGTGTCTTCAAAAAGTCCCCCCTCGCCTCGATCCCCTCCCACGGGGGGGGAAGCTCAATCACAGAGATGATCAGGTGAAACCGATCTTTCCTTTTGATGTATCCCCATGATCCCCTTCATCCCTGTAAATTGTCTTTCCGTCTTGTCTTGCGTTCTTCGCGGCCTTCCGTGAGGTGTGCGACGGATTATTCCTGGCCGCTCAGTGCCAGGTGCAATTCAGCGTTCTCGAAAATAGTATTTGCACTGCCGCCGACAGCTGTCACAGCTGCAACGCAGACAATCGCGATCAGCGCCAGCATCAGGGCGTATTCCACCATGGTCGCCCCTTCGTCATCCTTCACGAGCTGCATTATTTTCAGCAGGAAAATTTCCATTCTTTCCTCCTTGCGGAGAACCTGATTGATGGGAATTGAAGACACCATGCCTTCAACTCTGCGTGAAACTCTGGTGTGCGGATGGTTTTTTGGAATGGTAAGTCCCCGGGCCGGTCATTAACTTTGTCCTATGCAAAAAATGATGAATATAAGTGCGAGTGGATCCCCCTCAGGATCGGGTTGTACGAAGTATTTTATTTTGCATTGATAATTAGAATCCTTAAATAATCTCGTTTTGGTATGACCCAGCAATATAAGTGCCAATATTTCAAATTACTGTTTTTGCTTGAGTTTTTAATATTTGCCAAAGGTTTCTATGGAAATGTTAAGTTTTTCGACAGGAGGCAGGACTCGAACAGGAAGTGGTTAAAACGGAACGTTGCCGCAAATGGAGGGCCGGGGCGGGCGATAAGGCGCCGGAATGTTTCAGCAACGGAATTTAATAAGAGAAAAATCGCGGAAAAAGGGCTTGGGTTTTGGTTTAACTATCTATAAAGTAAAACAATATTCCGGAGTAAAATAATGTTGAAAAGCCGTCCGTTGTCCGTTGTCCATTGTCCGTTGCGAAAAGAATTAACTCCCCTCCCCCTTGTGGGAGGGGATTGAGGGGAGGGGGCGATTTTGATCTGTGTTCAAAGAAAGATTTGTGATTGGTCATCTGATTCAAATCTGATTTTATCCGCGCCCATCGGATTTGATCCGCGTCCAATTAAGAATTCAATCCTTGATTTCCTCAGTGTTCTCTAGAGAGCGAAGCGAACGGGTGATGATACAGATTTTATCAGAGTATTTCCGCACTATCCGCGTTCCATTGCCTTAAGGGTTTTGCATAACTAATCCGTGAAAATCCGTGTTCATCTGTGGCTAAAATCTTTTTCACCACCCGTTCCCTTCGCTCACTGGAGACTCAGAGGGCACAGAGAAAATCAGAGTCAAATCTTTTTAATTGGACACAGATAAAATCAGATAAATGCGGATGGGCCTGGTTCAAAATCGGCTATTTTACCCTTATCCGTTTTCAATGGGTTCCATTCGTGAAAATCCGTGTTCATTCGTGGCTAAAGTTTTTTTCACCACCCGTTCGCTTCGCTCACTGGAGACTCATAGGGCACAGAGAAAATCAGGGTTTATCTGCGGCAAAGAAAATTTTACAGTTTTTAAATGACCAAGGGGATTTGCGATGCGTATGAAATGGATGGTTCGGTTCGGCAGCCTTTTTCTTCTGACTCTTATATCCCTGGGGGGTGGGTGTATCAAGGCGCCCGAACCGCCGCCGCCTCCGCCGCTGGAGCCGGTTTCCTGGGAATCCCTCGAGGGATGGGAGACGGACGATCCCCGGTCGGCGCTGACGGCTTTTCTGGAGAGTTGCCGGGCTCTGGGGCGAAAGGCCGACTGGCGGGATGTATGTGAGAAAGCCGGTACGGTTGACGGGGGGGACAGCATGGCCGTCCGGAGTTTCTTCCGGGGTGAATTTCTTCCCTACCGCGTAAACAATCCCGACGGTTCCAGGACGGGGATGATCACCGGCTACTACGTCCCCGAACTCGAGGGACGGCGGGCGCCTGTCGAAGGATTTGCTCATCCCCTGTACGCCCTGCCGGAAGACATGCTGGTGATCGATATGGGCGGGCTCTATCCCGATCTGAAAAATTACCGCCTTAGGGGCAGGGTGGAGGGCCGGAAGGTGGTGCCGTACTACAGCCGGGGTGAGATCGACGGAGGCAAGGCGCCGCTGAAGGGGCAGGAGCTCGTCTGGGTGCAGGACCCGGTGGAGCTCTTCTTTCTCCACATTCAGGGCTCCGGTCGGATCCGCCTGGAAAACGGGGATCGTTTCCTGGTGAGCTACGCCGATCAGAACGGACATCCCTACCGATCCATCGGAAAAATTCTCGCCAATCGCGGAGAGCTGCCGCTGGAGGGCATGTCGATGCAGAAGATCCGACAGTGGGCCATCGACAATCCCGAGAGGGCAAAAAGCCTTCTTGCGGAAAACCCCAGCTATATTTTCTTCCGCGAACTGCCTCCCGAGGTCCAGAGCCCTCCGGGCGCCCTCGGCGTTCCTTTGACCGCCGAGAGAAGCCTGGCCGTGGACCGCCGCGTCATTCCCCTGGGGGCGCCGGTCTTCCTCTCCACTACCCGACCCTGGCCCGAGAATGAAACGCCCCTGCAACGGCTGATGGTGGCCCAGGACACGGGCGGCGCCATCAAGGGCGCGGTGCGCGCCGATTTTTTCTGGGGATTCGGCCACGAAGCGGGAGAGCTGGCCGGCCGCATGAAGCAGGATGGGAAAATGTGGGTGCTGCTGCCGAAGAATATGGAGGTCGTGGTGGCGGATAATTAGTTTTCGTCCGGAAACGGCCCTTTTCCGCAATCTCGGCGTCAACCCGCGGATTTGATTGTGCGGCGTAAAGTACTACGCCTCCGCTCAAATCCTTGGTTTCCTTGACCTTGCGAAAAATTGCTCGTTTCCGGATCGAAAACTGCCTTTGTGCTTCCCGGGGTTTCTGGATGCGCAGTAATAGAGGAAGATCTCACCGCCCGTTCGCTGCGCTCTCTCGAGGACGTGGAGTTCGCGGAGAAAAGCTAAGTTCTTAATGGGACGCGGATCACATCTGATGCACGCGGATAAAGATCTGATCAAAGCCTTAAAAGCTTTTACTGCTCACCACTCACTGTTCACGGCTCACTTCGCTTTTCAGCTCCCTCTCCACCCCTTCCCACAAGGGGAGGGGTGGTGTTAATCACCAATCACAATCAAATTCATCCCCTTCATCCCTGTAAATACACGATTTATGTTGTATCCGGTTTATCCGCGAATATCCGGCGTTCATCTTCGGCGGTTTTGAAACATCTCACGCCCGTTTCCAAACCATTCGGGTGCTGTTTGATTCTAAATCCGATCTTATCAGATGTTATGCGTTCCGATGCCTATCGCCTTACGATTTTTCAGATCTTCCTCCGTGACTCCGTGGTGAAAAAGATTTAGCGCCTTTCGCGTTTCTTCCGGAAAATGTCGCAAATTCCGACGATTGACACCCCCCCTCTTTCTGTTAAAAGGAGGTCAAGAGATGAACCGGCAGGTTCGCATTTACCGGTGAGCCGATATCGAAAAAAGAAAAGAGCGTGACCTTTACTGTGACGGAAAAATAAGACCTGAAGAAATCTAGACCTGAAGAAATCGGTTGCGATCCGGACGAAATTGCAGAAGTTGCCGTCACAAAGTCCTGAATCGAAAGGAGATACAATGCGGGATTTCCTTCGCATCAGCATAGGCGTTTCCCTCTGGATAGCGGTTTTTCTGGTGGCGATGCCGGCGCCCGTCCTGGGAGGGACGGGTCCGGACCCAGCCATCGGCATGTTCCTGATCGCCAATCCCGGAATGCGGGATCCGAGATTCCAGGAATCGGTTATCCTTCTGCTGAAGCATGATGAAATGGGGTCTCTGGGTCTGGTCGTCAACCGGCAGACCCGGGTGATCCTGCAGGAGATTCTTCCGGAGGCGGACAGGCCGGGATTAGGGGATAAACAGGTATTTATCGGAGGACCGTTGTCCCTGAGAGATGCGCTGGTGCTGGTTCGCAGCGACAATCCGCCCGAGGATTCCAGCAAGATTTTCGGCAGGGTGCACCTGACGGGAATTGATCAACTCCTGGAGCATTCCTCCAGAAATGACCGCGCCCCTGACTTTCACATTTATGTCGGGCATGCCGGATGGGCGCCGGGTCAGCTTCAGGAGGAACTGGAGCGGGGGGTATGGCTCGTTGTCCCAGCGGATGAAAATTCCGTATTCGATTCGGAGCCGGAGAGGGTGTGGGAGCGGCTCAAAGCGGTAATACGGATAGTCATCTAGTTTGGCCGGAAACGGCCCTTTTCCGCAATCTCTGCGTCAACCCGCTGATTTGATTGTGCGGCGTAAAGTACTACGTCTCCGCTCAAATCCTTGGTTTCCTTGACCTTGCGAAAAATTGCTCGTTTCCGGATCGAAAACTGCATTTGTGCTTTCCGGGGTTTACGGCTGGACACTGCCTCAAAAAATCCAATGGTACAATGGTACGCGGATCAAATCTGATGCTTCGCAGGCGCGGATTAAATTCTGATTTAAGCTTAGGTTTTAAATCAGATCTTTATCCGCGCCTTTTCTGCGTAAATCCGCGTCCTATTGCCTTTGGGTATCTTAAATCTTTTCCGCAATCTCTGCGTCAACCCGCGGATTTGATTGTGCGGCGTAAAGTACTACGCCTCCGCTCAAATCCTTGGTTTCCTTGACCTTGCGAAAAAATTGCTCGTTTCCGGATCGAAAACTGCCTTTGTGCTTCCCGGGGTTTCTGGATGGACGCCATCTAAGTCCTGGAAATGCCCTCTCTCCCTTGAAAATCCCCCTCCCCTCAATCCCCTCCTACAACGGGGAGGGGAAGCTTTACTCCTCACCCACCTTCAGCACGATCTTTCCGAAATGCCGGTCCTCCTCCATCATCCGATGCGCTTCCCGGACGTCATCCAGCGGGAAAATTTTTTCGATCAGCGGTACGATTGTGCGGTCGGAGAATTTCGGCAGGGCGCGGCGGGTGAATTCCTCGACGATCTCCGCCTTCTGGGATATGGGGCGGGAGCGAAGGACGGAGCCGATGATCTGCTGGCGCTTGACCATCATCAGGGCCAGGTTGAGTTCGGCCTTGATGCCGCTGATGATGCCGATGACGACGAGCTTACCCTCGATACCCAGGGATTTCATGTTGGGATCGAGATATTTCGCCCCGACATGATCCAGAATGAGGTCGGCGCCTTTCTTCCCGGTGAATTCCTTGACCGCATCCGAGAAATCGGGCGTCTGCGTGAAATCGATCACCAGATCGGCGCCGAGTTCCCGCACCCGTTCCATTTTGGAGGGATGTGCTGTGACGATCAGCCGGCACTCCGGCGCGAGCGCCCGGCAGAGCTGGATGGCTGCCGTGTTGACGCCGCCGCCTCCCCCATGCAGAATGGCCGTCTGGCCGGCCCGGAACCCTCCGAGCATGAAGATATTCGAGAAAGCCGTGATGTACGACTCGCACACGCAGGCCGCTTCCTCGAAGCTCATGCTCTCGGGAATGGCCATCAGGTGTCCGGCATAGGCGACCGCGTATTCAGCATATCCTCCGCCGCCCACCAGGGAAATGACCCTGTCCCCTTTTTTCCATCCGGAGACGCCAGGACCCAACTCCTCGACGATTCCGGCGACCTCCAGACCCAGAATTTCCGACTCTCCTGGAGGCGGCGGATATTTACCTTCTCTCTGCACGAGGTCGGGCCGGTTGATCGAGGTTGCAACGACCCGGATCAGCACCTGTTTTTCCCCGGGGGACGGTTTTTCCGCTTCTCCCATCTTGAGGGCGTCGATCCCTCCGAATCCATCCAGCAGCACAGCTTTCATAGTATTCTCTCCTTTATTTTTGAAGGTCAACGACTCAAACCCTTTTCACCACCCGTTCGTTTCCCTCACTCGAGGACGCAGAGACAATCAGGTGCAGAAATCTCTTTTAATTGAACGCAGATAAAATCGGATCAATGCGGATAAAGTTCCGATTTAAACCTATCAGGGGGATATTGATTTCATCCGACTTTATCAGATGTTATCCGCGGCCAAAATGCCTTTCGCCGTCGGTTTTCCGGGTCTTTTTTCCCAGCGTCCTCGCGTGCTCCGTGCTGAGCAGGGATCGCGTCCCTTTTCCGAGATGATGCTTTGGCAAGAAAGCAAAATAGCCGATGGCTAAGCAAAAAACGCCAAATGCAAGGCGCGCGATTGTCGAGCAATGAGGCGTACTGACGTACGTCGAAACAGCGAGAGCAATTGCAGCAACGCAGCAGTTGGTGAGTTTTTGCGACGCCATCACATTATAGAAGACCCGGGGGGCTTGCAACCTGTTTCCAGGCCTGAGGGTTCGCTATTTTTAAGAGGGTTTAAGAAGGGATTGCATTTCGAAGCCTCTTAATATAACCTAATTCTCGTTTGCCAGGAAAACCTTCCGGATTATTTATTATGTCTGAAAATCGAATGGTTTCGCTGAAATCCCTTGAAAAATCAGAGGAAGGTTCCTTCCACGCGGAACGGGGCAGTTTGGACGAGAAGCCGTATACATCAGAGAGCCTTTCCCTGATCCGAGAACTCCATGAGGATTCCTCGGATGGCATACTTCTGACCGATGGGGATGGCCGGATTCTCTGGGCCAATAGAGCTTTCGAGAATCTTCTGGGGGCGTCGTGCGCTGTTCCGGTCGGAGAAAAGTGCGACCTTTTCCTGCGGGAAGCCTTAGGGGCGGTTCCTGAACACGACTCTCCGGAGACCGAACCAGCTCCTTCCTTGCCGGATTCCGAGGTGATTCGAATTTCGCGGGGCGAAAACACTCCTGAGCGCCGGCTTCTCCACCGTAGCCAGTCTCTCAGGCAATCCCCTCTCTGCGGCCTTCGCATCGAACGATTCATCGACATCACCGATCGTCACAAAGCAGCCCTTTCCGAATCCCTGCCTCCTCAGGCCCCGAGCGCCGACTGCCGGGAACTGGCGGAAACTCTCAGGGTGAGAGAGGAAAAATACCGACTGCTGGTCGAAAACCAGAGCGATCTCATTGTCAAGCTTACCCCTTCGGGCCGCTTTTCCTTCGTCAGTCCCTCCTTCTGTCGTCTTTTCAGGCAAACCGAGGAGGAACTGGTTGGAAATGTGTTTTTGGGAATGATCCACGGAGACGATCGCAGAGAAACCCTTCAGGCACTGAAAAAGTTGCGGCATCCCCCGTACAGGACGCAGGTGGAGCACAGGGCGCGAACTCTGGAGGGCTGGCGGTGGCTTTCCTGGGCGGTGAACTCGGTTCTCAACGAAAAAAAGGGCCTTTCGACCATCGTCGCCGTGGGAAGGGACATCACGGGTCAGAAACGGATGGAGGAAGCGCTTCGGGAGAGTGAACTGCGCTTCCGGACGATTTTCCGGTCGGCGAGCGCCGGGATCCTGGTGGTCAATCCGCGCGGGCGAATTCTCCAGGCGAATCCCGCCTTCTGCTCCTTCATCGGCAGTACCGAGGAAGAACTTCGCCGCATGTCAGTGCAGGACATCACCCATCCGGAGGACAGGGCGGGAACCTGCCGCCGACTCGAAGAATCCCGAACAGGAATTCCTACCTTCACGGATGTGGAAAAGCGATACCTGCGCCGGGACGGAGAAACTGTCTGGGGACGCTCGACCGGGACCTGGGTCACCGACCGTCAGGGAAAGCTCTTGTACCGTGTGGCGCTGATCCAGGATGTCACTGAACGAAGGCGCGCCGAAAAAGAACTCAAGTACCGCGAAGCATTCGAGAAGCTGATCGCCGATATTTCCCGCAGGTTCATCAGCCTGCCGCCGGAGCGCTCGGACGAGGGGATCAACTACGCTCTTGAAGCCATCTGCCGTTTCACTCATACGGACAACAGCTACCTGTTCCAGTATGATGCCGATACCACGGATATCGTCACACGGACGCATTACTATCGGGGTGAAAACCTCGACCCAGCTTCAAGGCCCGTTACCTCCGTCCGAAGGGGGGATTTCCCCTGGGTGGGGAAAAAAATCCAGAGGTTCGAAAATGTCCGGGTATCGCGCCTGAAGGATCTCCCCGCGGAGGCCGAAGCCGAAAAGGCGTTCTGGAAAAATCTCGGGGTCCGCTCCATCCTGATCGTCCCGGTCGTTTCGGGGGGGAGCCTTTGCGGACTCATGGGGTTCGAATCCCGCCTCGAGGAAAAATCCTGGGAGGGAAGGGAACCCGAGCTTCTGAATGTGGTGGGAGAGATCCTCGGCAACGCCCTGGAGCGCCGAAGGGCCGAAGAGGCGCTCCGCCAAAGCGAAGAGAGATTCCGGTGCATTTTCGAGGCAATCTCCTTCGGGGTCGCGGTTCTCGACCTGCGAGGACGTTTCATCCAGGCAAATCACGCCATGTCCAGCCTTTTGGGCTACAGCGAAAAAGAATTCCTTCAGCTCTCCATGCCGAGGATTACCGCCCCTGAAGACCGTGCCATGTTCAGAAAAATTCTGCGGGAGACGCGATCGGGCAAACGGAAGTCCTTTGAAATGGAAAAAAGATATCTCCATAAGGATGGCCGTATCATCTGGGGACGGGTTGCCGGCGCGTCCGTCCTCGACGAAAGAGGAAAATTTCTCTACTCCGTCGCCATCCTTCAGGACATCACCGAACAGAAGAAGGCCGAGGAGTCCCTTCGCGAGAGCGAGATGCGCTTCCGGACCCTTTTGGACCAGGCCGCGGACTCCTTCCTGGTCTACGATCTGGAGGGCCGGATCACCGAAGTGAACGAAAGGGCGGTTGAGAGTCTGGGGTATTCCCGCAGGGAGCTGCTTGAGCGCAACATCGCCGATATCGAGATTGGCTGGAGCCTGGAAGAGCTGCCCGAGCACTGGAGGAGAATTGAACCGGGAGTCATTATCACGGTCCGGGGAAAACACCGGTGCAAAGATGGAAGAATCCTCCCCGTGGAGACTCGACTGCGCCGGATCGAAACGGAAGGACGGCCGCTGATCTTCGCCCTGGCGCGCGACATCACGGAGCGCCTGAGTAATGAAGAGCGGCTCAACAGATCTCTCGCCGAAACGGAAGCATCGCGGGACAAGATCAACGGAATACTTCGGTCCATCGCCAGCGGGCTCCTGGTCACGGATGAGCAAAACCGGATCGTGCTCATGAATCCCGGCGCCGAGGAACTTCTGGGAGTCTCCTTTTCGCAGGTAAGCCTGCACCCCATGGACAGCATTGTCCAGGATCGTGCCCTGAAAGAAAAGATTCTCCGGGGTGTTTCCAGCCAGGATGGTGTTTATCGCTTCGATTTCGAACTGTCTGCCGGGGACGACTCCGATATTCGGATCATTCAGGCCCGCACCTCCGAAATCCGGGACCAGCGAGGCCGCGGAATCGGATTTGTCACCGACATGCACGATGTGACCCGCGAGAGGGAAATCGATCAGCTGAAGTCGGAATTCATATCCACGGCCGCCCACGAATTGAGGACGCCGCTGACCTCGATTCAAGGTTTTGCCGAAGTCCTGCAGATACGGGAGGATCTTTCCCCCGAAGCGCGAAACGAGCTGCTTTCCATCATCATCGAGCAGTCCGACGCCCTGGCCGAAATCATTTCGGATCTTCTGGACATCGCCCATATCGAATCGGGACGGGGGGTTGTCCTCAAAAAAGAACCTTGTGATCTCGCATCTCTTGTGCGGCAGACGGTGGATCGGTTCTCCATGCAATCCGATCGACACCGGTTTCAGATTGAGATCCCCGACGGCGCCTCCCGGGTGAAGGCCGATAAGGGAAAAATCCGCCAGGTTCTGGAGAATATCCTCAGCAACGCCATCAAATATTCCCCGGAGGGCGGAACGATCAGGATAAGAGGAAAGGTGGAGGATAATGCTGTGATGATTTCATTTCGGGATCAGGGGATCGGCATGACGCCGGAGCAGATGGAACACATGTTCGACAAATTCTATCGGGCCGACACGTCCAACAGCGCCGTTTCCGGGGTGGGGCTGGGCCTGAGCATCGTCAAGTACATCATCGAGGCCCATTCCGGAGAGATCCGGGTCGACAGCCGGCCGGGGAGGGGAACCACCATTTCCTTCTGCCTCCCGATCGGACCCGGCGTGGAAAATTGACGCAGGCCGGAAGAATCGTTCAATCACAGATGCACACGGATTTTCGCGGATAAAATAAAGCTACGACCTTTTCACCAGACGCAAATGGTGCAGAGAAAAACACGAAATGAATTGGTAATTGGTTATTTGTTACCTGGTGACAGTGAAACGAGATCGGGGACAATGTCCTCTTATAATCGAGAGCTATATTACCACTCGTTCGCTGCGCTCTCTGGAGAACACTGAGAAAGAATGAGAAAATCAAAATCAATGGTTTGTTTTAAAATCATGCGAAAAAAGATGTTTTTCAAAGGTTTTACTCAGTGCTCTCAGTGGTGATGCTTGCTTTGTCTTGATCTTTCCAACTTGAGTAAAATGGATAGTAGCTGGTTATTGGAGTGCCATTGATTCCATGTCTGATTTTGAGCTTCCCCTCCACAGTGAGCGAAGCGAACGAGTGGTGAAAGAATTGAAAAGAATTTTATTTTTCTTTTTCTGGTTATGCACAACGCTCCAGTGAAGGCGATCACCCCACATGTAATCGGGTTGTTTTTCAGCACCACAGGTTCCGCAATGAGATTTTTCTGTAGGAGTTGCCTTCAGGCACGATCAAATCGCGGCTAAAGCCCGCTCCTACAGGGCTGCGGAAACGTAACTTGAGTAAAGTGCATAACCAGAGTCTTTTTTTAAAATCGAAAAACTCATCCGGAACGGGAAACGTGAAAAAAATATTGATTGTCGATGACCAGCCTTCTATTCGCAAATTGGTGGAGATCAGTCTTCAGTCCTCGGATCGGTGCATTTTTGAGGCTGAAAGCGGTGAAAAAGCGATCGAGGTCGCGCGTGACAAGAAGCCCGACCTGATTATAATGGATCTCATGATGCCGGGGGGAATGGATGGTTTCCAGGCCGTGGAGATTCTCAAGCAGGATCCGGAAACCCGAAATTGCCGGGTACTCATACTGACGGCCAAGGACCAGAAAACCGAAAGAGCCAGGGCCTTCGAAATCGGCGCCGACGATTACCTTGCAAAGCCTTTCAAGCTGGACAACCTCATACAAAAGGTGGAAAACCTGCTGGCCCTTTGACTTCTCTCCATCCGGAAATCACCTCAGCTCCCTTCCTCCGTCCCCTGGCTGTGAAACCGGTATCCTCGTCCCCGAACGGTGAGAAAGTGAATCGGATGGCTCGGATCCGGTTCGAAATAACGACGCAACCGGACGATGAAATTATCCAGCGTGCGCGTTTCGGTCTCCGGCGATACTCCCCACACCCGCTGGAGTAATTCCGGCCGGGAGAGGACTTTTCCCTCCTGCTCGAAAAAAATACGCAACATCCGTACTTCCAGATCGGTCAGTTTCATTTCTCCTTCAGCCGTCCAGGCCTTCCCCTCCTCCAGGTCGATATGATTGGAACCGAAGCGGTAGATCTCCCCTTCCACCGGCTCCGGGCGATACCAGCGCGATCTTCGAAGCATCCCCTGCACCCGCAGAAGAAACTCATCCAGGCTGAAGGGCTTGGTCATGTAATCATCGGCCCCCATGGAGAGCCCCTTGAGTCTGTCCGCCTCCCCGGTCCGAGCAGTGAGGATCAGCACGGGAAGGCGCTGGTCGGCCTCCCGTATGGCGCGGACGACTTCCAGCCCGTCCATGCCGGGAAGAGAGAGGTCGAGAATGACGAGAGCCCAGGAATTCGATGCCAACCGGTCCAGCGCGCTTTGGCCGTCTTCCACATGAGTGACCCGATATCCCTCTTCTTCCAGGTTGAACATGAGACCCCTGGCAATATTGAGTTCGTCCTCCACCAGCAGGATATGAACCGGCCCGTTATTGCTCATCTCACGGTCTTTCGTTGCAGGGGGAGACGGATGTGAACCGCGGTGCCTTTTCCCGTCCCCATGCTCTCCAGCCAGATTCTGCCCCGGTGCTGGCCAATCGTTCTCTTGGCGATGAACAGGCCGAGTCCCGACCCGCGGATCGTTTCGCGGACCCTGCGGACACGGTAGAACATGCCGAACACCTTTTTCCGGTCTTTTTTCCCGAGTCCTCGCCCCTTGTCGGCAACCACCAGGTGCGCAGACTCCCCTTCGCGGAACAGGTTCACCGAAATGTCCGGTGGACCCTCCGAGTAGAGAATGGCGTTCTCCAGCAGATTGCGGAAAACAGTCTCCAGCGATTCCGGGTCGAGCATGACCTGGAGATCCGGTTCAACCTTCAGGTGCATGCGCCCTGCCCGTGGCAGGGCGTACCGTCGTGCGCCGAAATAGTCCATGACCAGCGAGGAAAGATCGCCGGACATGAGAGGGAGTTTCTGCCCCCGCTGCTGCACCCGCCCTGCCGAGAGGAGGTTGTCGATCAGGTTCTGCAAGCGCTCGGTATCATCCAGCATGGTATCCAGAAAAACTTCCAGCTTTTCGGGAGAAGGCCGACGGCGGCGAATGGTTTCCAGGTGAAGTTGAATTGAAGCCAGCGGAGATTTCAGCTCATGGGAGACCTGCGAGATGAAATCGCGCTGTGCGCGGTACAGGGAAGCCTGTCGTCCCCAGAAAAGAAAGATGACGTAAACCCCCGCGAGAATGGCCACCAGGAGAAGAAGGCCCTCGATCAGGATGACCCAGTTGGTATGGCCGCGGATGATCTCCTGGGTTTCAGCGAGGTTTCGCAGGGTGCTGTGAACGTCGGTGAACCAGAGGATCCAGAAGACCACAACCAGGATCCAGGCGATCTGAACCCCGATAAAGACGACCAATGGGCTGAAAAGGCGGCGAAAAAGCTCCATTTAGTTCCTGCCGGCCGGATCTCTCCGGGAAATGAAGATGGCGTTTCCATCCCGTGAATTTTTGCCGAGAATCAAAATGCGTGAAGCCATGTTAGTGGCTCATTTCACTACAGAGGCGGATATACGCTTAGAATTTAAAGCACTTCCACCATTTTTACATAAGTATTACATTGCTGTCACGGCCTCTTTGTTAAAATGAAAAATAAGAAGGCTCATTTCGTGGCGCCCCTGTCTCTCTGTAAATTGATTTGCCTTCAGGTGATCAATCCTTTGCCGGGAATTTCGGGCGGATCGAATGGAGTATTTCATCCAATTGGGACAGTCGCTTTACAGCACATCCGCAAGAGCAAAAGGAGGATCAGAGTTGATGAAAAACTTGTCCATTGGCCGGCACACGGTGCCTTATCCCCTGATTCAGGGCGGGATGGGGGTCCGCATTTCCGGAGGCCGCCTGGCGGGACACGTCGCCCGCTGCGGAGGCGTCGGAATTGTTGCCGCCGCGGGATTAGGACTCAACACTCCACATTACGACGGAAAGAATTTTTTCACCGCTGACCCGCTGGCCCTGAAGGACGAGATCCGAAAGGCCTACAAAATCGCGCCCTCGGGGGTGGTCGGCGTCAACTGCATGGTAGCGGTCACCAACTATGAAGAGATGGTGGAGGCCGCCTGTGAAGCCGGCGCCAAAATCGTGATCAGTGGTGCGGGTCTGCCGCTGAACCTTCCGTCCCTGACTGCCGACTGGCCCGAAGTGGCGCTGGTTCCAATCGTCTCATCCGTAAAAGCCGCGGATCTTATCGTCCGCAAGTGGAGCAAGGCCTATGGGCGGCTGCCCGATGCGGTGGTGGTGGAGGATCCGGATACCGCGGGCGGTCACCTCGGTGAGCGCATGGAGAGGATCGGTTCCGGGGAATATGATCAATACGCTACGGTCAGGGGAGTGCGTGACCTTTTGAGAGAAAAATGGAATGCCGAAATTCCCGTGATCGCCGCTGGCGGAGTCTGGAGCCGAGAGGACCTGCTGCATTCCCTCAAGGAAGGGGCGGACGGGGTTCAGATGGCGAGCCGGTTCGTCTGTACAGAGGAGTGCGATGCCAACGACAGTTTCAAGCAGGCTTACCTCGATTGCAATCAGGAGGACATCGGCCTGATCATGAGCCCCGCGGGACTGCCCGGGCGGGCGATCAGTGCGAATATCGAAAAAATCCGGCAGCGGGATATTCGCATGGACATCCGCTGCCCCTCGGGGTGTCTGAAGAAATGCAGCTATAAAACAGGCCGGGAACTCTTCTGCATCGTTCATGCTCTCGACCGCGCCCAGCGGGGCGATCTGGAGACGGGTCTTGTCTTCTGCGGCACCAATGCCTGGAAGGCCGATCGCATCACCACCGTGCAGGCGATATTCGATGAACTGTTTCAGCTTGCCGACGGGGTGCCGCGGGAAAATGCGGTAAACGGTTAGTTTCAGATGGAACCCGGTTTATCTCTTGAAAAAGGCGGTCCACACGGTCCGCCTTTTTCTTTGCCGATCGCTTGCCGCCGGCCGCTTAAAACCCCTTATCCCTTGTCATAATGACCGGGTCTGGTGTAAGATCCGGGTTCGGTCTTCAATGAGAAACCGCATCTATTCGAAGGATCCTGAATGACGACTCAGACCCCTGAATTCATCCCTAAATGGATTGCCTGGGAATCGACCCAGCGCTGCAATCTCAACTGTGTGCACTGCCGGTGCTCCTCGGATATGGACGCGGCCGAAGGCGATTTCACCACCGAAGAAGCCTGCAGGCTGATTGACGATATCTGCGACGTATCCAAACCGGTCATGGTGCTCTCCGGCGGTGAACCGCTCATCCGCAAGGATATTTTCGAGATCGCCCGTTACGGAACCTCGAAGGGTCTGCGCATGTGCATGGCCACCAACGGCACGCTGATCACCGATGAGATCTGCGAAAAAATGAAAGAGGCCGACATCAAAATGGTCTCTCTCTCCCTCGATGGCTCCAACGCGGCGATCCACGATGATTTCCGCAGCTGTCCCGGCGCTTTCGAAGGGACGATCCGCGGAGCCGAAACGCTGAGGCGCAACGGTATCAAGTTCCTTGTCAACTCCTCCTTTACCAAGCGCAACCAGCACGATATCGCGGCCACCTTCCGTCTGGCCAAGAGTCTGGGAGCGACCGCCTGGTACATGTTCATGATCGTCCCCACGGGCCGCGGCGAAGAGATCATGAACGAGCTGATCAGCAAGGAGGATTACGAGGAGATTCTGGAGTGGCACTACCGGCAGGAGAGGCAGGAGGACGACATCCTCATGCGTCCCACCTGCGCCCCGCACTACTATCGCATCGTGCCCCAGATGGCGAAGGCCGAGGGGGTGGACTTCCAGCGCCGCAGCCTGACTTTTTCCACCGGCGGCGGAAAAGGATGCATCGCCGCCCAGACGATCTGCCTCATCGACTGTTTCGGAAACCTCAAGCCCTGCTCCTATTTCCATTCCTCCGTAGGGAACGTCAAGCAGGTCCCTTTCCGGGAGCTGTGGTTCAATTCCAAGGTCTTCAACGATCTTCGGGATTTCAGCAAATACGAGGGCAAGTGCGGCGAGTGCGAATTTCTCAACGTCTGCGGCGGCTGCCGCGCCCGTGCCGATGCGGTGTACGGCGACTACATGCAGGAGGAGCCGTTCTGCAGCTACATCCCCCCGCGCACGCGCAAGAGGCTGGAGAAAGAGGCCGAGGAGCTGGCGCCGAAATGATGTGTGACTGAACATTCCGCGGGATGGGCGTTGCACGCGTCGTCCCTACGAATTCAAATACCTACCTGGAGGAATCAGATAAATGTCCACCGATTACACGTTTCTGAAGGCTTGCCGCGGCGAGCAGACCGATTTCACCCCCGTGTGGCTGATGCGCCAGGCCGGTCGTTATCTTCCCCAGTACATGGAAGTCCGCCGGAAGGTCTCCTTTCTGGAGCTGTGCAAGACGCCGGAGCTTGCCGCCGAGGTGACCATTCAGCCGATCGATTTCCTGGGGGCCGACGCCGCCATCCTCTTCTCCGATATCCTGACTCCCGTGGAGCCGATGGGCCTCAAGCTCGACTTCGTTCCCGGCCCGGTGTTTGAAAATCCCGTCCGCACCGAGGCGGACGTCGAGGCGCTGCGGATTCCGGTCATGGAAGAGGACGTCCCCTATGTCATGGAAACGATCCGGATCCTGCGTCGCGAATTCGAAGGGCGCGTTCCCCTGATCGGGTTCGCCGGCGCTCCCTTCACCCTGGCCTGCTACATGGTGGAGGGAAAGGGGAGCAAGGACTTCGCCCAGATCAAGCGCATGATGTACGGCGCCCCCGACCTTTACGCCGCCCTGATGGAGAAGATCACCGAGATGGACCGTCTCTATCTCAACGCGCAGATCGCCGCGGGTGCGCAGGCGGTTCAGATCTTCGACACCTGGGGAGGGATTGTTTCGCCTCTCGATTACGAGCGCTATATCCTCCCCTATACGAAAAAGCTCATCGCCGGTCTCGACCGAACGAATGTTCCGGTCATCCACTTTGTCAAAGGCTCCGGCACCATGCTTGAGAAAGTCAGGGAGGCCGGCAGCGATGTAGTCGGGCTCGACTGGCATATCGGTCTGGGCGCAGCGCGGGATATCCTTGGTCCGGAGATCGCCGTCCAGGGGAATCTCGATCCCACGATTCTGTACGCCCCCAGGGAGCACATCGAGACCGAGGTGAAGCGGATCCTGGACGAGAACGCCGGACGCCCCGGCCACATCTTCAATCTTGGCCACGGCATCCTGCCGACGGTCGATCCCGAGCATGCGAAATTCATGGTGGAATGCGTACATCGATCAAGTCGTAAATGATTGGAAAAACATCCGACGGCGGGGGCACGGAGCGCCGTGCCCCTGCAAGGTCAAAATGATGGATCCCGATAGTCCTACCGGCCTTGTTCTGCTCAACATGGGCGGCCCCGATTCACTGGAGGCCGTCGAGCCCTTTCTGCTCAATCTCTTCTCCGACCGGGAGCTGATCCGCCTGCCGCTGGGCAGTTTGCTGCAGCGTCCTTTCGCCCGCGTCATCAGTCATTTTCGTTCCCGTCGGGTTCGGGAAAACTATCGGATGATCGGCGGCCGCTCGCCTCTGCCTGAATGGACATCGCGCCAGGCGGAAGGAATCGCCCGCAGGCTCGGCCCCGGGTTTCGGCCCTATGTGGCCATGCGTTACTGGACTCCCACCGCCGCAGAGGTGCTTCGCCGCATGGTCGATGACGGTGTGGAGCGGGCGGTGATCCTTTCGATGTATCCCCACTTCACCCGGGCGACCACCGGCAGCAGCATGAATGATTTCCGCCGGGCGGCTGAAAGGGAACATCCGCGGCTCCAGGTGATCGCCTCCATCAAGCAGTGGTATGACTGGCCGGGGTATCTGGATGCCCTGGCCGGAAAAGTCAAAGAGGGGCTTGACGGTTTTCCCGAGACAGTGCGAAAGAAGGTGCGCATCCTCTTCTCCGCCCATGCGCTGCCCCAGAGGTTCATCGATCGGGGAGATCCTTATCTCGAGCACGTTCTGAGTACGGTCAAGGGCGTGATGGCCCGGGTAGGAGATCGTCCCTGGCTCATCGGCTTTCAAAGCCGCAGCGGTCCCGTGAAGTGGATGGAACCCGATACCGTGCAGGTCCTGGATCAGCTGGCCGCCGACGGACATAAAGCGGTGCTGATGGTGCCCGTCTCCTTCGTATCCGACCATATCGAAACGCTTCACGAAATCGATCTGGAATATCGGGATCATGCCCGGCGCGTCGGCATGGAACATTTCCGCAGGACTCCCTCCCTGAACGACGATCCCGCCTTTCTGGATGCACTCGCCGATCTGGTGAAGAAGAACCTGCAGGAGGAAGAATGAGAGCCTGCCGCATCTGTGGAGAGATTTTCGACCCCGAGTTGGAATCCCGGGATCCGGAAGTCATCGCCGGGGAAATCATGGCAAAAGAAGTCTGGGGAGATGCTGGAGAGCTATGTCCCCGCTGCCTCGCTGCCCGAGGCCGACTGGGGATGATGTACTGCCCGGAGTTCCATTCGTGAAAAATCGTAAAAGTCGTCATTTGTCCCTGGTCATTGGTGAAAAGCGCACCCCAGGTGAATGGAACGCGGAAAAGTCTGAAAGGCACTGATCAAATCGGATTAAAACAAAGACAATGTGTTTTTAGATCATATCTTTATCCGCATTTATCCGATTTTATCCGTGTTCAAATAAAAAGATTTTGTTTTTCTCAATGCTTTATCTGAGAGAAGCGAATGGGTGGTGAAAGCCAAGGTAACCAGTGATCCTTGAGCGGTAAGCGGAAAATTTTGATGAGAAACTGATCAGCCCCGGATGAACGCTGATTTCCACAGGTAAAAACCTCCAACAGAAAAAAACAGTCTCCTGATCTGCTCCGCGTACTCGAGTGAGCGGAGAGAGCGGGCGGTAAGGCATTCATGACCGAACAGCCGCAGAAAATATACCTGATCGACGGCTCCAGCTACATCTACCGGGCGTATTTCGCCATCCGGCATCTTTCCAATTCCAGGGGATCAGCCACCAACGCCGTTTATGGTTTCACGAACATGCTTCTCAAGGTGATCCGTGAGCAAAACCCCGATCATCTTGCAGTGGTCTTCGATGCCCGCGGGCCTACTTTCCGCAGCGAGATCTACCCCGAATACAAGGCCAACCGTGCGGCAATGCCTGACGACCTGAGGCCGCAGATTCCCATTATCAAGGAGATCGTCAGCGCCTTTCGTATGCCGGTGATCGAAAAGCAAGGGTTCGAGGCCGACGATATCATCGCCACTCTGGTCCGCCGATTTGAAAGCCGGGGCATGCAGGTGGTCGTGGTGACAGGCGACAAGGATCTCATGCAGATCGTCGGGCCTCATGTCTGGCTGCTGGATACCATGCGGGATAAGATTTCCGGACCCGAGGAGGTCATGGAGCGCTTCGGGGGACCTCCGGAAAAAGTTGCGGATGTGCTCGCCCTGGCCGGTGATACCTCGGACAATATTCCGGGAGTGCCTGGAATCGGGGAGAAAACGGGCCGCGAGCTCATTGCGGAATTCGGCTCCCTGGAGAACCTGCTGGCCAACGTGGACAAAGTCAAGGGGTCGAAGCGCCGAGAGAACCTGCGGACTTTCGCCGATCAGGCTCTGCTGTCACGCCGGCTGATCCGGCTGGATGAACAGGTGCCCCTGGATGTGGACTATGAGGACTTTCGGTTGACTGAACCGGACAGGCAGGCCCTGACCAGTCTCTTCAAGGATCTGGAATTCCACAAGCTCGTTCAGGAGTTTTCCGCCGACGCTCGAACGACGGGGGAAGGGTACAAGTGCGTGCTCACGGAGGAGGATTTCGAGGCGCTGATTCGCGATCTGGAGCAAGCGGAACGCATCTGTTTCGATACGGAAACGAACAGTCTGAATGCAGTCAGGGCCGACCTGGTGGGAATTTCCTTTGCGGTGCGGCCGGATGAAGCCTGGTACGTCCCGATAGGGCATGAGTATGAGGGAGCGCCCCGGCAACTCGAACGAAACCGGGTTCTTGAGCGCCTGCGGCCGATTCTGGAAAACCCGTCCGTACCCAAAACGGCCCAGAATCTCAAGTACGATCTTCTTGTCCTGCGGCGGGCCGGCATTTCGCTGAAGGGGGCGGATTTCGATACCATGGTGGCGTCCTATCTCGCCAATCCCGCAGCCAAATCACACTCTCTGGACACTCTCGCGGCGGATATCCTCGGCCACCGAATGATCAGCTACAAGGACCTGACGGGAAACGGCAGGAACCAGATTCCGTTCATTGCGGTCGAATGCGAAAAAGCCGCGGTTTATTCCGCGGAAGATGCCGATATGACCCTGCGCCTCGTTGAGCCCCTTTCGGAGGGAATGCGCAAAACAGGGCAGGAGCGACTTTTCCGGGAAATCGAAATGCCGCTGGTCGAGGTGCTGACGGAAATGGAATGGACGGGCGTGCGCATCGATTCCGATTTTCTTCACGGACTCAGTCGGGAGATGGCGGTGAAACTGGATATCCTGGAGAAGGAAATCCATGAACTCTGCGGAGGCCCCTTCAATATCGGATCTCCCAAGCAGCTGGGGGATGTCCTTTTCGACAAGTTGAAGCTGGCCCGCGGCAAACGGACCAAGACCGGGTGGTCAACCGACGTGGAGGTGCTGACCAACCTCGCAAAAGACCACGAGGTCTGCGCCAGGGTTCTCGACTACCGGTCCCTGGCCAAGCTGACCAGCACCTACACCGATAATCTGCCACGACTGGTCAATCCTGAGACCGGGCGCATACACACCTCCTTCAATCAGGCCGTGACCGCCACCGGGCGTCTCTCCTCCAGTGAACCCAACCTTCAGAATATTCCGATCCGCACCGAGGAGGGGAGCAGAATTCGGGAGGCCTTCATTCCGGCCGAGGGCAATGTTCTGCTGTCGGCGGATTATTCCCAGGTGGAGCTCCGTATCCTGGGCCATCTGGCCGGTGAGCCGTCCTTAAGAGAAAGCTTCGCCAGCGGGGAGGATATTCACCGACGCACCGCCAGCGAGATTTTCGGGATTTTCCCGGAAATGGTCACCCCCGACATGCGCCGCCAGGCGAAGACGATCAATTTCGGCGTGCTCTACGGAATGAGCGCTTTTGGTCTGGCCAAAGAACTCGGGATCGACAATCGAGAGGCTAAAGCCTTCATTGATCGGTATTTCGCCCGGTATCCCCATGTCCTGGAGTTCATCGAGGCGAAAAAGGCCGAGGCGCGGGAAAATCTCTTCGTCACCACTCTGCTTGGAAGGCGCTGCGCGGTTCCCGAAATTCACAGCCGCAATGCGGCCGTGCGGGGGTATGCCGAGCGCAATGCCGTGAATTACCCGATCCAGGGCTCCGCCGCCGATATCATAAAAAAGGCCATGATTCAGGTGCACCGGAGATTGCTCGCCGAAGGCTGCCGAGGGCGAATGGTTCTTCAGGTGCATGATGAACTGGTTCTCGATGTGCCGGAAGGGGAGGTGGAGAAAGTCGCCGAGATCGTCCGGGAGGAGATGGAAGGCGCCGTGCGGATGACGGTTCCCCTCGGAGTCGAGATCGGAATCGGACCCAATTGGCGAAAAGCCCATTGATGATGGCGTCGCAAAAAATCTGTTTTTCAGAATCTCGACATATGAAATCAGATCTGGCGGGACGAAATTTTTGCCGAGCCATCCGCCGTGCAGGGCCCTCTATCCCGCGATGGATTGTTTTTCCCATCGATACAAGATAATATAAACACAGTTTAATCGTGTCCGGGATCCGGATAAATTTAAATTTTCGATATCGGGAGGAGAGTCATGATCAGGGAAATCGGATTTATCGGGCTGGGAACGGTCGGCAGGCATATGGCCACTCATCT
This sequence comes from Desulfuromonadales bacterium, assembly GCA_024636295.1. Classification (GTDB taxonomy): domain Bacteria; phylum Desulfobacterota; class Desulfuromonadia; order Desulfuromonadales; family JAGXHI01; genus JAGXHI01. The sequence continues at coordinate 30,529 of JAGXHI010000066.1, forward strand.
GACCCGGGGTGAATACAACCTGACGGTCTATGACCGCGATCCCCAGGCGATCGAAAAACTGAAGGCGAGGGGTGCACGGATCGCCTCCACGCCCATGGAAGCCGCCAAAAACAAGGATATGGTGATCGTGATCCTGCCCGAGAGGGAGGAATGGGAGGCGGCTCTGGCAGGGGGAGAGGGTTTTCTTTCCGGAATTTCAGCCGGTTCCATCCTGGTGGACATGAGCACTCATTCCCTGGAGACGACAACGGAGCTGGCTGAAGAGGCGGCGGAGAGGAAAATTCCCTTTCTGGAGGCTCCCGTGTGGGGGACGCGGGAACATGCCATCAATGCTCTTTTGACCGTGTTGGTGGGGGGAGATCCCACGCTTCTTGAACGCTGCCGTGAGGTATTTTCCCATTTCGGTTTGAACATCATCCACGTGGGGGAAGTCGGAGACGCCACCCGCATGAAATACGTGGTCAACATGGTGCAGGCGGGAATGATGGCGGCGTTGGCGGAAGGGCTGGTCCTCGGAAACAAATTCGGATTCCAGGCGGAGAAAGTTCTGGAGGTTCTCGATTCCGGCGGCTCCGGGTCGCCACTTTTCAACATCAAAGGGCGTTCAGTCTCCCGGGGGGATTTCTCCCGCAATATGGCGCTCAAATATGTGCACGATCTCCTGGAGACGACTCGTCGAGTGGCCGAAGAAAACGGCCTGGAACTTCCGGCGGCCGAGGCGGTTTTTCAGATCTACGAAAAGGCGATGCAGGAGGGCAGGGGGGAAGAGGACTTTTCGGCGATTTTCAAGGTTTTGAGCTGAACTATACAGGGCGCAGCATGCTGCGCCCCTACACGACGAAAAAGGGCCGTCCCTGTGGGACGGCCCTTTTTCGTCGTGTATTCCTTTGATCAGAGCTTTCCCTGCTCTTCCAGAAGCGCCGCGTGTGCGGCGGCGAGTCGTGCGATGGGCACGCGAAAGGGAGAGCAGGAGACATAGTCCAGCCCGATCTTGTGGCAGAAGATGACGCTGGAAGGCTCGCCGCCGTGCTCTCCGCAGATTCCGAGCTTGATGGCGGGGCGCGTCTGGCGACCTTTTTCGCAGCCGATCCGCACCAGCTCTCCCACGCCCTTCTGGTCGAGCGCGACGAAAGGATCGACAGGGAAGATCTCCCGTTCCACATAATACGGGAGGAACTTGCCTGCGTCATCCCTGGAGAGACCATAGGTGGTCTGAGTGAGATCGTTCGTTCCGAACGAGAAAAATTGTGCGTGCTTTGCCACCTCATCCGCAGTCAGAGCTGCCCGGGGCAGTTCGATCATGGTGCCGATGAGATAGGTGACCGGTACGCCATATTCCTCGATGACTCCATCGGCGACCCGGACGGCGTTGGACCGCAGGATCTTGAGCTCGGTGGCCTCGCCCACAAGGGGAATCATGATCTCCGGGACGATTTCGAATCCTTCTTCCTTCACCAGTTCGCAGGCCGCTTCCATGATAGCCTGGACCTGCATGTCGTAGATTTCCGGGAAGGTGATCCCGAGGCGGCAACCGCGATGCCCCAGCATGGGATTGAATTCGTGGAGAGAGTCCACCTTGTTTTTCAGGGTCTGAGGCGTGACTTTCATGATCCTGGCAAGCTCATCGAGTTCCTTCTCACCATGGGGAACGAACTCGTGCAGGGGCGGGTCGAGAAGGCGGATCGTTACCGGGAGGCCCTTCATCTCCCGGAAGATGCCGAGGAAATCTTCCTTCTGCATGGGAAGAATTTTGCTCAGGGCGCGCTTTCGACCTTCCTTGTCCTCGGCGAGGATCATCTCCCGCACCGCCATGATGCGATCACCCTCGAAGAACATATGTTCCGTGCGGCACAGGCCGATCCCCTCAGCGCCGAACTTGCGGGCGACGGCGGAATCATGCGGGGTATCGGCATTGGTGCGTACTTTGAGTCTCCGGAACTTGTCGACCCAGCTCATGATCCGGGCAAAGTCACCGGTCATTTCAGTCTGAACGGTGGGAACCGCGCCTTTCATGACTTCGCCGGTAGAGCCATCCAGGGTTATGGTGTCCCCTTTTTTGATGACGAGACCGCCGGCTGTGAACTGCTGCGCCTTGTAATCCACCTTGATGTCGCTGCATCCGGCCACGCAGCATTTGCCCATTCCTCGGGCAACGACGGCGGCATGGGAGGTCATTCCCCCGCGGGCGGTGAGGATCCCCTGGGCGGCATGCATCCCGTGGATGTCCTCGGGGCTGGTTTCCACGCGCACCAGGATGACTTTCAGGCCGAGCCGAGCAGCTTCCTCGGCTTCATCGGCGGTGAATACCACCTCTCCGCCGGCAGCTCCGGGAGAAGCGGGAAGGCCTTTTGCGATGACGTCTCTTTTGGCGGTGGGATCAAGAGAAGGATGCAGAAGCTGGTCGAGCTGCTGGGGTTCAACCCTGAGGACCGCCTCCTTCTCCGTAATCAGGCCTTCCTTCACCATGTCCACCGCGATCTTGATCGCCGCGCTGGCGGTTCGCTTGCCGTTTCGGGTCTGGAGCATGTAGAGCTTGCCCGTTTCGATGGTGAATTCGATATCCTGCATGTCCCGGTAGTGCTTTTCCAGGGTTTCCTGGATCTTCACCAACTGCTTATAGCTCTCGGGCATCACCTCCTCGAGGGAGGTGTTCGGGACGGCGGCTCTTTCCTTGCGGATCGGCTGAGGAGTCCGGATGCCCGCCACGACGTCCTCGCCCTGGGCGTTGACCAGGAACTCACCATAGAAAAGATGTTCGCCGGTGGAAGGATTACGGGTGAAGGCGACCCCGGTGGCGCAGTCATTGCCCATGTTTCCAAAGACCATGGACTGGATGTTGACCGCCGTTCCCCATTCAGCAGGAATGTTGTTGAGCTTTCGATAGGTGATGGCCCGGGGGTTCATCCAGGAACCGAAAACGGCTCCGATCGCCCCCCAGAGCTGCTCCTGCGGGTCCTCGGGAAAATCCTTGCCCAACTCTTCCTTGAATTTATTCTTGAAGAGGTCCACCATCTCCTTCAGGTCCTCGGCCGCCAGTTCCGTGTCCTGGTGAACGCCGCGCTTTTCTTTCATCTGTTCCAGGATATCTTCGAGAATTTCACCATCCATTCCCATGACCACGTTGGAATACATCTGAATGAACCGGCGATAGGAATCGTAGGCGAAGCGGGGATCGCCGCTCAGCTCGATCATTCCCTGAACGGTCAGATCATTGAGTCCGAGATTGAGGACGGTGTCCATCATGCCGGGCATGGAGGCTCGGGCGCCCGAGCGGACGGATACGAGCAGGGGATTTTTCGAGTCGCCGAATCTCTTCCCCATGAGCGCCTCGACCTTCTCCAGGTTCTGGTCGACCTCTTCTTTCAGACCCTCGGGGTATTTGCGGTTGTTCTTGTAGAATTCGGTGCAGACCTCCGTGGTCATGGTGAACCCCGGGGGAACGGGCAGGCCGATCGAAGTCATCTCCGCCAGGTTGGCCCCCTTTCCTCCCAGCAGATTTTTCATGTCCCCTTTGCCCTCGGCTTTGCCTTCGCCGAAGAAGTACACGTACTTGGCAGCCATCAATCTCCTCCTCGTTGGATGGTGTCGCATCCGGCAGACGGATGGACGTAAAGCGAATTTCTATTAATGGAAAAGCGCAATTTTCGCAAGGTCAAGAAAATCAGATTTGCGCGGATATTTGGCCGCACAAGCTAAGCTCCAAGTTTGAAACCAGGATTCCTGCCGGGATCATTGCTGATCCAGTTCAGTATATCGGGTTTTTCGCTATCCGGCGATTTTAGAGAAATCCGCAATTTCCCGAAACAGGGAGGATACCGACGTCAGAAGCGCCAGTCGATTGGCGCGAACCTCCTCGTTTTTCGCCATCACCATCACACCCTCAAAGAAGTCGTCGACGGGGCCTCGAAGTGTTGCGATCGTGCGAAGCGCCCCCGGGTAGTCCCCCTTGCGCACCTGGCCCTCCGTCTCGGCTCGAACTTTCCGGGATGCCTCAAAAAGTGCTCTCTCGCAGGGATCCTCGAAAAGATTTTCTTCCACCGGCCTTTCTACGCCTTCCTTGACGATGTTCATGACCCGTTTGAAGGCGGTGGCGAGGGGCTCGAAATCGGGAGCGCCCTTGAGTTCGGACAGAGCCCGCACCCGGTCACGGGCATCCACCGGATCGGCAAAAGACGCTGAAAGAACGGCATCCACTACATCCTGAGAAGCACCCTGGGCGGTAAGCATATTGAAAAAACGCAGACGTATGAATTCCAGCACTTCCGCTGCCACCTGGGCTTCCGGCCGCTCCAGCTTGTCGCGCAGCAGATCAAGCCCCCTTCCGATCAGGTCGGGAAGAGAGAGACGGTATCTTTTGTCCAGGATGATGTTCAGGATGCCGATGGCGCTTCGGCGAAGAGCGTAGGGATCGGCCGTTCCGGTGGGGATGAGACCCACGCCGAAACAGCCGCAGATGGTGTCGATCTTGTCGGCAATGGATACGAAGGCGCCCACATTGTCGGAGGGGAGTTCGCCTCCGGCCTGAATCGGAAGGTAATGCTCATGGATCGCCCCGCAGACCCTGGGGTTTTCTCCTTCCAGGCGGGCATATTCGCGGCCCATGATCCCCTGCAGTTCGGGAAACTCGTAGACCATGCCCGTCTCCAGGTCGCACTTGGCAAGCAGGGCCGCACGTTCCGTAAGATCCCGTACTTCCGGATCCAGCTTCTCCGCCAGTTCCACCGCCAGGGTGCGGAAGCGCATGACTTTCTCAAAGCTGGTGCCGAGTTTGGCCTGGAAAACCACCTTTTTAAGGTCCTCGAGGCGGCTCTCCAGTTTCTTCTTGCGGTCCTCGTTCCAGAAGAACATGGCATCGGCCAGCCGGGCACGCAGTACCCGCTCGTTGCCCTTGCGGATAACATCCAGATCCTCGGCACGGGTATTGGAGACGGTAATAAATAAGGGCAGCAGACCGCCCTCCTTATCAATCACGGTGAAATACCGCTGATGCTCGCGCATGGTCGTGATAAGAAGCTCCCGAGGCAGCTCCAGATATATTTCCTCGAATCCGCCAGTGACCGCAACCGGGTATTCCACCAGGTTGGTCACCTCGTTCAGCAGTTCGTCATCGGGGTTCAACACCCCACCCGCGGCCCGGGCAGCCTTCTCGATATCCCGTGCGACCATATCCCTGCGGCGATTCGGATCCGCGATGACGAAGCGTTGTTCGGCTTCAAGGAGGAAATTATCCAGGCCTTCCACGGGAAAGTTCCCGGGCGCCATGAAGCGGTGGCCTCGAGACAGGTTTCCACTTTCCAGATTGCCGAAGGCAAAAGGAACCACATCGCCGTCAAAGAGAGCGACAATCCAGTGGATGGGACGGGCGAAGCGGATCTCCATGTCTTTCCAGCGCATGGACTTTCTGAAGGAGAGACTTCCTATTATCCGTGGCAGAATCTCCGGAAGCAGCTCGGAGGTGGGGCGCCCTTCCGTTACCCGGGAGATATAGATATAGGCTCCCTTATCCGTTTCCATGCGGGACAGCTCCGAGACATCCACGCCGTTGGCTCGGGCAAATCCCATGGCCGCTTTCGTCGGGTTCCCCTCGGCATCGAAGGCAACTTTTACAGAAGGGCCGGTGACGGTCAGCTCCTGGCGCTCCTGCTGCAGCGCCATGCCGGAAAGGGAAATTCCGAGGCGACGCGGAGTGGCGAAAGTTCGCAGTTCGCTGAAGCCGATCCGGGCGTTTTCCATCTCTTTGCGAAAGAGCTTTTCCAGATCACGCAGAGCCGGGGTCAGAAACCCGGCGGGAATCTCCTCGGTGCCTATTTCCAGGAACAATTCAGCGGACATTGAAGCAATCTCCAGATGTGAGAGCGTAATTCTAAAAAAAGCATTCACCACGGCGCCACGGAGGCGCGGAGAAAAGCAAATTTGAATCGTTGAATCGTTGAATCGGTTTTCAACAATTCAACGCGCGAAGCGCAGTCAACGGTTCAACATCATTAAAAGGTTTTGCTCGCGCGTTAGCCCGCTGCGAATCATTTATTCTTCAGCAGAGGATACCCCATCTTCTCCCTCTGGGCGACATACCCCTCGGCGCAAAGGCGCGCCAGATTTCGTACCCGGCCGATGTATCCCGCTCGCTCGGTCACGGAAATGGCCCCCCGGGCATCCAGGAGATTGAAGGCGTGGGAGGCCTTCAGAACGTAGTCGTAAGCGGGGAAGACAAGCTGGCGTTCGATCACGCGGATGCATTCCTTCTCGTGCATTTCAAAGAGACGGGAGAGCATTTCCACATCGGCTTCTTCGAAGTTGTAGGTGGAGAATTCGACCTCCGTCTGGTGGTGGACGTCGCCGTACTTGATTCCTTCGACCCATTCCAGGTCATAGACGTTGTCCACCCCCTGCAGGTACATGGCAATGCGCTCGATGCCGTAAGTGATTTCCACAGAAACCGGCTTCAGGTCTATGCCGCCGGCTTGCTGGAAATAGGTGAACTGGGTGATTTCCATGCCATCCAGCCAGACTTCCCAGCCCAGTCCCCAGGCGCCCAGGGTGGGCGATTCCCAGTCGTCCTCGACGAAGCGGATGTCGTGGCGACCGGGATCGATGCCGAAGCTCTTCAGTGAATCCAGGTAAAGGTCCTGGATGTTCACGGGAGAAGGCTTCATGATCACCTGGAATTGATAGTAATGCTGGAGGCGGTTCGGATTTTCCCCGTAACGGCCGTCCGTGGGGCGGCGGGAGGGCTCCACGTAGGCCACGTTCCACGGCTCGGGCCCGAGGACCCGGAGAAAGGTGGCGGGATTGAAAGTGCCCGCGCCCTTTTCCATGTCATAGGGTTGCTGGATGAGACAGCCCCTGCTCGCCCAGTAATTCTGCAAAGCGAGAATCAGATCCTGAAATTTCACAACACCTCCGAAAAGGGCTTTAGGTGGGTGGGGATGGTATACAGTATACACAGAAGATTTAAAGGTAGGAAGATTAGCGCGGGGGCGGCTATGTGTCAAGCCGAAACTCCCCGGTAAAAGCCCGTTTTGATGGCGTCCCCAAAAGTCGGCCTTGAGGCGTTGCGGCAATTTGCCAGGACCTCGACATCCCTGCCGTAGGCATTGGCCCTGGCCATCCTCCATGTCTGCGAAGGCATCCTCTTTGAGCCCTTGCGGGGCATCTCATCCGGGTTTCACCGTCCGTTCCAGAAAAAGCAGCGTTCGAAGGGGGCGCTGGAGGTGAAGATTGAGGCAGGCGGAAAGGACCGGAGACGCCTCCCGTACGGTGCGTTCGCTGAAGCGGACATCGGCAAAGCGGGTGATTTCGCCCCGAAGACAGCGGGCCAGGGTTCCCAGAGTTGGCGTGCCGATTGGCATCCCCTGGTTTCTTCCACAGCAGGAGAGGCAAAGACTTCCGCCCCGACCGGCGTCGAACCGCGCCTCTCCCTCGGGCAGAGATGCACCGCAATCGGAGCAATGCAGCAGATGGGGGGAATATCCACCCAGAAGCAGAACCCTCAATTCAAGGAGCAGACGTGCTTCCGTCGAGGTTCCCCCGACGTTGAGATACCCGAGAAAAGACCGCAGCAGCGCGAAAGCCTCGGGATGACCTTCTTCGCCCAGCAGAGTGTCCACCAGTTCACACCCGTAGCCGGCGAGAGCCAGCGAATCGAGATTCCCTCTCAACCCGACGTGCAGATCAAGGAGCTCCGCCTCCTTCAGGGTAAGCATCTCCGAGCTTCTGGATTCGGTCCATGAAATGCGAACGAGGGCGCAGGGCTCAAGCGAAGCGCCGAAACGCTTACGACTTTTACGGGCGCTGCGGGCGAAGCCCTTGATCCGGCCCTGCAGGGGGGTGAGGAAGGTGACGATCCTGTCCGCCTCGCCATAGTCGATGCGCCGCAGGATGATCGCTTCGGAGGTATGGATGTGCATCAAAAATCTCGTGACGCGTAGCGTAACGCGTGAACCGAAACCAGAAAATCGCTAGAGGTGAGCAGCAACCGTAAATTCGTGAGCAGTGAGCTGAAAAACCTGAATTCAAAGCCCATGGAAGGTAGTCGGCATCTTAAACTTAAAATCGGAAACTTAAAACTGTTTTATCTCAGATAGTTGATGAAGAAGGTCGCCGTGCCGAAGTAGATAAGGATGCCGGTGATGTCGTTGGCGGTCTGGACGAAGGGGCTTGAGGCGATCGCCGGGTCGATGCCAATTTTCTTGAAAAAAGCCGGCGCGATAACTCCCATCATCGCCGCCACGGTGATCGCCGTGATCATGGCCATCCCGACCACGAGCCCCAGGTAGGGATTGTGGTGCCACCCGTAGGCCACCAGGCCGATCGTCAGTCCGCAGACTGCTCCCATGATCACTCCCACGCGCAACTCCCGGAAGAAGACCTTTCGTATGGTGGAGAATTCGATCCGGCCGGTGGCGAAGCCCCGCACCACGATGGTGGCGGACTGCCCGCCCACGTTGCCGCCCATGCCCGTGATGACCGGAATGAAGGAAATCAGGGCGATGACCTCCTTGAGGGTCACCTTGAACTGCCACATGAGATAGCCGGTGATCACTCCCCCGAAAAGATTGGTGATCAGCCAGGGAAGACGGAGCCGGGCGATCTTCAGGGATTTGTCCCCGTAGAGAAGTTCTTCGTTGCTCGCTCCGGCCATCTTGTAAATATCCTCGGTGGCCTCCTGCCGCATGACGTCGATCACGTCGTCGACGGTGATGATCCCTTTGAGCTTGTTCCCTTCGTCCACTACCGGGATGGCCAGGAGGTTGTATTTTGCCACCTGATGAGCCACTTCCTCCTGATCCATATCGGTGCGCACCCGAATGACTTCCGTGGCCATGATGTTTTTCAGCTTCGTGCTCGGAGGAACGGTCAGAAGCTGGCGCAGGGAAAGAACACCGCAAAGATGATTGTGCTCATCCGTCACATAGACGTAAAAGACCATCTCGAATTCCTCGGACTGCTGCAGGGCCTCGATGGCTTCCTTCACGGTCAGATTCTCCTCCAGGGAGAAGACTTCGGTGGCCATGATGCCGCCCGCGGTGTCCTTCTCGTACTGCAGGAGCTCCTCGATCTCATCGGAATGTTCGTCCTGCATGATGCTGAGGATCTCCTCCGCGAGTTCCTCGGGCATATTCCGGATGATTTCCACCGCATCGTCATAAGCCATCTCCTGGAGGACTTCGGTGATGGTCTCTTTTTCAATCTGCGCCAGGAGCTGCGCACCGGTATTGTGGTCCAGTTCCGAAAGGACGTAAGCCGCGGTTTCGGGGTCCTCGAGCAGGTGAAAAAGAGTGCGCTGCTCCCTCAGATCGAGATATCGAAAAAGATGGGCGATGTCGGCGGGATGGGTCTTCGCGATGACCTTGCCGAGATTGGGAAAAGCTCCGCGCCGGATGAGTTTTCGGACGGTATCGAGGAGGATTTGAAGTTTCTGGTCCGGCATGGAATGTCCTTTTGCACTGTATGGAAAAACAAACCATACTAACCGGGTGGTGTTCGGGTGTCAAACAGGTTTCCCGTCGGCGGATAGGTTCTTTAACTTTCCTTGACTTGAAAAAGAATCTATTTTATTTAAATTGAAACATTGTTTTATGAAAGTCCTGGATCACCCCCAATAAAAAGCCCCTTGCGGGCGAAAGGAGTTTTTTCGATGATTCCCGTGAAATCCGTCATTGCCCAAGGGGCCCGTATCGGCTCCATGGAGGAATACCGACATCTCTATCGGAGATCCCTGGAGGATCCGGAAGGATTCTGGCGGGAGCAGGCGACCCGGCTCGACTGGTTTCATGAGCCCTATACGATTCTCGATTATGATATGGAGGCGGTGGACTTCTCCTGGTATGCCGGAGGGCGCCTCAACGCGTGCTTCAACTGCGTCGATCGCCATCTGCTCACCCAGCCCGACAAGACGGCGATCATCTGGGCCAGGGACGAAGCTGGAGAGTACGAGCATATCAGCTATCGGGATCTCAAGCACCATGTGGCTCGAATCGCCAATGTTCTGCTTCATCATGGGGTAAAGGCCGGCGATCGGGTCGCCATCTACCTGCCTATGGTGCCGGAGCTGGCCTACACCATGCTGGCCTGCGCCCGCATCGGAGCGGTCCACTCCGTGATCTTCGCCGGCTTCTCGGCCGAATCCCTTCGGGAGCGTATCCTCGATGCACAATGTAAAGTGCTGGTCACAGCCAATGAGGGTCTGCGGGGCGGCAAGCGCATTCCTCTCAAGGCCACTGCCGACGATGCTATCGAGGGCCTCTCCGTCGTGGAAAAGGTTTTCGTGGTCCGGCGCACCGACGCAAAGGTCTCCATGCTCCAGGGCCGCGACCTGTGGCTCGAGGACGAGGTCCATAAGCAGCGATCCACCTGTCCGAATGAATGGATGGCCTCCGAGTCTCCGCTTTTCGTCCTTTACACCTCCGGCTCGACAGGCAAGCCCAAAGGCGTGCTCCACACGACCGCGGGGTACCTGCTCTATGCCGCTCTGACTCATGAGCTGGTATTCGACCTGAAGCCCGATGACGTCTATATGTGTGCAGCCGATATCGGCTGGATCACCGGACACAGCTATATCGTCTATGGGCCGCTGGCCAACGGCGCGACCACGGTGATGTTCGAATCGACTCCCACTTATCCCGATGAAGGTCGGTACTGGCAGGTCGTGGACGACCTCGGGGTGAATGTCTTCTACACCGCGCCCACCGCCATCCGGGCGATCGCCCGCGCCGGCGATGAACCGGTCAAGCGCGCCAGCCGGAAGAGCCTCCGGATTCTAGGCACGGTGGGCGAGCCCATCAACCCGGAGGTCTGGCAGTGGTACCACGATGTAGTGGGGGAAGGCCGCGCCGCCGTGGTGGATACCTGGTGGCAGACGGAAACCGGGGGTATCCTCATTACGCCACTGCCGGGCGCCACTCCCTGCAAACCCGGCTCGGCCACACTGCCCTTTTTCGGAATCGAGCCGGTTCTGGTGGACGAGGCTGGAAAAGAACTCGAGGGCAATGACGTCCGCGGCAATTTGTGCTTGAAGGGACCCTGGCCCGGACAGGCACGGACCATTTTCGGGGACCACGGGCGCTTCAAGGAGACCTATTTCACCCAGTTCCCCGGCCTGTATTTCACGGGCGACGGCTGCCATCGGGACAAGGACGGATATTACTGGATCACCGGCCGGGTAGACGACGTCCTCAATGTCGCGGGACATCGTCTGGGAACCGCGGAGATCGAAAGCGCCCTTGTCGCCCACGAAGCAGTGGCCGAGGCGGCGGTCGTGGGAATTCCCCATGAAATCAAAGGCACCGGAATTTTCGCCTACGTGGATATTCTTCCCGAATTTCGCAGTACGAGTCGGGGGGAATTGGCAGGGGCGCTGAAGCAGCAGGTTCGGCACGTCATCGGTCCCATCGCTTCGCCGGACGAAATCCAGATCGTCTCCGGATTGCCCAAGACCCGCTCGGGCAAGATCATGCGTCGGATACTGCGCCAGATCGCCCACGGGGAATATGAAGACTTGGGCGACGTGACCACCCTGGCCGATCCGGGAGTGGTGGAGGATCTCGTCAACGAACACAAGCGCCGGCATGCCAGGGAGAGTGCTTAATTGACACACAGGTCCCACGCGAGGCGATGAAAGGCGATTTCTCGCATGCTGAGGACGCGAAGACACCTGATTTAAACCGTAGTCGGTGAGAAGTGATCGCTTATTGGTGAAAAGCTCACATCCGCAAAGCGAAATGCAGCGGCAAAACCTTTTAATTGAACACAGATAAAATCGGATAAAGGAGGATAACTTCTGTTTCAATCGGATTCGATCAAAGCTTTTTCCGCCTTTTCCGCGTTCCATTCCATTGAGGAGAAACCGCGCCGGTTCCGTTAACGGTGCGGTATTTTTTCGGAGATGATAAGATAAAAAGGATTTTGGAACAGAAGTGCCTACGGCTCACGAGTCCTCGATAATCCTGATTGGCCAGAAAGGTGTGGCCCATGGCTGCGGAACTCCATTCCATAAAGGGAAAAAAATCATCCACCCTGGAACTGAAGGAAATCTTCGAAAAACAGCGCGAGGCGTTCCGGAGAAATCCCATGCCGGGGCAGGAACAGCGGCGCGAAAACCTCCGGCGTCTGAAAAAAATGCTGCTGAAAAACCGGGCGTCCCTCTGTGAGAGCATTGATTCCGATTTTGGAGGACGCTCCTGCGACGAGACCCTGCTGGCGGAATTCCTGCCTTCGGTTCTGGGAATCAATCATGCCCTTAAACACTTGAAAGGATGGATGAAGCCCTCCCCCCGCCGGGTGCACATGCTCTTCATGCCGGCGCGGAACAAGGTCTACTTTCAGCCCCTGGGCGTGGTGGGAATCATCGTGCCCTGGAACTATCCCCTGTATCTTGCCGTCGGTCCCCTGACCTCCGCCCTGGCCGCCGGGAACCGGGTGATGATAAAGATGTCGGAGCTCGCGCCCCGGACCGCGGATTTCTTCCGTAAAATTATCGCGGAAACCTTTTCGGAGGATCTTGTCGCCGTTTTGACCGGAGACGCGGAGGTCGCGGAGGAATTCTCGAAATTGCCTTTTGATCACCTTCTTTTTACCGGTTCCACGGAAGTGGGCCGCCGGGTCATGAAAGCGGCGGCGGAGAACCTCACTCCGGTAACACTGGAGCTAGGCGGCAAGTCCCCGGCCATCATCTCTGCCGCCGTGCCTATGAAGGATGCCGCCGACCGCATTTGTTTCGGTAAAACGATCAATGCCGGTCAGACCTGCGTGGCGCCCGATTACGTGCTGTGCCCACGCGATCGCATGGAGTCGTTCGTCGAAGAATTTCGCCGCCGGTTTTCCGCGGGTTATCCCACCATCAAGAACAACCGGGATTTCACCGCCATCATCAACCCGGGGCATTATAAGAGACTGCAAGATTATCTGAGGGATGCGAAAGGAAAAGGCGGCCGGATCATCGAACTCAATCCCGCCGAAGAGGAATTGGAGAATTCAAGCCGGAAAATGCCGATTTTTCTCATACTGAACGCGACTTCCGATATGAAGGTCATGCAGGAGGAAATTTTCGGTCCGATTCTTCCTGTGATCCCCTATGATGAGCTGCGGGAGGCGCTGAACTTCGTGAATCAGCGCCCCCGGCCTTTATCTCTTTATTATTTCGGCTACGACGGCGAAGGGCAGGAAATGGTGCTGAACCATACCCATTCCGGCGGCGTCTGCATCAACGATACTCTCACCCATGTCCTTCAGGACGAGATGCCCTTCGGCGGCGTGGGGTCCTCCGGAATGGGACGATACCACGGTCTCGATGGATTCAGAACCTTCTCACACCCCAAGGGAGTGTACATAAAGCAGAGACTTAACAGTGCCAGGTTGATCTATCCGCCATACGGCAAAGCGATTCAGAAGATGATCTATAGGATTTTTATTCGCTGACCCGGCGGCAGAATGTACGGCCGCTCAGAACGAGCGGCCGGTCGTTCTGAGATAAATATTTGGATCGATCTGAGTTTTCTCGGCTTTAGTCTGCTCCCCGTTCAGAACCTTCCTGATCATGTCGACGACATCGGCTCCGAATTCCTGAATGCTCTTTCCCTCGAGAACCGCTCCGCCGTTCAGGTCCATGTCGTCGATCATGTTGTGGTAAAGACCGGAATTACTGGCCACCTTGATGACGGGGATGACGGGAAAACCTGCAGGGGTTCCTCGGCCGGTGGTGAAAATCATCACCTGTGCTCCCGCGGCGGCGAGGCCGGTCAGGGATTCCATGTCATAGCCCGGGCCGTCCATGAGGATGAGACCCTTCTTGTCCGGGCGCTCGCCATACCCGACGACGCCGTTGATCGGGCGAGTCCCCCCTTTGGTGATGCAGCCCAGGCTCTTTTCCTGAATGGAAGTCATTCCGCCATCCATATTGCCGGGGGATATCACGGTATGGGCGTGCGGACCGAGCATCTCGAAAGTTTTTTTCTCAACCTGCCCGACCATATTTGTAACCGCTTCGGCCACGGCCGGACTGCAGGCCCGCTGGCTGAGGATATGGCCCGTTCCTATCATTTCCGTGGTTTCCGTGAGGATGGCCGTTCCCCCCTGGTCCACGATCCAGTCCGTCGCGCACCCGACCCCCGGATTGGCAGTGATGCCGGAGAAGGAATCGGATCCGCCGCATTCCAGTCCTATGGTCAGGCGGTTCAGGGGAAAGGGTTCGGCCTCGCATTTCCTGGCCGCTTCGATGAAACGACGAACGATTTCAATTCCCTTTTTAGCTGCCTTCAGCGATCCGCCTTCCTTCTGAACCTGGATGAATTCCACGGGTTTTCCGCATTGGGCGACCCGTTCAGCCAGCATGTCCCCCTTGATGATCTCGCATCCCAGCCCCAGAATCAGGACCGCGGCGATATTGGGATTTCTGGCGATGTTGGCCAGCGTCCGGGCATGTCGCTTCGCTTCTTCGCCGCCTCTCCCGCATCCGTGTCCATGGCAGAGAGAAATCGCTTCGGGGACGGCCCGGGAGATCATTCCCGCTACGCCGTTGACACAGGCCACCGAGGGAAGAATTGCCACGTGATTTCTGATGCCGATCGAACCATCCGGCCTTTCATAGCCCATAAAGGTATTCACGCCTCGTACTCCTTTCCTGCCATTTTTACCGACTGGAGATTGTGGGAATGAATCCATTCTCCCTTTTTGATGGCATTTGCCGCCCGCCCGATTTCCTCCCCGTACTTGTAAATGGTTTTCCCGAGGGGAATATCTTCAAGAGCGATCTTGTGACAAGCGGGTATATTTTCAAGAATTTTCAGTTTTCCCCCGCTTTCCAGATCCAGCACCTCGTCTTTCCTGAGTTCCTGCAGGGCAACGGCCACATTATCCTTGGGATTAATGATTGTAAACTTTCGGCCCATCTCATCCTCCGTCCAATGGAATTCCGTCCTCAAATATCGATTAGAGAATATCCGGGTTGAGCAAAAAAAGAAAGAACAAGTTGAATCCTGCTCTGACCGACCAACAGGGGTTGATCGGCAATGCGAACCTCCTCCCGATGGGAATTTCCCCTTTAAATCACCGGAAAAGACACTTCACCAATTGTTCATAAAGGACGACGATCCGCCAGCCGGGCTCGTGGAAGGGCGACGGACAGGCCGCTCAGGCGAAGGCGGCCCTCTCGCCAGCTCTTTTCATCCATCCGGAGAAAGCGAAGCAATGAGGGATCCGGTCGGGTCTCGAGATAGGCGGTCGCCAGCTCGGAGACGCGGCGGTGAAATTCTCTGCGTGATGCGCCATGGGCGTAGTTGCGACCCGGGAAGCGTCGGATGTCGCCGTCGAATTTTTCGGAGATGTGATAGAGTTCGTGGAAAATCGTGGCGAGTTTTTCTTCGAAGGGCAGGCGCAGAAATCGGGGGATAAAGAGATAGATCAGGTAGAGGATTTTCCGGCCCTCGTGCTCCATCGCGGGCATCCGGAAGGTTTCCAGATACCTGCCCCTGCGGCGCGATTTTTCCCGCGTGCCGTCGGGAAAGCGAAGCGGTACAATCCGGGCGTAGGTGCCGTGAACACCAGGAGACAGAGAGCGGGAAAGGCAGAAGAGAATCCGCTCCGGGTCAATGTGGGACAGCGGCGGAACCCTGCGGCGAATATCCTCTGCGAGGGCGGCCGTCGCCCGCGAGAGATCGAATGCCGTATTTTCTTCGAAGGGCATCTTCAATCGGGATTTCAGATTCGAAGTCTTTTCAGAAGATTGTCAGAGATTTTCAGATTTGATTCGCGTGCCAGGCTTTAAAAGAATGCACCAATTACCAACCACCAATCACTTTTTTTCAAACTATCTTGTGCCCATCCTGAACACCCGGGAAGCACAAATGCAGTTTTCGATCTGGAAACGAGCAATTTTTCGCAAGGTCAAGGAAACCAAGGATTTGAGCGGAGGCGTAGTCCTTTACGCCGCACAATCAAATCCGCGGGTTGACGCGGAGATTGCGGAAAAGGGCCGTTTCCGGACGAAAACTATCTTTCCTCCATCTTGTGGCAGAAGAGACAACGGAATTTGGGGGGATGGTCTGCCGGAAAGGGAACACCGTCCGGATTATGGCAGGTTTCGCAGTTCTTCTCCGCAGCTTTCTTCCCTTCCGCGGCCACTATATCGTAGAACTCCTGGTGGATGTCATCGTAGGGAACCCGGCTGGTGGATTCGGGCGGAGCGGCCAAAAGAAAGAGCACAAGAACAATGCCAAGGGCAATCAGAGCAATATCCCTTTTTTTGATTTTCATTTTTTTGGGTGTCCTTCCATTTCAGTGCAATGGGCGTTTTCAGAGGAGGCGCGCGGCCAGAGCCGCACAGCCGATGGCGCCGTTATGCTGGGGATGTTCGGGGACGGTGACCGGGGCGCCGAATGCATCCTCCAGCAGAGAGCGAAGCGCGGGACTGCGAGCCACGCCTCCGCTCAGGACAAGGGCGTCCAGCGGAAAGCGACGCAACATGGGCGAAACGCGCTTCAGAAGGGTGTGATTGACCCCTGCGCAGAGGCTCGGCAAGGAGTGCCCCTCGATGATTTTACCCACGAGTTCGCTCTCCCCGAAAATGCCGCAGGTGGCATCCAGCGCAACTGGATCGCGATGGTGGCTTGAGAGTTCCAGGAGGGGAATCTCCAGAACGGCGGCCATGTTCTCCAGGTATCGCCCGGAGGAGGCGGCGCATTTGTCGTTCATCACGAAATCCGCCAGGAGCCCATCTTCGATCCGAACCACCTTCGTGTCCTGGCCCCCCATGTCGAGGAGCGTGAAGGTTTTCAATCCTGTCTGAAGCCGAGCGCCTGCGGCGTGGGCCTGAATTTCGGGGATCACCCGCGCGCCCTCCAGGTCGATGGTGTTTCGGCCGTAGCCGGTCACTATGAGAGGCGTCGCGGCAATCTCTTCGGGTGGCATCAGGTCCATTGCCCCAAAATCGAGGGTCAATCGTCCCTCCCGCATTCCCCCGTAGCGCCGGTAGAATGGAATCGTATCGAAATAACGAAGCCAGAGCAGGCGCGATTCCTCAAAGGCGGCGAATTTGATCTTCCGGCTGCCCAGGTCGATTCCCAGGCCCGTCACGGTTTCCTCGCCTTCATCATCTCCAGGAAACCTTCGATGCGGATGCGGGTGCGGGCGTCCATGGGGCCGGGGCGGTCTCCTTCAAGCGTGAGGACCGGGACCTTGAGCCGTTTGCGGACGATCAGGTCCTCGATCTGCCGGAAGCAGAAGGACTGGACATAATGGATGACACCGTCCACGTTGCGGCGTGCGAGTTCAGTGGAAATATCCTCCAGCCGGGTGAAGATGTCGTAGGGATAGGTATAGCGCCGGTACTGGTCCACAAGCGAATCGGCATGAAAGGGCATTGAGAACTGGCGCTGGGTCTCGTTGAAAACCACACGCGCTCCCATCTCCTCCAGCGTATCATAGAGATTGCTGACAATCGGGGGAACTCCGATGTATCCCAGGCGCAGTTCGCCGGACAGTGGCGAGCGGCAGGAAGAAGTCGCCAGAAAGCGGTCGATTTCCGCTTCGAATGCCTCTGGATCTCCGTTCATATCCGAGGAGCAGACCTGGTAATAATGATTTTCGCCGCCAGTTACACGATCTTCTTCCCAGGTCATGCGGTCGATTTCATGAATTTTGCGTCGAATTTTATCCAGCCGTTTTCGAGCCTTCTCGATCCCTTCTGGAGAAGCCTCGAAGCGACGCGCGAATTTTTCGATTTCATGGCCCAGCGTCTCTGGAGAGCGGTCGTATGGAAATGCGAAGGGAACCGCGTTCACCCCTTCGAGGGTCAGGACCTCCATCAGCGCCTGGGTGTTGGAGCAGTCGCCTTCGGTGACCGCCACCACGTTCTGGATTCCTCGGCGCAGTATGATGCCGTAGAGTCCCTTGATCCAGCCGCAGATGTTACGGGGGAATCCCGCCATCTCGGCGTCTTCGATCAGGCCCTGCGGATCGGGATCAGTGATGAAAATATTGTTCAGATCGACGGGTTTTCTTCCGGCGGCGATCAGAATTTCCAGAGGTATAGTTGTAGTGAATCCGACCATTTGAATGTTTGGATGGGGGTATGGGACGATTCGGGATCAGTCCGACTTGATAAAGAGTAGATAAATCACGATGAAAAGCAGAAAAACCCCGCCTCCGACAAAAACCAGCAAGGTGCTGCTCTGAAGGCTTTCGATTTCAGTGCCCCGGCTCAGGGTATAGGAGAGCAGGCCGGAAAAGCCTGTCAACCCCAGAATGGTGACCAGAAGCAGGCGCCAGTGCATCACCAGTGCGATCAGCGCCGCCAGCGCCATGGACCCCAGAAACCAGGGGTTGGAAATAAGGTCTCCGACCTGCATGTCCTGCAGGAATTCGATCACCCTGTCTGTCTTGAAGTCATGCAGAAATTCCATTACAGACGATAAATTCATATCCGAATCCGAACAGGGTGCGGGTAAATTGAAAATCTTCCGATCACCATAGCAAATATCGCTCCTAAAAGCCAAGCGCAAAAGGGGTATTCTCCTTGACTTTCGCGAGGTTTTTCTCTTAGTATCGGGTCTTGTTTTCCACCTCCAGGGAGAGTGATGTGCCGGAACGTGCCATAGGGATTTTTGACTCGGGAATCGGCGGTCTGACCGTCTTCAAGGAAATCCGGAAGTTCCTCCCCGGGGAGGAACTGCTCTACCTGGGGGACACCGCCCGTGTTCCCTATGGAACCAAAAGCCCCCGGACCGTCCTGCGATACGCTCTCGAGTCGGCGGGATTTCTGGTGGGGAAAAAAGTCAAAATGCTGGTGGTGGCCTGCAATACCGCCTCCTCCGTCGCTCTGCCCGAACTGGAGGAGCGATTCAGCCTTCCCGTTCTTGGCGTCATCGAGCCGGGCGCCCGTAAGGCGGTGGAGTGCACCCGCAACGGGCGGGTGGGTGTGATTGGAACCGAAGGGACCATCGGCAGCAGCGCCTATACCCGGGCCATCCACGCCATCAATCCGGATATCGAGGTCCTGGGCATCTCCTGCCCGCTGTTCGTGCCCCTGGCCGAAGAGGGATGGGCGGAGCATGAGGTGGCCCGGATCGCAGCCCGGGAATACCTGACCCCCCTGATGAAAAGGGGCATCGATACCCTCGTTCTGGGATGCACTCATTATCCTCTTCTCAAGAACACCCTGCGGGATGTCCTCGGTGAAGGCGTGACGCTGATCGATTCGGCCGAGGAGACCGCCAGAATGGTGGCGCAACTCCTGGAGAGAAATAAGCACCTGCGTTCGGTCCGGGCGGAGTCTCCCCGATTCTTCGTCACTGATGCGCCCGTGCGATTTCAGCGGGTGGGAGGGGCTTTTCTCGGCACTCCTCTGGAGCATGTCGAGCAGGTGGAGCTTTCAGAATTCAGATTTTCTCCACAGGATCCGGGAGTCGCGTTGTCTTCCGTTTCGGGAGCCTGACCATGAAATTTCTGAAGCAGTATCCCATTCTGGCAGGCTTTCTGGCTCTTCTGGTTGTTTTTGGACTGCTGGTCGGCCGAAAATACCTCACGACCGACCCGCCGCACCAGGGTCCTGTGCCTGTTCCCATTCAGCAGGAACCGCGTCAGCTTCGTGATGTCACCCTTTATTTTGGAGCGACGGACGGGACGTATCTTGCGCCGGAAGGCCGTGAAATCGAAGATTGCCTCGTCGAAGATGACTGCATCCGGGAGACCGTGCAGGCCCTGGTGAACGGTCCCGTCGGAAATCTTATCCCCCTTTTCCCCTCTCATTCCGTGGTCCGGGACGTCTCCATCGAGAACGGAACGGCGGTAGTGGACTTCAGCCGCGAAACTGTGACGGGACACCCCGGGGGCAGTATGTCGGAAATTCTGACGGTCTATGGGTTGGCCAATACCCTGGCGGTCAATTTTCCTCATCTGCGGCAGGTGAAAATCATAATCGAGGGCCATCCGGTGGAGACTTTCAAGGGGCATATCGGGCTGATTGAGCCGGTAAAAGCCGATTTTCGCTTCAGCCGCCCCCCCTCGGGAGAGCCGGTAGAGAGCGATATCGAGAAATCTCTGCATGTTGAGTCGGAGCCTGAAAAAAAATCATGAGGGATTTTCGCACTGAAATTCAAAAGCGGGTCCTGGTGCTGGACGGCGCCATGGGAACAATGCTCCAGGAGCGCGGTCTGAAGCCGGGGGGGTGCCCGGAAGAGATGAACCTCCAGGCTCCGGAGACGGTCGAAGGCATTCATCACGAGTACGCTGAGGCCGGAGCCGACATTCTTGTGACCAACACCTTCGGCGGCAGTCACATCAAACTGGCGCATTACGGGTTGGAAGGCCGCGTGGGTGAGATCAATGCCCGGGGCGTTGAGCTGGCCCGCCGGGCGGCGGGGGACAGCCGTTTCGTGGCGGCCGCCATCGGTCCCACGGGACGTTTTCTCGAGCCGGTGGGAGATGCCGGTTTCGACGAAATGGTGGAGGTTTTCGGCGAGCAGGTAAAAGCATTTGCCGAAGCCGGCGCGGATCTCGTCACTCTGGAAACCTTTCTGGACATTCGTGAGTTGCGTGCCGCGGTTGTAGCCTGCAGGGAGTTCTCCAGTCTGCCGGTCATGGCCCAGATGACTTTCGATGACGGCGGGCGCACTGTGCTGGGAACGCCTCCCGAAGCCGCGGCGGTCACTCTGGAAGCGATGGGGGTGGAGGTTCTAGGGTCCAACTGCGGGCTGGGGATTGAAGGCATTTACGCGGTTCTGGAGAAGATGCGCTCCGTGGTTTCCATTCCTCTGATCGCACAGGCCAACGCCGGCCTTCCCGAGTTGAGGAACGGCCAGACTGTTTTCCCCGGCACTCCCGAGGAAATGACGGCTTTTCACGGGCGAATGGTGCCCTTGGGCGTGCGGGTGATCGGCGGATGCTGCGGAACGACCCCCGCCCACATCCGCGCCATCCGGCAGGCGTTGGAGGTTCTCGACCAAGCCTGGACCCCCCCACCTCGAAAAACATATCTTTCCAGCCGCGGCAGTGTTGTTCCCCTGGGAGGCGGAGCCCCCTGTGCGGTTGTCGGCGAAAGAATCAATCCCACCGGAAAAAAAATCTACAGCGCCGAATTGCGGGAGGGAAAAACCGCCTTCGCCCGACGGGAGGCCCTGGAGCAGGTGAATGCCGGGGCTCTTCTGCTCGATATCAACTGCGGGGCGCCGGGTGTGGATGAGCCGGCGGTTCTGGAGAGGACGGTCATGGCCGTTTCAGGCGTCTGCAGCGCTCCCCTGGTTCTCGATTCCTCCGATCCGGCGGCACTGGAAAGGGGGCTGAAAACCGCCGACGGCAAGGTCCTGATCAACTCCGTATCCGCCGAACGAAAAAGTCTGGATGCCATTCTCCCCCTGGCGCGAAAATACGGCGCCGCAGTCATTGGGCTCGCCCTGGATAAAGAAGGCATACCAGCGACGGCCGAGGGACGCACGGATGCGGCCCAAAAAATAATCGAGGCCGCCGAAGCGGCAGGAATCCCGCGGGGAGATGTGGTGGTCGACGCTCTGGCGCTGACCGTCTCAGCCGACCAGGCCAGCGCGGCCGTGACTCTGGAGACCCTGCGGCAAGTGAAGAGGGACCTGCAGGTTTCGACGGTTCTGGGAGTGAGCAACATCTCCTTCGGCCTGCCGGCGCGTCCGGTGCTCTCATCCGCCTTTTTCGCCATGGCTCTGGAAAGCGGTCTCGATGCGGCGATCATCAACCCCAGGGACGAGCGGATGATGGATATCCTTCGCGCCGCCATGGTGCTTCTCGGCCGGGATGAACGGGCCGAGGAATATATCGCCCATTACGGGGAAGCGGCTGCGCCGGCCCTGCCCGCCAGGGAGGGGGTCGAGCTTGACCCGAGAGAAAAACTCGCAGCCGCCGTGATCGAGGGTGATCGGGAGGGAATAACGGACCTGGTGGTGGCGCTCCTCAAAGAGGGATTGACGCCCATGCAGATCAGCAACGAGGGACTGCTTCCCGGACTCGAGGAGGTAGGGAGGCGCTTCGAGAAAAAGCAGATCTTTCTCCCCCAGGTCATGCGGTCCGCCGAAACGATGCAGACGGCCTTTGCACGCCTCAAACAGGAGATGAATGGCGCTTCGCGGCAGAGCCTGGGAAAAATTCTCATGGCAACGGTGGAGGGAGATATCCATGACATCGGAAAGAACATCGTCTGCACCCTTCTGGAAAACCATGGTTTCGAAGTCTTTGATCTCGGCAAGAATGTGCCAGCGAAGCGCATCGTGGAGCAGGCCCGGGCGCTGGAAGTCGATGCGGTAGGCCTCTCGGCGCTGATGACCACCACCCTTCACCAGATGGAGAACACCATCAACTCTCTGAAGGAGGCCGGGGTGCGCGTGTTCACACTTCTGGGAGGTGCCGTGGTCACCCGGGAATACGCCGATTCGGTGGGCGCCGATTTTTATGCGGCCGACGCCCTAGAGGCGGTTGCCGGCATAAAGGAACTCCTCCGCTCTTCCCGCCCCTGACCCGATATCGATTGCGGCCCTGCCACCATCACCAGGGTGCTCATCCTTTTGGGCGTACCGTTTCTTTTTATTAAAACTTTTAATTGGATTTGCGGATAACTCCTGCAATATTTCGAGTTTCTTGCTTCCGGTTGCCGGATATGCTAATTTTGCGCCAACCGGAAACTCCGGATATCAAACCTCTCCGCCGGGGAAACGCGATGGTCGTCGGATTCAATCATAACTTTCGATATAAGGGCGAGGTCTACCACGTCCAGACCGAGGATAGCGGCATTAATAATCCTCATATTATCACCCTGCTTTACAGGGGGGGGACGATTCTGGCCTCCGAGAAGACCTCCTACGCCGATATCATCAAGATCGACGGACTCAAAGGTGTGGTCGAGGACCTCATGAAAGACCAGCACCGTCAGATGCTGCGCCGTCTCAAGAGTGGCGAACTCGATCAGATTATCGGGGCGGCTGAAAAAAAATCACCTCCGCCCGCGGCTTCTCCCCCCAAGGTGAATTCCGCAGTGCAGGGACCTTCGGCAGTCGGCCCACCCCCGGAAAGAGTGGCTGTTGCGCCTCCGTCTGGGAGAGCGCCGGAAAATGCAGCACGAAAGAGGAAAATTCCGGAAAACAGTCTCGATGAGATCATCCTTTCCTATCTGGCGGGGGAGGAAAAGTAAAATGCAAAGCTAAAAGTTGATACGGGTCGGTCCGTTTTTCGCCTCAATAATATCTTCGAAGGAAACAGGAAAGGAAGCACCAGTCGATGTTATCGGAACCAACTGTCCGGGAACTGGAATCAACGGCCCGGCGCCTCAGGGTGGAGATTCTCAAAATGCTCAATATGGCTCGGTCGGGCCATACTGGAGGGAGTCTCTCCGCTATTGACCTTCTGACCTGCCTCTTTTTCAATCGGATGCGTCATGATCCCGGAAATCCCGGCTGGGAAAGCCGTGATCGTTTTGTTCTGTCCAAGGGGCATGCCGCTCCGGCGCTTTACGCCTGTCTGGCCGAGTCCGGGTATTTCCCGCGCGACGACCTGAAGACCCTGCGACGATTGGGCAGCCATCTGCAGGGGCATCCTGATATGTCCAAAACACCCGGCGTTGAAGTGTGCACCGGTTCTCTCGGGCAGGGATTTTCGCAGGCCGTGGGGCTGGCTCTTGCCGGCCGCCTCTCCGGTGGAACCTCTCGCATTTATGCTCTGCTCGGAGACGGGGAGGTGCAGGAAGGGCAGATCTGGGAGGCCGCCATGGCCGCTGCCCATTATCGACTGGATAATTTTTGCGCGATGCTTGATATGAATGGTCTGCAGATCGACGGCAAGGTTTCGGACGTCATGGAGGTGAATCCTCTCGGGCCGAAATTCCTGGCCTTCAACTGGCATGTCCTTGAGATCGATGGACACGATTTCCAGGCCATGGACAGGGCTTTCGAAGACGCCGAAAAAACCAAGGGCCGGCCCACCATGATCATCGCCCGCACCGTCAAAGGAAAGGGCGTTCCCTTTTTCGAACACAAGGCCAGTTATCACGGAGTGCCGCCCAGCGACGAGGAACTCGGGTTGGCGATGGAGCACCTGGGGCATTCGTAAAACAACAGTGATTGGTGACGGGTAAACCTGATCAAAGTCTGAATACACTGATCCTTTGTCCCTCATGGTTTTGGCTGCAGGCCTTTGGACCACGACAAATGACAGTAACGAGGAATATACGATGATAGCAACGCGTGACGCCTACGGCCAGACCCTGGTCGAATTGGGCCGGGAAAACAAAAAAATCGTAGTGCTGGACGCGGATCTTTCGGGCTCCACGAAGACGGCCCTTTTTTCAAAGGAATTTCCCGACCGGTTCTTCAACGCCGGAATCGCCGAGGCCAACATGGTTGGAATGGCCGCGGGACTGGCAGCGGGGGGAATGATTCCCTTTGCTTCCACTTTCGCCGTTTTTGCTGCAGGTCGTGCCTTTGAGCAGATTCGGCAATCCCTGGCATATCCCCGGATGAACGTCAAGGTGGTGGCTACCCACGGCGGCATCACGGTGGGAGAGGATGGCGGATCCCATCAGAGCATCGAGGATCTGGCCATTATGCGATCCCTTCCCAACATGACTGTGCTCTGCCCCGCTGACGGGCCGGAAACGGCTGCGGCCATCAGGGCGGCGGCAGCCTATCAGGGACCTGTTTTCGTTCGACTCGGACGGGCAAAAGTTCCGGTGATTTTCCCTGAAATGACTTCATTTTCCATAGGAAAGGGAGTCACCCTTCGGGACGGCAGCGAAATGACCTTTATCACCACCGGCCTCATGACTGCTAAAGCACTCGAGGCTGCTGATATGCTGAAAGAAGGCGGGATTTCAGCCCGGGTCGTCCACCTGGGGACGATCAAGCCTTTCGATGTCGACCTGGTGATCAAGGCAGCCCGGGAGACAGGGGCGGTCGTCACCGCCGAGGAGCATTCGGTAATCGGTGGACTCGGAGGGGCGGTCTGCGAAGCGCTGGCCGAAGGATTCCCGACGCCGGTGGAAAGAGTCGGCCTTCGGGACGTTTTCGGCCAGTCCGGGACCCCCGACGAACTTCTGGAGCATTACGGACTTACCCCGGCTCATCTGGTGGAGGCAGCCGAAAGAGTACTGCAGCGAAAAGCCCTCACCGCTGAATCCGCCTGCACCCGGTCCGCCGCCGGATAACGCTCCGCCAGAAGGAGCGCGCGGTGGACACGGTCCGACACTTCCAGTCGGAACGGGAGATCAGGCGTCGTTCCTTAACCCCCAAGCTAAAGAGAAGGACTTGTTCTTTAACCTGAAAAGCCTCATCACCCGGGTCATTCTTCTCAATATCCTTATCCTGTCGGCCGGTATCGCCGCTTTTACGGTGTACCATATCCGCCGCGAGCAACTGGACATCATCGACACGACCAGGGACAGCGCAAAATTGCTTCTGTCTACGATAGAAAAGTCGATTTTTAATTCCATGCGGGTCGGCAATACCCAGGATGTCCAGATTATTCTCGAAATGGTGGGGCGAAACCGCCGGCTGCGGGACGTTCGCATTTTTCATCCGGATGGCACGATTCTCAAATCCGCTGATCCGGATGAACTGGGCAAAAGGGTCAGACCTCAGGAACTGGAGCTGTTCACAAGGCAGGAGAAGGACGGGATTCTCCATATCGGCGGAGAGCAGGTTCTGGGTCTCGTTCAGCCGATTTACTCAGATGAACAATGTTTCCTCTGCCATGGGGCCGAAAACAAGGTCCTGGGGATTTTGAATCTGAACATCTCCTTGGATGAGACCTTTCATAAGCTGAGGGAATCTTCCAAGTTCTACCTGGTGTCCACCGCCCTGATTCTTGTTCTGCTGGCGGGGGGAATCTCCTTTATTCTGTTGCGTCTCATCAAGAAGCCCATACGCAATATGGCAATGAAAATGCGGCAGGTGGAGGGGGGTGATCTCACGGTAAGAATGAATCCCCGTTCGTATGACGAAATCGGAAGTCTGATGTACAGCTTCAATGCCATGGTGCTCAACCTCGAGAAAGCGAAAAAAGATCTGGAGAAATTCCATTACGGCCAGATGGAAAGAGCGGATCGCCTTGCGGCGGTCGGTGAAATGGCCACCGGAATCGCCCATGAAATAAAGAATCCCCTGGCAGGAATCAGTGGAGCCATATCCGTGCTGGCCTCGGATTACGAGGAGGATGACCCCCGCCGGGAAATTGTCGGACAGATCCTCGGTCAGATCAATCGCCTCGACAAGACTGCGACGGACCTTCTTCATTTCGGGAAGCCGGGAAAACCGGAATTCTCCCATGTGGATCTCAACTCCCTGGTCCAGGACACCCTCTTTTTCGTGGCACAGCATCCCGAGGCCCGGAAAATTCACCGCATCAAGGATCTCAACCGGAACCTGCCGCCGATCTGGGCGGATGAAAAGCAGCTCCAGCAGGTCCTTTTCAATATCATCATAAATGCCATTCAGTCGATGAAGGACCGGGGGGGGACGCTTCGGGTGCGAACCGAGGAGATTGACCGTAAAGATCGGCATTTCGTGCGGATCTCCATCGCCGATACTGGAGAGGGTATACCCGAAGACGAACTTGGAAGGATTTTCGCACCTTTTTATACCACCAAAACCCAAGGCACCGGGCTGGGTCTGCCGATTTGCCGACAACTCCTTGAGCAGCATGGAGGCACGATCCGGGTCGAGAGTCGACTCGGAGAAGGATCGACCTTCATCCTCGAACTGCCGTCCGCCCTGGACGAAACCGAATCTTTGAACGAGGCTTATGGCGCGCAAACATAAAATACTCATTGTTGACGATGAACAACTGATCCGCTGGTCCCTGGAGCAGAACCTCAAGAAGCAGGGGTATGAGGTGGTCTCCGCCGCTTCGGGCGAGGAAGCTCTGAGGGTGTTGCGGGAGGACGCCCCAGACCTGATGCTGCTCGACATACAGCTTCCCGGCATCAGCGGGCTTGAGGTCCTGGAGCGCATCCAGGAGA
The DNA here is from genome assembly GCA_024636295.1 of Desulfuromonadales bacterium. GTDB lineage: Bacteria > Desulfobacterota > Desulfuromonadia > Desulfuromonadales > JAGXHI01 > JAGXHI01. The sequence goes on from JAGXHI010000066.1 coordinate 57,488, forward strand.
TGGAAGAAGAGATCATCGTCATCATGATAACTGCCCACGGAGTTCTGGAAACGGCTGTCAAGGCGATGCGGATCGGCGCCTATGACTATATTCATAAGCCGTTCAACCTGGACGAGCTGGGCCTGGCTATCAAAAAGGCACTGGAAACCAGTGAGCTCAAGAAGCAGGTGGCTCACCTGCGCTCTGAGCAGTCGCGCAGATACGGAATCGGCAATATTATCGGCGAGAGCCAGCATATGAAAAACGTCCTCGCCATGGTGGAGAAAATCGCCAAGAGCGAGGCGAGCACAATACTGGTCCAGGGCGAGAGCGGCACGGGAAAAGAGTTGATCGCGAAGGCCATTCATTACGAAAGCTCCCGCGCCGAAAAACCCTTTCTGGCCATCAACTGCGCGGCCGTTCCCGAGGCCCTGCTCGAAAGTGAGCTGATGGGGCACGAAAAAGGGGCCTTTACCGATGCCAAATCCCTGAAGAAGGGCCTTTTTGAGCTCGCGGACGAGGGAACGATTTTTCTCGATGAAATCGGCGATATGGAACCCGGCATGCAGGCCAAGCTTTTGCGGGTTCTCGAGGAACGCTCCTTCCGGCGGGTGGGTGGAACACGCGACATCCAGGTGGACGTGCGCATCATCTCGGCCACAAACAAGGACCTGCTCAAGGCGATGGAGGAAAAGCAGTTTCGCAATGATCTCTATTACCGTATTCAGGTGATTCCCATCTACCTCCCGCCCCTTCGGGAGCGCAAAGAGGACATCCTGCCGCTCACCCGGCATTTCATCAACCATTTCAACCGGGAATTCGGCAAAAATGTGCGGGACATCTCCAAAATCGCTGAAAAATTCCTTTTGGAATACTCCTGGCCCGGCAACGTGCGCGAACTGAAGAACATCCTCGAGCGCGCCATTATCCTGGAAAGCGAGGACGTTCTGCTGCTGGAACATCTGCCCCAGGAAATCGTGGCACGGACCAATGCACCGGGCATCGGTTCCGTCAGCATGCGTCTGCCCCCCGAAGGGATCGACATCGAGGACGTGGAGCGGGAATTGATACGTCAGGCCCTGGAGATGGCCGAGGGAAATCAGTCAAAAGCGGCCAAAAAACTTAATCTGGGAATTGACGCATTCCGGTACAGGATGAAAAAATTCGGGTATCTCTGAAAGACTCTAAAGCCATCCCGGAGGCAAGGTCATCATCAGAAAATTCATTACAAAGGCGGTTTAAACACCGCCTTTTTCATTTTGGCCATTATCAGAAAAATCAGGAAAAGAGTCGCTCTCAGGGTTGCGCGAGTATAGAGCACTTTTTCTGATATTCTTTCTGGAGAATTTATCACGCGGGAGGAGATACATGAAAGCGGTATTGAACGATATGACACTCGCCTATGATGACAAGGGCTCCGGTCCTGCGGTTCTGTTGATTCATGGTTTCTCCCTCTGTCGCCGGATGTGGGATCCGCAGGTGGAGGCTTTGACCGGAGCCGGGTACCGGGTGATCGCTCCCGATCTGCGCGGTTCGGGGGAAAGCAGCGTGCCGGACGGGCCCTTTTCGATACCGGTCATGGGGGATGATGTGGTCGGCCTGATGGATCATCTGAATATCGAAAAGGCCGCCGTCTGCGGAATGTCCATGGGCGGGTATGTCCTTTTTGATCTGCTGGGCCGTCATCCCGGCAGGGTTTCCGCCGCCTCCTTTGCGGTCACCCGGCCGGACGCCGACGATGAAACGGCAAAGGCTCTTCGAACGAAGCTGGCCCACGCCGTGCAGGAAGAGGGGGCCGGCGAAGTGGCCCAAGCGTACCTGGGAAAACTTTTTGCGGAAAAAACTCTTCACGGCCGCCCCGACCTTGTCCGCGAGGTGGAGAGCTGGATGCTCGCCGCCGATCCCCGCGGGCTGGCTGGAGCCCTTCTTGCGATGCGGGAGCGGAGAGATTACACAGAATTACTGGGAACCCTCAAAATCCCGACCCAGGTGATCAGCGGCCTGGAAGACCGCCTCATTTCTCCGGAGCGATCCGAAATTATTCACAGGCAGATTCCCGGAAGCATCCTTTGCCCGATCACGGAGGCGGGGCACATGGCCAATCTGGAGCAGCCGGAGACGTTCAATCGGTGCCTTCTGGGCTTCCTGAACAAGGTGCTGGAGAAGTAAATTATGACAGCGCACAAATTCGATCCAGGGAAACTGAAAAAACTCAACGACCCTGCTCGGTACGAACGGGAGAATCCGGATCTGATCTGGAATGCTCTTGAGCTCGCCGATCCGGAGACCCTGGTGGATATCGGAGCCGGAACGGGTTTTTTCGCCATCCCTTTCAGTCGGAGGATTCGGGGGAAAGTCTACGCTTGCGACATTTCCGAAGAGCTCCTTTCATGGCTTGGCGAGCACCTGCCGGAAGATGTCCGGGAAAAGGTCGTGCCGATCAGAATGGAGGAGGATTCGGTCCCACTGCCTGACGGTATTGCCGACCTGGTTTTCATGGTGAACCTCCATCACGAGCTGGAAAATCCGGGGGGAATCTTCCGCGAAGCCGCCCGTCTGCTCAAGCAAGGGGGAAAAGTGGCGGTTATTGATTGGAAAAAGGAAAAGACCGGGGAAGGCCCTCCCGTGGAAGTCCGAATGACCGAAGACGCCATCCGGAAAGATATTGAAGCCGGAGGATTTTACCATATCCGCAGTTTGCAGATCCTTGCCTTTCATAATTTTCTCGTGGGGATAAAACCATAACAATCGCCTGACTCCTAATCGAGAGGAGAAGATCATGGCCCGGGAAAGACTCGTAGTTATAGGTGGAGACGCAGCGGGAATGAGCGCCGCATCCAAAGTTCGGCGCGAGAGGCCGGATCTGGAAATCATCGCCTTTGAACGCGGTCCCCATACCTCCTACTCCGCCTGCGGATTGCCTTATTACATTGCGGGCATGGTGGACAAGGCCGAATCTCTCATTTCAAGAACGCCCGAAAAATTCCGGGAGAAATATGATATCGATGCCCGTGTTCTTCATGAGGTAATGGAAATCGATCCCGTGGAGCGATGGGTTCGGGTCCTGAACAGGTCCTCCGGAAAGGAGTGGCGGGAATTTTATGATCACCTTATGATCGCGGTCGGGGCGAATCCCTTCTGCCCCGAGATTCCCGGGTCTGATGCCGATGGCATCTTCGGACTATCCACTCTTGCCAGCGGCATCCGTGTGCGCCGCGACCTGGAAGAGCACAGGCCCCGTCGTGCCGTCATCGTCGGCGGAGGATATATCGGCCTTGAAATGGCCGAGGCCATGATTCTGCGGGGGCTGGAGGTTTCCCTGGTGACTCGCGGCGCCGAAGTGATGGAGACTCTCGATCCGAATATGGGTGCTCTCGTTTCCGATGCGCTCGAGGATGTCGGCGTCACTCTCTACCGCCGGGAATCTCTGGAAGCCTTCGAACAGAAGGGCGAGCGGGTCTCCGCGGTGATCACCGACAAGCGCACACTCCCGGCGGATATCGCTATTCTGGGCATGGGCGTGCGCCCGAACTCAGCTTTGGCGGAAGCGGCAGGTATTCCCCTGGGTATAAAAGGGGGAATCATCGTGAACGAGAGAATGCAGACGGAGACGGAGGGCATCTGGGCCGCGGGGGATTGCGTCGCCTCTCACCACCTTGTGAGCCGGCGTCCCTTTTACATCGCCCTGGGTACGGTCGCCAACAAGCAGGGGGTGATTGCCGGTACGAATATCGCCGGAGGCTACGCGACTTTTCCGGGGGTCCTGGGCACTGCCGTCAGCAAGATCTGCAGGTACGAGGTGGCGCGCACCGGTCTTCACGAGAAGGACCTGAAAGAACTGGGACTCCAATTCATTTCTTCAACGATCCGCAGTCGGACCCGCGCGGGCTATTATCCGGGAGCGGGGGCGATTACGGTCAAGGTGCTGGCGGAGAAGGGGAGCGGACGATTGCTGGGAGGGCAGATCGTCGGAGAGGAAGGCGCCGCCAAGCGCATCGATGTGCTGGCGACAGCCCTGCAGGCGGAAATGACCGTACACGATATCGTCAATCTGGACTTGAGCTACGCACCTCCTTATTCGCCTGTCTGGGATCCGGTGCAAACGGCCGCCCGTCAGGCGGTGAAGGAGGTCTGAAAGAGTGATCAAGGCGATCTTCTGGGACAATGATGGCCTGTTGGTGGATACGGAAATCCTTTATTTCAAAGCTTCGGCGGAGATTCTTGACCAGGCGGGAATCGGTCTGTCGAGGGAGGAATTCATCGATAGTTCCCTGACGCGGGGTGAGAGCGTCTTTACGCTCGCCTCGGCGAGAGGATTTTCCCCGGAGCAGGTCGAGGAGATGAGACTGCGTCGGAACGCCCGGTACGGCGAACTTCTGGCTGAAGGGGTCCGGGTACTGCCCGGGGTCAGAGAATCCCTGAAGCGGCTTCAGGGACAGATATCCATGGCCGTGGTCACCAGTTCGCTGAAGGAACACTTCTCCATCATTCACCGGCATACCGGCTTGCTTCCGTATTTCGATTTCATTCTGGCACGGGAGGATTACGGGCGCTCCAAACCCGACCCAGAGCCCTACCTGAAAGCCCTGCGGCTCAGCGGTCTTCGGGCTGAGGAATGCGTGGCGATCGAGGATTCGGAGCGGGGCTGCATCGCGGCGGCGGCCGCCGGCCTGCGGTGCTGGGCCATCCCGGGAGAATGGACGGCCGGTGGGGATTTCTCCATGGCCGAGAGGATTCTTGGCGGCGTTCACGAGGTGCCGCCCATACTCTCCTTCGGAACCTTCCGGTAGTTTTTCCGGAGTGCGGTTCGGGTGGATGAACTTTCAGGTCAAGTCCTGAGAAAACGCACGGAATCGAACGCGAATTCACGGTCAAGAGCTGCATCGCCACCCGCTCGCCACGTACTCGAGAGGCCACCGAGAACTGCGAAAAGAGAAATCGAAATCTGGAGTTTGATTTAAAGAGGAGTTTGATTTAAAGATAAAAAATCTGGTTATCCACATAGCTCAAGCAGATAACCCCAAGATCAGAAGCTTTCACCACAGAGCCACTGAGTACACAGAGAAATGCACGAATAAGGTTTCCTCAGTGTTCTCCGTGTCTCTAGTGAGCGAAGCAAACGGGTGGTGAAATGATTTTCTGATTACTGAATTATTATCGGAGGACGATCTCCATCCCGTCCCACGCGATCTCCGCCTCCACTCCACGCTCTCGGGCCAGGGCGGAGATCTTGTCCATGATTCCCTTGTCTTCTCCGGTCACAACTTCCGTGCCGCAGTGCGTTATAATCATTTTCGGGACTCCTTCCTTCTGGCACCAGGTGAGCTGGGTGGGGATGGGAGTGTGGCCGATGGGCTGGTCTTCCTGGCGCCTGACCATGGGACGGGTGACGGTGGCGCCGTCTCCGATGTAAAGCCGAATCCCCCGCAGTGCTATGGCTCTCTGACGGATGAAAACGAGGTCTGGGACGTAGAAGACGGCGGGACGTCCTGCGGTGATGCGATATCCCACGGCGGGCGCTCGAAGTGAGTGCTGAACCTCGAAGGCTTCAAAGCGGATTCCGCAGACTTCCAGGGGTTCTCCGGGATGGACCGTCCGGCGATCCTCGATCGGAAATCGTTCGAGGTGCTCCCAGGTCTCGGCTGTGGCATAGACCGGGCAGGGCGCTCCATCCATCAGCCCGTGGCTGTGGTCCTCGTGGGCATGGGTGAGAAAAATGGCATGGGGCCTCAGGGCGAAGATATTTTCGCGCCAATCTTCTCCGCAGTCGATCATGACCCGTTTTCCCCGGTAGGAGACCTCGAGGGAACTGTGGCAGGCATGACGGGGAATGCTCGCTTCAATATAGCCGCGGGTGCCCAGAAATTTAAGTTTCATCGCGGGAAATTTCGAAAGGAAGCGAGGACATGTCCGGTTTTCATGAAGATATTGAAGTTGCTGTCCTGACACCGATAGAGCATCAGAACCACTTCTTTTTCTTGAAATAGAAGGACATGCCCACCACAATCCCGATCATGACGGCCCAGAGAACGGGATAGCTCCACCTCCATTCCAGCTCCGGCATGTATTTAAAATTCATGCCGTATACTCCCGCGATAAAAGTCAGGGGAATGAATATGGTGGCGATGACGGTCAGCACCTTCATGACCTCGTTCATCCGGTTGTTAAGGCTGGATACATAAAGGTCGAACATGCCATAGACATTTTCCCTAAAATTTTCCGCCGAATCGGAGATTGAAGCCGCATGGTCGTGAACATCCCTCAGGAAAAATCCGAGATCTTCCGTAACCAGGGGGGTCTCGATTCGCTGGAGCCAGCTGACCAGGGTCGGCAGGGGGGTGGTCACCCTGCGAAGGAAATTCACGTCCCCCTGGAAAAGACGAAGCTTTTCGAGATCTTCCGGTTCCGGCTTGAGAAGAAGTTCATCTTCCATGGCCTCGATGCGCTCATCCATCCTTTCAATGACGGTATAATAGGAATCCACGATGGAGTCCAGCAGTGCATAGGCAAGATAATCGGGGCCCATGCGACGGATGCGTCCTCCTTTTTTTCGGATCCGTTGCCGAACGCCGTCGAATACGTCACCCTCGCGTTCCTGGAATGAAAGAACGAAAGTTTTTCCAAGGATGATGCTGACCTGCTCCGAATGAAGTTTTCCATCCGGTGCAATCTGGATCATCTTCAAGACGCAGAAAATGTAATCCCTGTAATCCTCTATTTTGGGTCGATGCTCCGTGTTGAGGATATCTTCGAGGACGAGCGAATGCAGATCGAAGCATTTACCAAGGGATTCGATCGTATTCACATCATGAATACCGTTGATGTTGATCCAGCTCACCGTGGGTCGATCACGGCTTTCGATGCATTCTTCCACCGAACGGATTTCTTTTTCCAGGAGGTTTTCGGCATCGTAGTCGATCAGATTGATGCTGACGCTTATCTCCTTCTGCTCTCCGACATGGATCAGGGTGCCGGGCGGGGCGCCGATCTTTTTTTTCTGGGAACGACGGAAGGTTTTTTTTCGCATGGCATCTCCTCGATTTAACGGGCGGACGTGTCCTCTCCGACTCTTCTGGTAGAATTAAGCAAGGATAACATACCGGATTCACTATTTTCATGAGAAAATGAGCGAGAGGAATTTATGACGAAAATCCGCGGGGTCATTCTCGATGTGGACGGCACTCTGGTGGACAGCAACGACGCCCACGCCCATGCCTGGGCGGAGGCCATGTCCGAGCAGGGCTTTCATCCCGAATTTTCCGAGGTGCGCCGCCGCATCGGAATGGGCGGGGATTACCTGGTGAAGGAAACCCTGAATATCGATCCGGACGGCGAACCGGGAAGCAGCATCAAAAAACGTCGGAAAGAAATCTTCACTTCCCGTTATATGCCCTCTTTGAAACCCTTTCCCCGAACACGGGATCTTCTTGAAAAAATGCGGGAAAGCGGATTAAAATTGGTGGCCGCCAGCGCCTCGAAAGAGGACGTGGTGAAGGAGTTGCTGAAGAAGACGGGCGTCGTCCATCTGCTGGAGGATTTCACATCCGATTCGGACGTGGAAAACTCCAAGCCCGAACCGGACGTGGTGCAGGCGGCCCTGAAAAAACTCGGAATGAATCCCGACGAGGTCATAATGATCGGCGATACTCCCTATGACCTGGAAGCGGGAGCGCGGGCGGGAATCAAGGTGATCGCTTTCCGGAGCGGGGGATGGTCCGATGATGATCTTTCCGGCGCGGCGGCCGTCTACCAGGATGCCGCCGATCTTCTGGAGCATTTTGATAATTCTCCCCTGAACCGCTGAGTATCGCTCATGTGTACCCAGTTCGCCCCTTCAGAATCGTCCGAGGAAAAAATCCGTCTTGGCATCAGCTCCTGCCTTCTCGGCCAGAATGTCCGCTATGACGGAGGCCATAAACTCGACCGTTTTCTGACGGACACTCTCGGCCGATATGTGGAATACGTTCCAGTGTGTCCGGAGGTGGAAATAGGACTTCCGGTCCCTCGGGAAGCCATGCGGCAGATCGGCGATCCCGAGCATCCCCGACTGGTCACCATCCGAACGGGTCTGGACCTGACAGAGCGCATGGAGGAATGGGCCGGGGTGCGCGTTGAAGAACTCTCAACGGAAGAGCTCTGCGGCTTTATCTTCAAGAGCCGCTCTCCCTCCAGCGGCATGGAACGGGTCAAGGTCTATGATGCTGCCGGAATGCCTCACATGTCCGGTGTGGGGCTCTTCGCCCGTGCTTTCATGGAGCGATTCCCGCTCCTGCCGGTGGAAGAAGAGGGGAGATTGCACGATCCGAAACTGCGGGAAAATTTTATCGAATCTATTTTCACCCTGCGGCGCTGGCGCAGACTTATGAATTCCGACAGAAGAACTCGTGGAGGTCTGATCGAATTCCATACGGATCACAAGCTGCTCATCCTCTCTCACAATCAGGAAATTTACCGCCGGATGGGCAGGCTGGTGGCCGATGTGAAGGATTTATCTCTTGATCAAGCTCTTGAGCAGTATCAGCAGCTTCTCCTAAAGGCGATGCAGCTTCGAACGACATTGAAAAAACATGTGAATGTACTCATGCACCTGATGGGATATTTTAAAAAGGATCTTTCCGGCGACGAAAAACAGGAACTTCTCGGCATCATCCAGGAATTTCAGTCGGGTCACCTGCCTTTGATCGTTCCCATAACCCTGATCAATCATTATGTGCGCAAGTATGACCAGCCGTACCTGAAGCGACAGTACTACCTCAATCCCCACCCGCTGGAGCTTCAGCTTCGTAATCATTCCTGAGTTTTCTTCTTATTTCCCATTGATTTCATTACATCCGCTCTATTGATTGATTGTTTGACGATTTGTTCTGAAAACGATATCTTGAGGTGATTTTATGCTCTGATTGTACAGGGGAGAAGACATCCGATGAATTTCCACGAGAGGGAAATGTCGAAAAATTAAGATCGCCGCTGCCAGGCCTGTTGGCTGGAGCGGCGATTTTGTTTTAAAGGAGCAGTATCCAGCAATGCATGCGAATCTGATCGAGCTTGAGAAGAAACTCTGGTCCGCCGCCGACGAGCTGCGGGCCAATTCCGAATTGAAGTCGTCGGAATATTCCGTCCCGGTGCTGGGGCTGATCTTTCTGCGCTACGCGGACGTGAAGTTCGCCAATGCCAAGAAGCAGATCGAAGGAAAGGCCTCGGCCAGACGCACTCCGGGGAAGACGGATTACCGTGCCAAGGGGGTGCTTTATCTTCCCGAGGCGGCCCGCTTCTCCTATCTGCTGGACCTCCCCGAGGGGAAGGACATCGGCAGGGAGATCAACGAGGCGATGGGCCTGGTCGAGGATGAGAATCCCGAGCTGAAAGGGGTGCTGCCGAAGACCTACCAGAGGGTCGGCAACGACTCGCTGGCCACCCTGCTCAAGGCCTTCAACTCCATCCCGCTCGATATCGAGGGGGACGCCTTCGGCAGGATCTACGAATACTTTCTCGGGGAGTTCGCCAAGGCCGAGGGGCAGAAAGGGGGCGAGTTCTTCACCCCGACCGCCCTGGTCAAGCTGATCGTGGAGATCATCGAGCCGTTCCACGGCCGCATCTACGACCCCGCCTGCGGCTCGGGCGGCATGTTCGTGCAGAGCGCCAACTTCGTGGCCGAGCATTCGCGGAATCCCGGGAGCGAGATCAGCATCTACGGCGAGGAGCGGGTGGCCGAGACGGTGCGGCTGTGCAAGATGAATCTGGCGGTCCACGGCCTTTCGGGCGACATCAAGCAGGGGAACAGCTACTACGAGGACATCCACGAGTCCCTCGGCCGATTCGACTTCGTCATGGCCAATCCACCCTTCAACGTCAACGGCATCGACAGGGAGCGGATCAAGGACGACAAGCGCTACCCCTTCGGCATGCCGAAGACCGACAACGGCAACACCGTCTGGATTCAGATGTTCTACAGCGCCCTGAACGAGACCGGCCGCGCCGGGTTCGTCATGGCCAACTCGGCCTCCGATGCCCGCGGCTCGGAAATGGAGATCCGCAGGCAGCTCATCCAGGACAAGGCGGTCGACGTGATGGTCGCCATCTCCAGCAACTTCTTCTCCAACGTCACGCTCCCCTGCACGCTCTGGTTTCTCGACAGGGGGAAGAAGGGGACGGATCGCGAGGACAAGGTCCTCTTCATCGACGCCCGGCACACGTTTCGACAGCTCGACCGCGCCCATCGCGACTTCACGCCCGAGCAGATAGAATTCCTCTCCAACATCGCGCGGCTTTATCGGGGCGAAGACGTGGAGACGACCCATGGCAGCACGAAGATGCTGAAGGAGTACGGTTTCCTCCTCTCTACCTCTGGGAGAGGGGCTGGGGGTGAGGGTGCCGGGTACAAAGATGTGCCCGGCTTATGCAAGGTGGCGACGCTTGAGGAGATCGAGGCGCAGGGTTGGAGTCTCAATCCGGGGCGGTATGTGGGGGTCGCGGACCGGGAGGAGGAGGATTTCGATTTTGCCGAGCGGCTGGAGGAGTTGAACGAGGAGTTGGAGGTGCTCAACGCGGAGGCGAGGGAGTTGGAGGGGCGGATTGCTCAGAACGTGGCTCTGATTTTGGAGGAGGCATAGATGTCTGCAAGGGCCGCCAACTGGAAATGCGTTCCCATCAATTCGGTGTATACCGGCCTTTACGATGGACCGCATGCTACCCCCAAGCCATCTGAGGAAGGACCAGTATTTTTAGGAATCAAAAATGTTACAGACGATGGCCGATTAAGTTTGTCCGATATCAGGCATATCTCTGAATCTGAGTTCCCAAAGTGGACAAAAAGGGTGCTTCCACAGGAAGGCGACATTGTTTTCACATACGAGGCGACGTTAAATCGCTATGCAATCATTCCGAAGGGATTTCGCGGGTGTCTCGGGCGCCGCATGGCCCTCATTCGGCCCAATCCGGAGAAGGTCGATACGCGTTTTTTGTTCCACTATTTTTTCAGTGCTGACTGGCGGCATACAATTAGTAAAAACACTCTGAGCGGTTCCACTGTCGACCGGATACCACTTACAAAATTTCCAGAATTTGAGATCGATCTTCCCCCTTCTCGAAACCCAACGCAAAATCGCCTCCATCCTCTCCGCCTACGACGACCTGATCGAGAACAACACCCGGCGCATCAAGATCCTCGAAGAGATGGCGCAGGCCATTTACCGCGAGTGGTTCGTCAACTTCCGTTTTCCCGGCCATGAGCAGGTCAGGATGGTCGATTCGCCGCTTGGGAGGGTGCCGGAGGGGTGGGAGGTGGTACCGGTCACCGAAACCGTCGAAGTCAAACCAAGGACGAAAGTACCCAAAGAGGGGGAAAAGCCCTTTGTCCCCATGGGGGCGCTCTCAAACGATTCCATGCTGATCTCCAATGTCGAGACAAAGGAAGGTAATAGCGGAGCGAAATTCAAAAATGGCGACACCCTTTTCGCCCGTATCACTCCCTGCCTTGAGAATGGAAAGACTGGTTTTGTCCAGTTCCTTCCTGACGATGAGGCAACAGCCTTTGGCTCAACGGAGTTCATAGTCCTGCGGTCAAAGACCCTTTGCCCCGAATATGTTTATCTCATGGCGCGGTCCAACGAATTCCGAGATAACGCAATCAAAAGCATGTCCGGTGCGACGGGCAGGCAACGTGTCAGCGAGAAGTGTTTTGATCAGTTTGTTATCGCGCAACCCGACCAAGGCACGCTGGATCTTTTTAAAAGGCATGTTGCGCCGATTTTCCGGAAGGTCCACGTTTTGTCGAGGAAGAATGACAACCTCCGCCAAACCCGCGACCTGCTTCTGCCGAAGCTTATTTCGGGGGATGTGGATGTGATTGAAATTGTTATAGAAATCAAGGGGACAGCATGAGCGTGACGCTGGATCAACTGGAACAATGGCTGATTGCACCTTCCGAAGGCGAGCACCTCGAATTCAAAGAGGCCAAAAACCGTTATGATTTCGAAAAGCTCGTGGCCTATTGTGTCGCCTTGTCTAACGAAGGTGGCGGGCATATGGTCCTTGGCGTCTCGGATAAACCACCCCGAAAAGTGGTCGGGACCAAGGCCTTCGACGTGCCCGAAAGGACAGTAGGGGGAATCTATGACCGCCTGCACTTCCGAGTGACCTGGACAGAACTGACGCATCCAGACGGTCGTGTACTGGTCTTCTCCATACCTTCTCGCCCGATTGGGCAACCCATCGAATATAATGGTCGTTACTTGATGCGCGCAGGAGAAGAACTGGTGCCGATGTCTCCTGACTTTCTTCAAAAGATCTTTGCTGAAGGGCAGCCGATTTTCGAGTCGCGCATTGCTCGCAGCGGCCTGAGCGCCGAGGATGTTGTACGCCTGCTGGACACCCAGAGTTACTTTGACCTGATCCAACTGCCTTACCCGGCTGACCGTCAAGGGGTATTGGAACGATTTGCTCGCGAAAATCTTACTATTGCTGGTGATGGCACCTATTGTGTGACGAATCTCGGAGCATTGCTCTTCGCAAAAAATCTTGATGAATTCGAAGGCTTGGCGCGCAAGTCGGTGCGCGTCACGACCTATGACGGCAACAATAAACTCGTCATCAAAAAGGACATTGTCGGCAAAAAAGGGTATGCCGTCGGCTTCGAAGGTCTCATCGATTACATCAACGGTCAGTTGCCCTCCAATGAGGTTATTGGCAGGGCACTTCGCGAGTCGGTACCGATGTTTCCGGAGATTGCAATTCGCGAACTCGTGGCCAATGCATTGATTCACCAGGATCTGGAACAGCCTGGAGCATCGGTGAGTGTCGATATCTATGCGAACCGTCTGGAAATCAGTAACCCTGGCTTGCCGTGTATCGAACCAGACAGATTCATCGATGAATACCAGACCCGCAACGATAAGCTGGCAGACTTGATGAGGAGGTTGAGAATCTGCGAAGAAAAAGGCAGTGGTATCGACAAGGTCGTCAGCAGCATCGAGGTCTTTCAACTGCCTGCGCCTGAAATCCGCGTCGGGCAGATGAGGACCACGGTGATTTTGTTCGCCCACAAAGATTTGGCCGATATGAGCCGAAGTGACAAGTTGAGGGCGTGTTACCAGCACTGTGCTCTGCGCTACGTTCTGTCGGAAAAGATGTCCAACGAAAGCTTGCGCGAGCGATTTGGTTTAAGCAACAGGCAAACCGATGTCGCATCTCGGATCATAGCTCTGGCTCTCGACGAGAAACTAGTCAAACTTGAAGACCCCGACAGCGCTTCCAAACGATACGCGAGGTACATCCCCTATTGGGCATAGCCATATTCTCTCTAAGGTGGTTTCTTGGCGGCGGAGGAGAGAATCCCTCGAAATTCGATAGGTTGCAATTTGCGCGCAAATGTACGGGTTATTTGCAGTAAATATCATAAAAGCGGCGCATCGTTGGAAAAAATTTGTAATTACAGCTATTTACCATTTGCAAGCAAATGTCGAAAATATCGGGAGCAGTTCCGATGACACCATACGCCTCTGATAAACCATTTAACCTGCAATCCGCATTTCCGCACCAGCTGCCAAAAGCGATACAGTGGGCCGAGGAACGATCTCAGGAAATCCAGACTGGCGGGGTACCTCTTGCGGGAAAAGGACTTGAGATTGCCAGGTCCGTTGGAGTTCAGCGACCTGAGCAAATCCGCATGGCATTTGTTGAAAGCCTGCCTCTCCCCGAAGATGAGATGCTTCGACGAGCGGCGCTCGAAACCGGATTGCTCGGGCCTGGAATGGTGGGCCTGACGCTCGGCTATTCCGTGTTGATCTGCCAGGGCCATGACTCTCTTCGACTGCTCTCACACGAGTTCAGGCACGTCTACCAATACGAGCAAGCCGGGTCGATAGCCGCTTTCCTGCCGGTTTACCTTCAGCAGATTGCCATGGCCGGCTATCCGAACGCGCCTTTTGAAATCGACGAGGGGGCACACGAGATTGTTTTATGTTTGAAAACTAACGTCGCCATGAAAGATGGCGGTTTCAAGGAAAACCGAAAACCGAAGCGGCAATCCAGGCTGGAATGAAGGAGGGGGAAATGAGCGAGGGGTTCATCCCGCCGCATGGCGGCTATCAGAATCTGCTGTCGTACCGCAAGGCGGAGATCGTCTACGACGCCACGGTCTTCTTCTGCGAGCGCTACATCGACCGCTTCAGCCGCACCCGCGACCAGATGGTACAGGCGGCCCGCTCGGGGAAGCAGAACATCGTCGAGGGGAGCATGGCCTCGGGGACCTCGAAGGAGATGGAGATCAAGCTGACCAACGTCGCCCGCGCCAGCCTGGAAGAGCTGCTGGAAGACTACAGGGATTATCTGCGTACATGTGGGCTGCGGCTGTGGGATAAAAGCAGCAAAGAGGCGGTGTTTGTAAGGGAGCTGGGGAGAAGCGGTTATGGGACCAATGGGACGAATGGGACCTCTGGGACAAATGAAGAACGAGATTTTCATAGGTCCCAAGAGTCTCATGGGTCCCATGAGTCCTATGAAACCTACCGCCCCTTTATCGAAACCCGGCCGTCCGAAATTGTGGCAAACATCATCATCTGTCTGATTCACCAGGCCAACTATCTGCTTGACCGGCAGTTGGCGCAGCTTGAAAAAGCTTTTATCAAAGAAGGCGGCTTGCGCGAGCGCATGACCCGTGTTCGTCTCGAAGAGCGAAGGAAACGATGACCGCTGGAACCTACTCGGAAGACACCCTCATCGAACAGCCGACCATCGCCCATTTGGAAAAACTGGGCTGGTCGGCACTCAACTGCTACGAGGAGGCGCCCGCCGCCCTCGGACGCGAGACGACCGCCGATGTCGTGCTGCGCCCCAGACTGCTGGCCGCCCTGCGAATCCTAAACCCGGGTCTCGCGTCCGAACCCCTCTCCCTCGCCATCGAAGAACTCACCCGCGACCGCAGCCTCATGGTCCCCGTGCAGGCCAACCGCGAGATCCATCAGTATCTGAAAAACGGCGTCAAGGTCACCTTCCCCAACGCCAAGGGCGAGCAGGTCACTCAAACCGTCAAGGTCATCGACTGGAACAATCCTGAGAACAACGATTTCCTTCTCGCCTCCCAGCTCTGGGTCACCGGCGAGATGTACAAGCGCCGCTGCGACCTGGTCGGATTCGTCAACGGCCTGCCCTTGGTCTTCATCGAACTCAAGGCCTCTCACGTCAAGCTGGAAAACGCCTTCAACCAGAACCTCAAAGACTACAAGGGTGCCATCCCCCAGCTCTTCTGGTACAACGCCTTCATCATCCTCAGCAACGGCAGCCAGAGCCGCATCGGCAGCATTTCCGCCGAGTGGGAGCACTTCGCCGAGTGGAAGAAGATCACCAGCGAGGGCGAGGAGGGCAAGATCAGCCTGGAGACCATGATCCGGGGCGCCTGCGACAAGCGGCGGCTGCTCGACCTGGTGGAGAATTTCATTCTATTCGCCGAGACCAAGGGCGGCATGCAGAAGCTGGTCGCCAAGAATCACCAGTACCTCGGCGTCAACAACGCCATCGAGGGGGTCAGAAACATCCAGAAGAATCAGGGGCGGGTGGGTGTTTTCTGGCACACCCAGGGGAGCGGCAAGAGCTACTCCATGGTCTTCTTCTCCCAGAAGGTGCTGCGCAAACTTCAGGGGAACTGGACCTTCCTTATCGTCACCGACCGCCAGGAGCTGGACGCCCAGATCTACAAGAACTTCGCCGGCTGCGGTATCGTCACCGAGGAGGAGAAGCGCATCCACGCCGGGAGCGGGCAGCACCTCCAGGAACTGCTGCGCGAGGACCACCGTTTCGTCTTCACCCTGATCCAGAAGTTTCGCACCGACAAGGGGGAGACCTACCCCAGGCTCTCCGACCGGGACGACATCATCGTCATCACCGACGAGGCCCACCGCAGCCAGTACGACGTCTTCGCCCTCAACATGCGCAACGCCCTGCCCAACGCCGCCTTCATCGGCTTCACCGGCACTCCGCTGATGGCCGGAGAGGAGCTGACCCGCAAGGTGTTCGGCGATTACGTCAGCATCTACAACTTCAAACAGTCCGTGGACGACGGGGCCACCGTCCCCCTCTACTACGAGAACCGCATTCCAGAGCTTCAGCTCACCAACGAGCACCTCAACGAGGACATGGAGGATCTTCTCGAAGAGGCGATGCTCGACGAGGCGCAGGAGCGGAAGCTGGAGCGGGAGTTCGCCCGCGAATACCACCTGGTCACCCGGGACGAACGGCTGGAGAAGGTGGCCGAGGACGTGGTGCAGCATTTCACCGGCCGGGGACAGGGCGGCAAGGCGATGTTCATCGCCATCGACAAGCTGACCGCCGCACGGATGTACGAGAAGGTCAAGGCGCACTGGCAGCGGGAGATCGAACACCTGAAGGACGAGCTGGCCCTCGCCCGGTACGAATCGAAGCGGCTGCGCCTCGCCGAGAAGCTCGCCACCATGGAGGCGACCGACATGGCCGTGGTCGTCTCCCAGGCGCAGAACGAGCTGGACTTCTTCAAGGAGAAGGGGATCGATTTCAAGCCCCACCGGATGAGGATGGTGAAGGAGGATCTGGCGAAAAAGTTCAAGGATGCGGATGACCCTTTCCGGATCGTCTTCGTCTGCGCCATGTGGATCACCGGCTTCGACGTGCCGTGCTGCAACACCATCTACCTCGACAAGCCGATGCGCAATCACACCCTGATGCAGACCATCGCCCGCGCGAACCGGGTGTTCCGGGACAAGCTCAACGGCCTGATCGTCGATTATGTCGGGGTCTTCCGGAACATGCAGAAGGCGCTGGCCATCTATGGCTCGGGGTCGGGGGGAGGAACGAAGGAGGGCGAATGCCCCGTCAAGGTAAAAACCTTCCTGGTGGAGAGGCTGGGGGAGAAGATCGCCGAGACCGAGGCTTTTCTGAAGGCGCGGGACATCTCACTCGATGACCTGCTGGCCGTAAGGGACTTCGATTTCATTGCAAGGCGCGATGAAGCCGTGGAGGCGATCCTGGTCAGCGGGGAGTCGAAGCGGGCCTACATGAGTCTGGCCCACGGGGTAAGGCGCATCTACAAGGCCATCCTCCCCGATCCGGCTGCCAACGAGTTCGGCCCCAAACGGGCGGTCATCGTCAACATTGCCGAAGCGATCAAGTCTCTGGAGCCGGTGCCCGACATCTCCGGGGTGATGGAGCAAGTCGAGGGGCTGCTGGACGAATCGATCGCCACCGAAGGATACATAATCCGCGAGCCGGAAGAGAAGGGTTATGGCGGGAAGATCGACATCGCCCAGATCGACTTCGAGGCGCTGAAGGAGAAGTTCGAGAAGGGGAAGAAGCGGACGGAGATCGAAAAGCTCAAGTCGGCCCTTGAGAACAAACTCAAGGCGATGCTCGAACTGAACCGGACCCGCATGGACTACCTGGAGCGGTTCCAGCGGATGATCGAAGAGTACAACAGCGGCGCCCGGAACATCGAGGAGATCTTCGCCGAACTGCTCGACTTCGCCCGGGAGTTGAATGCCGAAGAGCGCCGCCACATGCAGGAGGAGTTGTCCGAAGAAGAACTCGCGATCTTCGACCTGCTGATGAAGCCCGCACCGAAGATGCCCGAAAAAGAACGAAAACAGGTCAAGAAGGTCGCCCGCGATCTGCTCGGCTTGCTGAAAAAGGAGAAGCTGGTTCTCGACTGGCGCAAGAGGGAGATGACCCGCGCCTCAGTCCAGCAGACCATCGAGATCATGCTCGATTACCTCCCCGAGGCCTACGGCAAGGAGATCTACGAGCGCAAGTGCGAGGCTGTCTACCAGCATGTCTATGATGCGTACTACGGTGAAGGGCGCAGCGTTTATCCCTCCCCATAGTAAGTAGCGGGGTTTTTTATAGTGATACAATGACACTCGAAGTCGGTGAAATTGTCAGCCGAGTCAAACTTTCGGAGTATGTCGGCGCTGGAGGGCAGAGTTGCATTCTCCACAAAAAAAATACAATGGTGGCGCTCGCCATGAAACCGGAATTGAATCCTGATGCCCCGAATGTATTATTGGTTGGCAAAGGTCCCAAAAAGGAAAAATATGCCAAGATCCTTCTGGCAGACGGAAATCATGGCCCTGTTTTTACAAAAAAAGCGAGTAATCAGTGGGAAAATTGTGGAGAATTCAAAGCGGAGAAAATTGACCATAATAGGCAATTGATAACACTTCAGAGCCAAAGATGCGGCAGAAGAGATATCTGGGGTGTCCTTTACTTGACCAGTTCCACTAATTGACTCTTGTGAAAAGAGTGGGTGAGTAAATTTAAAGACTTCCTCCTGGTCCCGTTTCTGCTTGCCTCCTTTATAGCGATTCTCAGCGCTCAGCCCATGTTCTGGCAGCAGAAAAGGGGATTGCCCGCATGGCTCTCGCTTTTTTGACGGTAGTCTATGAAGCCGGCCTGGATCGGCAAGGAGAAACAGCCATGAATACCTGCCCCTGCGGAAGCGGCAACGATTATGCGGCCTGCTGCGAACCGTTCATCAACGGGAAGAAACCGGCCGCCACGGCCGAACAATTGATGAGGGCGCGCTATGCTGCCCACGTGAAGGTCGAGGTCGACTTTCTCTACGACAGCACCCATCCCGATTACCGCGAGGGATACGACCACAAGGGGACCCGGGCCTGGGCCGAGAATTCAGAATGGCACGGTCTCGAGATCCTCGAGACCGTGCAAGGGGGCGAGGAGGATGAAGAAGGCGAGGTGGTATTTGTCGCCCGTTTTCGGGACGAGAAAGGTCTGCGCAGCCATCATGAGCGCGCTCAGTTCAAGCGCAAGGGTAAACGTTGGCTGTTCACCGAAGGGATCATGATCAAATCGCCGCCGCTGAATGTGAACAAGGTCGGTCGCAACGATCCCTGCAGCTGCGGCAGCGGCCGCAAGTACAAGAAGTGCTGCGGAAGGTAAAGACACCCCCATTTTGGACCATTTCTACAGCAACATCTGATAGAATATGGGCAAATTCCAACACTGTCGAAAATTCGGTTCTCGGGCTGATCAGCCCTGCAGACCTGATTTAAACTCCAGGAGCTCTAATGGCCGACTTGGATGCCGAACGACACGACCGGATCGTCGCCGAGATGCGAAAGGAAGAGCAGCAGCGCCAGGCCGGATACCGGGAGAAAGCGCTGAAACTCTTCCCCCATGTCTGCGGACGATGCAGCCGGGAATTCGAAGGCAAAAAACTGCGCGAATTGACGGTGCACCACAGGGATCACAATCACGACAACAACCCGCCCGACGGCAGCAACTGGGAGCTGCTGTGCGTCTACTGCCACGATCACGAACATACCCGCGGCGTGCAGGAACAACGCAGCGAAGAGTCTTCCGCCGATCGCCGGGATAGCCCCTCTCTCGCCCATTCGCCCTTCGCCGCACTCAGTGACCGGCTCAAGAAGAGATCCTGATCTCAAAATTCCAGGGCAAGTTGGGCGGTAACAAGATCGCGGCGTTCGATCGGATTTCCGGCCTCGTCCGTCTCGGCGAAATCGGCGTCGAATTCGCCTCGAAGGTACTCCAGGGACAGGGTCAGGTTGTCAACGATGCTCCAGGAGACATCCGCACCGTACTGGAGTTCAGGAAATCCGAAAAAATCCCGGCTCCCCTCCACGCGCAGAGCGAGTTCAATATCGTCCCTGGGTGAGAAGGCGGTCTCAATGTTCCATGCCAGTGGCCGATCTCCTTTGCCGTCTCCATCCTCATCGAAATCCGCGGAGTCGAAGCTGTCGACTGCTCCTAGGACCTCCGTCGTGAAATCGAACCTCTTCCATTCGAAGATGCTGAAGGCGCTCCATCCCGCCGTGCGGCTCCTGTATTCGCTCACAAGTCCGGCACCGGTGTCGGCAAGATCTGAGATATAACTGGCGCCGAGGAGAATCTGCCCGGCGGGGGCGATTGTCAGGGCGGCGCCCCAGTCCCGGATGTGTTCCTCGCTGCCGATTTTATCCGCATCGCCGTTGAAGACAAAAGCCGAAAGGCTGAAAAGGCTCCGTTCATACCCGAGGAGAAAAGCCGTTTCCCGGGTCTCCCCCAGTTCCAGAGTCAGCGGATCGGAGATGAAATGGCTGTGGAAGACTCCAAAAGGGAGATACTGTCGGCCGAAACGTCCGTTCATCCGCAGGAACTCGAAATTGATCGTCGCCTCGTCCACCTCGATGGGCTCGGTTGCATCTTCTTCAAAAAGGACGCTGATGTCACCGGTGAAGTGCTCGGTGATTTCCGCAGCAAGGCTCAATTGCGCGGTGGCCAGTATGAAATCGCTTGAGGAATCGGAATTTCCTCCTTCAAATTCCAGGTTTTCGTAGTAGCCTTCGATTTCGAGGAGGCCCGAAATTGTGATCCGCTCGGCGATTTTCGTCCCCAGCCCCGCAGCCTTTTTCTCCTGAAGCGTATGGTAGAGTTCCACCTGCTGGTTTTCGAGCTTGTTCAGGCGCGCCAGCAGATCGGGTTGAATGAGGCTCGTGTCGGATTTGCCGCCCTCCTGGGCCAGGGCGGGAACGGAGAAAAAGGTTGTCAAGGAAAGCGAAAGTGCAACGGCAATGCGGTTCATTCGTCATATCTCCAGGTCATTTCAGGGCAATCTATTCCTTCCATCATCCCTGATAAAAAACAATGAGTGTCTGTTTTGAAAACTCCCCAAGCAAATGGATTAATCACTGCGAACGGCTCCAGAGCTGAAGGGAAAATCTATTATTCAGCCGCAGATTACGCGGATTTTCGCAGATGAAACCATAATTTCACGGATTTTTGATCCGCGTGCATTCGGTGTTCATCCGTGCCTGAATATGTTTTTAATGGATTCCATTCTCTTCGGTTGGGTCGTACGCCCACGTTTACTGCGATTTTTTCTTTCTTTTTCGCTGCCGATCTCTCCGCAGCCGGAGCAGTGTCCCTTATTTTTCCAAAGTGAGCGGTAGAGAAGATAGAAAGCGCCGGCCAGGATGATCGCGGCGATGATGATGTCCTTGAGGTCCATCTCAGCCACCCAGCCCCAGGAGGGTTCCCCCCTGATAGATGAGGAAAGCCACGCTCCAGGCAAGCGCCGTCTGGTAGGCGAAGGCGACGCCGAACCATTTCCAGCCGCCGAACTCCTGGCGCATAGCGATGGCCACCACCACGCAGGGCATGTACAGCAGAACGAATGCCATGAACGCGTATGCCGTCAAGGGGGTGAAGGCCTCCCGGACGGAGTCCTTCAGGGGAGTGCCGCTCTCGTCTTCCGCAGCCAGGCTTGAGACCCCGAATGTGGCGACAACATTGGATGCGGCCTCACCGAATGCACCGAAGAAGGAGGTGGTCATCTCCGCCAGATCTTCTCCGAGGGTGGGCGGCGCCTCTGTGCTTTCTTCCTCTGCGGCGCCGGGTGCATAGATTTCACCCATGGTGCCGACGACGATTTCCTTGGCGATAATCCCGGTAATCAGGGATGAAGAGGCCTCCCAGGTACCGAAGCCGAGGGGCTCGAAGACGGGTGAGATGGCCTGCCCGGCCTGACCCAGGTAGGAGTCCTTTTTGCTCTCGACGCCCCAGGGGAGGTTGAGGAGGAACCAGACGAGGACCGAGACAGCGAGAATATAGGTGCCGGCTTTGATCAGGAAGTGCTTTCCCTTCTCCCAGGTATGAAGGCAGAGACTTCGGAAAGAGGGCATGCGGTAGGGGGGAAGTTCCATGATGAACATGGGAGTATCCCCCCGAAACAGGGTTTTCTTGAATATCAGGCCCATTACGATCGCCAGGACGATCCCCATGACATACAGCGACCAGATGACCGTGCCGGCGGCCGCGCCGAAGAAAACGGCGACAAACAGAACGTAAACCGGCAGCCGCGCTCCGCAGGACATGAGGGGAATGAGCAGGGCGGTCAGCACCTTGTCCCGCTCGTTTTCCAGGGTTCGGGTGGCGTAGATGCCCGGAACGTTGCACCCGAAACCCAGAAGCATGGGGATGAAGGATTTGCCGTGCAGCCCGATCGCATGCATCGCCCGGTCCATGACGAAAGCGGCCCGCGCCATGTAGCCGCTTCCCTCCAGGAAGGTGATGAAAAACATCATGGCGAAGATGACCGGGACGAACACCAGCACGAAACCGACACCCGCCATGACGCCGTCCACGGCAAGGGAAATGGTCCAGGCGGGCGCTCCGACGGCCATGAGAATCGCCTCCGTCCACCGCATGAACGGCCCGGCGATCATGCCGTCGAGCCAGTCAGCAAAGGGTGTGGAAACGTCGAAGGTCAGTTTGAATACGAGCCACATGGCCGCAAGAAAGATGGGGATTCCCAGGAATCGGTTGAGGACGACACGGTCTATCTTTTCCGTAATCTCCATCTTCCGGACCTCGGGCCTCTGCAGAACCTCCCGGGTGAGGCCGGCGGCAAGGCCGTAGCGGGCATCGGCCATATGCGCCTCGATGTCCTCTCCGTGGGCGTGCCGCAGATGATGAAGAGCCTCCTCCGGGAGATCCTCCGGGTGGATATTGACCTCTTTCAGAACCTCTGCGTCCCCTTCGATCAGCTTCAGCGCCAGCCATCTCAGGGGATATCTCCCGGCCAGTCCGGGATGCTTCGCCTGGAGCATCCCGCATGTCGAATCGACGGCCTCCTCGATATCGGCGCCATAATTGAGCTGTTCCGGTTTAGCGTCGGAGGATGCGCCTGCGGTTTCCAGAACCTTCTCCAGCAGGTTTTCCAAGCCGTTTTTCCTGGTGGCGGTCGTCGGGACGACGGAAATCCCGAGCATCTTTTCGATGGCCGGAATATCGATTTTGTAGCCTTTGGCTTCGGCCTCATCGAAGACGTTGAGGGCCATCACCACAGGAATCCCGAGCTCCAGGAGCTGGACCGTCAGATAGATGTTTCTCTCCAGGTTGGTGGCGTCAACGACATTGACGATGAGATCCGGACGCTCATGGACCAGATAGTCCCGGGCGATGATCTCCTCCTGACTGTATGGGGAAAGAGAGTAGGTGCCCGGGAGGTCCACCAGTCGGATGGGCTGTCCCTCGAAGTCGAAGCCAGCTTCCTTTTTCTCCACCGTCACCCCGGGCCAGTTTCCAACGTGCAGCCTCGACCCGGCAATGGCATTGATCAGGGTCGATTTTCCCGAGTTGGGATTGCCGGCGACGGCAACGGTAATGGTGCGCCGAGCGACCGGACGCAGATCGGGCTTTTTCGAACCTTCCAAAGCCTTTTCTTTGATTTTCTCGGCCCCGTTCATTGAACTTCCTCCACTCCGATTCCCTCCGCTTCTTTCTTCCGCAGGGAAAGACTATAATTTTTCACCCTCACCTCGATGGGATCGCCGAGGGGGGCGACTTTGAGCACCTTGATTTCCTCGCCCACCAGAACGCCCATATCCATCAATCTTCTTCTCAAGGGGCCGATTGTGCCGATGGACGTGATCTTTCCCGTTTCACCCGGTTTGAGTTTCGCCAGATTCATGCCTTACCTCCGCACCATAATTTTCATTGCCATGCCCCGATCGATTGCTATCCGGGATTCATCGATTCTGAGCAGGATCGGCCCGCCGCTGTTGTTGAGCATCTCGACGACCTTTCCGATTCGGAATCCCATGTCTTCAATGCGCACGTCGCCTTTTTTGCGATCCGGGCCGCAGCTGCCGCAGCAGGACCCTCCTTCCCTCTGTTTTCCGTGAAGATGTGCTCTGATATTTACAATTTCCCCCTTTTCTCCGGGGCTCATCAGTCCGAGGGGCATCATGGTTCCTTCAGCTCCTTTTTCCATGCAAAGTCCTGCAGAAGAGGTGGACGGAAAAACCGTCCACCCCGGCGGATAAGGTTTAAATTCAGAAATGATTATTTAATAAAGAGGAGAACAATCGTGAAATTGAAAATTGATGTCGATTTTATACACGGGAACCAGGAAGTCAAGACAAAAATGATAATCGTTTTCATTTGCTTGAAAAAATAATATTCACTGCTTCAATTCCACAACCTCTTCCTGCATGCAGTTCAGACAGTTGCGCAGGGTACAGACCCCGCAGGAATGATAAAAGTAAATGGGGATGTCATTCGCCTTGGCCGTCTCCGTTGCTTCCTTCTTGGCATTGTGGGAGATCTTGTTTGTGAAGATGATCAGGGCATCCATGTTCTGGAGTTTTGCCGCCATCTTCCCCTGGTAGCGTGTGAAAACTTTCAGATCGATGCCGAATTTCCCGGCTTCGCGGATATAATTTTTTTCCAGGCGATCCATTCCGCCGATGAGTCCGATGCACATGATGACCTCCTTAGCCGGCTGATAAAAAACGCCCGTCGGCGGAATTTACAAATTTTCTTTGGGAATTGAGGGGATTTCCACCGGACATTTTGTTCATCCTGAATTATGGAAGTACAAAACTGTCAGTGTTTTTGTAAATGATATTCGTTTTCAATTAAATGTCAAGGAAAAATCCCTGATTTTTTCTCCTCAATGTCCATTCCGCGTTCCAAAACGCCTCGACGCGCTCGTCCAAATCGGTTATATTCGCTCCATGCCTATAATAATACTTGTTCTTTTTCTTCTGATGCTGGTTCTCCGCTATTCTCTTCGCTGGCTCAACCTGCGCCACCTCCGGCGCTTCGGCCATTGTATTCCTCCCGGATTTGAAGAGGTCGCGGATTCGGAGACTCTCCGGAAAACGACGGACTACACCCTCGCACAGAGCCGTGCGGGACTGGCGGAATCGCTGTCCTCCAATCTTCTTCTGATCCTCTTTTTCTTCGGCGGCCTGCTTCCCCTGTACGACCGGTACATCGGTTCACTGTCCTCCGGGTTCATAACGACGGGACTTCTTTTCTATCTCGGCCTGTTCCTGTTGCAGGCCCTTTTCGATTCGCCATTCAGCCTCTACAGGACTTTTCGCCTGGAAAATCGCTTCGGTTTCAATACGACCACGCCGAAATTGTGGTTGAGCGATTTTCTCAAATCCACGTTGCTTTCACTGGTTCTGCTGACGGCTCTGATCGCCGGCGCTCTCTGGCTGATCCGCAGCGCTCCCGAGAGCTGGTGGATCTGGGTCTGGGGGTTTTTTGCCCTGGTCACCTTCTTTCTGATGTTTCTATCCCCCTACCTGATCGAACCCCTGTTTTTTAAATTCGAACCGGTCCGAAAAGAGAAGCTGCGCGGAGAGATCGAGAAACTGATGGAGCAGGCCGGGCTCCGGGTTCGAGCGGTCCTTCAGGTGGACGCCTCGAAACGCAGCCGGCACTCCAATGCCTATTTCACCGGCATCGGGCGGGTCAAGCGGATCGTGCTTTTCGATACGCTGCTGGAGCAGATGGAGGACAGGGAGATTCTGGCCGTCCTTGCACACGAGGTCGGCCACTGGAAGAAGGGACACATCTGGAAGAGAATTCTGATGTCGGAAGCCGGTTTATTGATTTTCTTCTATCTGGCTCATCGCCTGCTGGAAGGGGGTATGGCCGGCCAGGCGCTCGGCATGCCGGAAGTCACCTTTTTTGCCGAAACACTCATAGTCGGACTGCTGGCGTCCATAGCTCTTTTCCCTCTCTCGCCCATTCTCAATGGCCTTTCAAGACGACATGAGCGGCAGGCGGATGATTTCGCCTGCGACCTGACCAGAGATGCGGGGGCCATGGCCTCTGCCCTGGTCAAACTCTCCAGGGAAAACCTGGCAAATCTGCATCCTCATCCCCTGTTCGCCTGGTTCCATTATTCCCACCCGCCGATGGCGGAGAGGGTCGGAAATCTCAGGTCCCGGGCGGAGGAAAACCAGCCGGAACCCTGATTCTCGTCATTTTTTACCAGGTGGTGGAAAACCGTCTTATTTCGCTCTCTGAACTTCCGCCGCGTCCATCTTCGGCGATGACTTTCCAGTAATAGGTGGCGGAATGATTAAGACCGCTGACCTTTGCGGTCGCCTCGCTGCTGTCGTTATCCACCCCTCCTCCTCCACAGGAAGTTAGAAAGGCTGCAAAAAGTATCAGCAGCAGAAGGCCGGATAATCCTTTCCCCCATTTTCGTTTTTCCCGAAAAGCCATCCACAGAGGCAGCAGCACCGCCCATATCCCGAAGCTTGCAACGAGCAGGTTTTTTCCGCTCGTTCCAGCCATTTTCACTTCCCTGGCGCCTGAGAAATTCTCGCTGCTCGAACAAAGAAGGCTATATTCCACAGGATCTCCATCCGGATCGACGGATCGCTTCCATCGGAATGTAACCGTTAGCCCGAGGTCCCCTTCGCCGTTGTCGGGAGACAGGAGAATGGGCTGCGAAGGAGGATGGTTGACCTGGGGCGAAAGACCTCTGCCGCTGACGGAAACGGTCAGGGCGGCCTCATCGGGGTCGTCGGAAGGTATATCGAAGGCATCCTGGAATGCTCCCGTTGCCTGGGGGGAGAAGGTCACTTCCAACCGGCAGCTTTCTCCCGGGGAAAGGACCTGTCCGGTACACTCGTCGAAATCGATGGCAAAGGGAGGCGCCAGAGGATTGGCTTCCCCGATCATCCCGAGGGTCAGGTCGGCATCTCCACGGTTTACGATTTCCGCTCCGGTGAAGGAGGAGCGACCTTCCGTCAGGTCCTGGAAGGGAAGTCGCAGATCGTCTCCGGGCTCCAGGCCATCGAGAACAGCGATATCCGGCACGGGCAGAAGGGTGCCTTCTCCTTCGAGTGTGAGCGTCAATGAGGGTTCTTCGGGGTCATTGGAAAGGATTTTCACGGCATCGGTGAAGAACCCGGGCGACGAGGGAAGAAAGCCGACCTGGAATGTGCAGCTATTCCCCGGCTTCAGAGCGGCGTTTGAACAGTCGTCGGCCACCAGTTCAAAGGGGGTAGACAGGTCGGGAGCAATGGATTCCAGGCGCAGGTCGGCATCTCCCTCATTGGTTATGGTGACGGTGGCTTCCCTGGTCGTGCCCTGATTGACAGATCCGAAGGCGAGTCGCCGATCGTCGGAGGGGGAGATCGAGTCGGAAACTTCCAAAGCGGGCATAGGCTGAAGGACGCCTGTTCCATGGACGGATATGGTCAGCGAAGGCCGGTCCGGATCATCGGAGGTGATTTCAAAGGAATCCGCAAACGCTCCGGATTCCATGGGGGAGAATGTGACAGCGATCATACAGGTGTTTCCCGGATTCAGGGCGCGGTCGGAACAGTCGGCGTCGTCCAGGGCGAAAGGCGCCTGCAGGGACGAAATTCTTCCGATATTCAGTTCGGCCTCTCCCCGGTTGGCGAGGGTAACCGTCGCCCGGGCGGTCTGTCCCTGGAGGATTTGTCCGAAAGAGATTCTCTGGTCATCTGCGGGAGAAACCGAATCGGTCGCTTCGATATCCGGCACGGGCAGGTCGGCGGCGGATCCGGTCATGGTGAAAGAGATCATCCCCTTGTCCGGGTCGTTGGAGGGGATATCGAAGGAATCGGAGAAGTCCACCGCTGACAAGGGGTTGAATTCTACTTCCAGAATACAGCTCTCATCAGGCCTTAACGATCGACCAGAACACCCGTCAGTCGCAAGAAAGAAAGGATCCCGTAGTGGGTCGGCAAGGGCAATCGATCCGATCGACAATTCCGCGCCGCCCATATTCCGAAGTGTGACTGTCTCTTGACGGAGACTGCCCGTCGTCATCTCCCCGAAGGGGATAGTCCGATCGTCATCGGGGGGGACCGAATCCCGCACCCGGAGGTTCGGGCCTGGGCGCCCATACCCGCTCAAGCTTGCGGTGACGATTTCATCTTCCGGGTCGTCGGAGGGGATCAGAAGATCGGCTGTTTTCTCCCCCTCGTTAAAGGGAGCGAAAATCACTTCGATTCCGCAGCTCCTTTCGGAGACCACCTTCTTGCCCGAGCATTCGTCATTGCCGATGCGGAAGTGCCAGGCATCGGAACCCTCGATGATGATGGTCCCGATGGCCAGGTTTCCGTCCCCATCATTGGAAATGATGAAGGTTTCCGAGACCTCGGAGCCCGCCGGAACTTCTCCGAAATCCATGCTCAAAGGATTCAGCTCCAGTGCGGGCTCTTTTTTTGCCAAGGGGAGGATGGCCGCCTGCAGGGGAACCCCGGAGGCGGCGACAAGGAATAATGTCATGCACGCCATTAAAAAAGCTTTTTTCAAGTGGCGCTCCTGCTTATATGCGATAGGAATTCGGAAACTTCGTCTACGGTTTATACACAACAACTCCAGTGATGGCTCTACAGATTAGATCGGATAAACCGGTTGAATTCAGGGAATGACCGCGTTGAATTATCATCTGCGGGAGTCGGCGGGACCGATCCGGTCCCGCCGACTGGCAGATGATCGTCAGTGCTTGACCACGAAAGTTATTTTGGCATTGATCCTGTAGCGTACGACCTTGTTGTTTTCCACCAGGGCCTGGAATTCCTTGAAATAAACGTGGCGGATTTCGTCAATGGTCTGGCTTGCTTCGGCGACCGCCGATTCCACGGCGGCTTCTATGGTATCGCCTTCGGCCAGAATTTCGATGACTTTTGCAATCGACATGAGTACCTCCTGCTCGTGTTAAAAAATTAACGTGTTCAAACCTTCTAGCACAAATTCATGTCAATTCAAGGCCGGTGCAGTTCGAAAGGAAATCCGCGCCCACTGAATGGGAGGTCAATCTGCTGGGGGATTCTCATTCCTATCAGGAAAAAGCCTCCCGATAGCGCTGGAGGGATTCTCGGATGATACGGTTTGCGAGCTCCGGTCCCTGGACCACCTCCACATAGACTCTCTTTTTCTCCAGCGTCTTGTATTCCTCAAAGAATTTTTCCATTTCCAGCACGCTGTACCTGGGGATCTCTCTGTGATGGCGGTAGGATGCGAAGGCGGGATCGTGGACGCTGACCGCAATGATCTTGTCGTCGATGCCCTTTTCATCTTCCATGCGGATGATGCCGATGGACCGGGCGTCCAGAATCGTCAGGGGATGAACCGGCTCCAGACAGAGAACCAGGACATCCAGGGCGTCGCCGTCCTCCCCCAGGGTGCGTGGAATAAACCCGTAGTTTGCGGGATAATGAACGGCGCCGTGCAGCACCCGGTCCAGGCGCAGCATCCCGGTTTTTTTGTCCAGCTCGTACTTGTTTCTGCTTCCCTTGGGGATCTCGATGACCGTCGGAAAGAACTCCTCCAGCTGCTTCTCGTCCACATGGATGTCATGCCAGGGATTCATGGGACTCCTTCCTCATCGACGGGGGGAACCGCCGGTTCTTCCAGGAGTTGCTGCAGCTTTTCCATTGCCCGCCCGAATTCGCTCCAGTCGCCCCCCCGCAGGGCCTCCTGGGCCCTTCGAAAGGTCTCGCGGGCCTCTGGAACCTGCGGCGCCGCCGCGCCTGGCGCCTTCTCCTCCCGCCCCGGGACGGCGCCGAAAACCGCAAGTACCGCGGCCTCGAGCGTCGGCTCCATGGCCACCTTGTCGTTGTACGCCACGATGACACGGCGAAGCTGCGGAATATCCATCTGCTCGGATCTCAGAAAGACGGGTTCCACATAGATGAAGGATTCGCCGATCGGAATGACCAGCAGGTTGCCGCGTATCACCTGCGAGCCCCGCTGGTCTGCAAGTCCCGGAAGACCGCCCAGGCAACTGTCAGCCCAATGATGAAAATCGCGAATAAAAAATCCCCCGATTCCCTCATCCCCTCAGGAAAGCATAGATCATAAGAAATGCCAGAAAAATTCCGGTGAGCACCGCGGCAAACCCGAAGGCCTTGAAGAAAAAATCATAGGCGACCCCGCTGCTTTTCCTGACCCTGTAATTTTCCGTAGTTCCCTTCTTCTTGTAACGTTCCCACTGGGCGCCGCGTTCTTCGATGAAATCCTGTCGTGTGATCTGGCCGTTGAAGATGACAAAATCCATGGGAAACTTTTCAGGGCGACCATGGGTATTGAAGAAGTGAACGGTGAAAATGAAACCGGTCGCCAGCAAGGCCTCGTCGGAATGAACGATTTCGGCCAGGTTCAGCACCCATCCACCAAGCAGACTGCCGGAAAATTCGGAAAACCAGAGCAGCAGTCCTGAACCCCCGATAGCGAACATGCCCCAGAAGACGGCAAAAAAATCGAATTTTTCCCAGTAGGTCCACCGCTCGAACGTCGGCTTCTCCCCCCGAAAAAAGAACCAGCGGACCATTCCGGCGATATCCTGCAGGTCTTTTCGATTGAACATGAGGGAGTCGGGCCCGAAGAGGCGTTGGATCCAGTTCCCGGGGAGGTCTCGGCGGAGGAAAAGAAAGTGAATGCTCATGGCGATCGCTGCGAAAAAATAGAAAAAGGTGAGAACTGCGCAGATACGGTGGATGAACCCGGCGGCCTGAACCCCGCCGTAAAAGGACATCATTGCCCGGGCCCAGGCCGACCCGGCGAACTTGAGCGGCAGACCGGTCACCGAAAGGCCCAGAAAGCTGATGATGACCATCAGGTGCAGGAAGATATGCCACTTTCCGAAACGGTAATAGGGAATGTATCCGCCCCGGACCGGTTCCAGCCGGCCTTCGGCCAGGGCCCTTTCCTTTCGACGATTTTCAACGAAGCCACGGAACATCCAGAGCAGATTGTGGGTCCAGAAAATGGCGAAAACGGAAATGACCAGTGCAGTCATCAGAACGAAGGTCCAGAACATTCCGGGATACCGGGCGCGGTCGTGATAATTGCCGTGAACGTGAAACAGAGTGAAATCGTCATCGATGCCCTGGTGACATTGTCCGCAAGTCTGAACAATCAGGGCGGGCGAGATGCTCGAACGAGGGTTGGTCGGGGGCAGGACGGCATGGGCGGTATGGCAGTCGGCGCATTCGGCCACCTGGATGGGATAACCGAGACGATAGCTCGTGCCATGGTAGCTTTTCAGGTAGGTATCGACGGCCAGGGAGTAGACGCCGTTTCGGCGCATCATGTCATGGTCGGCATGGCATTTCATGCAGACCTGGATCTGAAAGGCTCGATATCCTTCCGACCCGGGCTGAAGTTCTTCGATATCATGCAGGGTGTGGCAGTCATGGCAGGCCGCCGAATCGCGGCTGCCCGCCTCGACGGCCTGGCCATGAACGGATTCCCGGTACCTCTCGGCCGGATGGCAGTTTCCGCAGGTCTTCACCACCCTGCGCTTGTCCCCCTGCCACTTCTGCAGGGAATGGACGCCGGCGTGGCAGTCTGAACAGGCGACACCCCGAGCCATGTGAACGCTGGCGTAGTAGGCGGCGGCATCCGATTCATGACAGCGCGCGCACTGTACCAGTCCGGGGCCCGATTCGCCCTGTTGGTGCTTTTCCAGATCGATAATCCCCGTGTGGCAGCCGGTGCAGGCGATCTGGTCGTGAACGGAGCGGTTGAATTCCCCGGGGCTCACCACATCCCCATGGCACTCCAGGCATTTCTGTGCCGGAATCAGCTCCTGACCCGCAAGGGGGACGGAAATGAAGAGAAGCAGCGCAGGTATGAAAAATTTAAGCAGGTTCATCGAGCCCTCTGGGCTATTGCCCGATATCGGTATGGAGTTTTATCGTACCTGTTCTTTCGTTTTCCGGACTCTTCCCTGCTCCTCGTCCTTTTTATAGGTGCGGCGAAGAATCCACCCCAGAACCGCCGCCAGAAGCAGCAGAGCTGTAGCCGCTGCGCCGATTACTTTCCTGTCTGTCAGTTCACTGCGGACTTCCTCGACCTGTGTTCGCACTTCCTGAAGGCGCAATTGAAAATCCTCCGTTTCATTGCGAACCTTCTGAACGTCCACGGTATGAAACAACCGATGAAATTGATTGCGGATGGAGAAGATTTTTCCCTTCATTTCATCGGTAGCAATGCCGATTCGATGCAACGTCTGGATATCGTCCTCCAGGTTCAGGATTATTTGATCCGTTTCGGCAAGCGCCTCCTTGATCTCCCCCGCCCGGCCGTATTCGTGGCATTGGGTGCAGCTCTCCTGATTGATCAGCTCCAGCGTCGCTGTTTTGACGGAATGGTTTCCATGGCAAATCACGCACTGGGGGCCTCCCTCGCCCAGAGCTTGTCCGTGAGCGCTTTTAATATAATCTTCCAGCACTCCGACATGGCAGCTGCCGCAGAATTCGGGAATTTCCTCGTTTGAAGGAACTCCTAAGAAGCCCTTCTCCGGGCTCATGGCTTCCATTGTGAAAAGAGTCGGATCCCCCCCGTGACAACTGCTGCAGGAGATGCCGTTCTCTTGGTGAATGCTCCCTTGCCACTGCTCCACAGGTTCTCCGAGACGGCCCTGCATTCCCGAGTGGCAGCCGATGCAGGAGGAGGCGGGTGCATCCTGCTGCGCCTCCACGGCGCAGGGAAACAGAAATAGAAGGGCGAAAAGCAAAAGGAGAAATGAATTTTTCATGAGAAATGCCCCCATATGGTCAGCCCGACAAAACCCACCACGCCCAGAACAAAGAGCGCCACGAAAATCGGTCTCTTAGCAGGCCTCCGCTCGTGGGTGCGGTCGATCCACGGCAGAAAAAGGAGAAACGTGATGATCACGCCCTGAACAAGAATTCCAAAAAATTCATTCGGAAAAACCTTGAGGATCTGATAGGAAGCAAGAAAGTACCATTCGGGCTTGATGTGTTCGGGCGTCACAAAAGGATCCGCCGGAGTGAAGGCGTCCGAGGGAAGGAATATCCAGGGAGCGAAATAGGTGATCCCGGTCGTCAACGCCAGAAAAAATGCGATGACTGCGACTTCCTCTGCCGTGTAATTGGGAAAAAAAGGGATGCCATCGGGGTATTCCTCATGTTGAAATTCATCGTTCGGCTCCCATGGCCGGTAATCCGGCCCGAAAGGAGGGCGGGAAACCCCGATGCGGCGAACGCAGAATAGATGGGCGGAAACGAGTAGCCCAAAAATGAGGGGAAGTCCCATCACGTGCAGGGCGAAAAAACGCCCTAGGGTATACTGCCCCACGGCGCTTCCCCCCCGCAGCACCTGCAGAAGCGGTTCGCCGATGAGCGGAACAGCATTCATCGTATCGGTAGCGACGGTGGTGGCCCAGTAGGAGAGCTGGCTCCAGGGCAGAAGGTAGCC
Source organism: Desulfuromonadales bacterium (assembly GCA_024636295.1). Taxonomy (GTDB): domain Bacteria; phylum Desulfobacterota; class Desulfuromonadia; order Desulfuromonadales; family JAGXHI01; genus JAGXHI01. Next base: position 90,458 of record JAGXHI010000066.1, read on the forward strand.
GGTCAGGCACATGCCCAACGTCACCATGAAAATAAGAAAGCCGAAGAGCCAGGTGAATTCCCGCGGCCGCTTATAGGCGGACATGAAGAGGGCCGAGAGCATGTGCAGCAGCAGGACCAGAACGACCACATTGGCCCCGATGGCATGGAGATACCGGATGAGCCACCCGTAGGGAATCTCGTTCATGATCGCCTGGACGCTTGCGAACGCCTGTTCGGTATTCGGGATGTAATAAATCAGCAGGAAAATCCCGGTGATAAACTGGACGGCAAAGAGTGCGATCGTTGCCGCTCCGAGGGAATACCAGATGTTGATATTCCGGGGGAGAAGGTATTCCGTCAAGTTCTTCTGCAGAAGATCGCGGATGCCCAGGCGCAGATCGATATAGTCGATAATTTTTTTATTAATGGCCATGTTTTTCCTCCTAGCCCACCACGATGACATCTTCACTGACGGTTACCGGATAGGAGGGGAGCGGTCGGGGCGGTGGACCGCTGATGACCTTTCCGGTGGCCGTAAAGCGGCCCGCATGACAGGGGCACAGGAAGTCTTTCTTATCGGGCTGCCACTGGACAATGCAGCTCAGGTGAGTGCATACCGCCGACAGGGCAGTGAATTCTCCAGGAGCGTTCTGGACCACCACCGCCGCGTGACCCTGATACTGGAAGAAATGCGCCTGCCCCACGCCGACCTGTTCTCGGGGAATGGAGACGGTCGCCTCCTCCCCGGTCGTCCCCGGCGGATTGAGAAATCGCCAGAGGGGCCAGAGAATCCCCGCCGTCAGTACGGAGCCGATTCCACCGAGCAGACTGACGATCACCGCACGTCGTCGCTTCAGCTGTTTTTCCTCCATCACATCAGCATCCATTTCATACTCCTTTTTAAAGATCTGCCGTCGAGTCTGATCAGGTTGTATAGATAATCCGGATAAACGAACATTGGAAAATTGATGCATCACAGCAAAATCACTTTATTTTATCAAAGAGAGGCCGTATGCAAAGTCGGAGTTTGCAGTGCTCCTGCCGATAGTTATCCGAAATCTTCCTTTCCTCGTATCCCATTCTTCCTGGATGGTGGAGGAAAAGCTTGAAAAATAAAAGGAAAGACAAGCAGAGGATGAAGAAAGCGCTGTAGCGAAAAAGATCTTCTTTTCGCAGAAGTTTTCAAGTTTTCGTAAAAGAGGAGAGATCGGCTCGGAAAAGCTGGATTCAATGTTTTTTTTCCAGCAGCCGTTGCACTTCCCTTTTCAGTTGGGAGGTATCCGAGCTTTTCACCACGTAGGAATCCGCAAGCCAGGAGGTGAAATCGTCCTGGAAACTGCTGAAGGCGGTGCACAGAACCACCGGCGGCTTTTCTCCCCGATTGACTATCTTCCGCAATAAATCCAGGCCGTTTTCCCTGTCGAGCCGGATATCCAGGATCAGCAGATCGAACTTGAACAGTTCCATCAACTCCAGAGCCCTCTTAGAGTTTCCGGCGGTTTTCACTTCGTGACCATCCTCGCTGAGCTCTTCGGCATACAGCTGGCGGATAGCGCTTTCATCGTCGACCAGAAGCAATCTGCCCATTATGTGCTCCTATCCAGTTTCTGTCCGGACCGGACCCCTTGCGCGAAGTACCCTGTCCGGCTCGGAGAAGGTTTTTATTTTATCCGCCGACAAAGAAAAAAATCCCCGTCACCTCGATCACCGCAGCAATCACGAGCAGCGGGATACAGATTCCAAAGAAGATCCGCAGACTCTCCTTCAGGCGTCTGCCTGCGCGAGCTGCTTTGCCGGGACCGGACCACCATTGGCCGCACCAGATTCCCAGTCCCCAGGTAATGAAGATCGCCGGCAGTTCAAAGATGCCATGTGGAAGAATTTTCCAGATCTCCGTCGGGAACTGCTGAAAAAGAGCCCCGAGAAGAAGACCGTTTGAAACGGCCGCCAGTAGGGGAACCACGCCAAAAAGAACTCCGAGAAGGATGCCCAGCAGGCCGATCGAGGCATTACGAAGAAAAATAACGAGGGCCAGCTCAACGGGCCCCTTTCCGGCCAGGGTGCGAACGAATTCCCGAAACTCCTGAATCAGGGGCAGAACCTGCTCAGGATTCAGAATTCCCAAAGCAGTTCCTACGGCAAAGGCGCCGATTGCCAGGAAGATGAATCCACGTTTCTCCCACAGCCCAAAGAACCACTCTCCATAAAGTTCGGCAATCGGGGTCACGCGTTCATCCGCGGCAAACTATAAGGATCATCGTTGCCTGTTCCTTTTTCCTGGGGCATTTTTCTTCTCCTCTTAGGTCCAGGGTCCGAGACCCAAGACCCAAGACCCAAGACCCAAGACCCGAGACCCGAGACCCGAGACCCGAGACCCGAGACCCGAGGTCAGGGCCCTTATTACTGGTGCATTGCGGGTCCGGCGGACTCCCTGATCTGCTTCTCCCCTCCGGGACAGGGGGTGTTTCCCGGACCGCCAAATTCCTTCTCAAGCAGATTTCGTGCGAATTCATAATCCTGAGGCTCATCAATGTCCAGAGCCACTCCCGGGTGATCAAGGAAAATGGGGACGATTTCCAGGCTGAAATGGTGTGAGGCGACCCGGAGAACCGTCTGCAGTCTGAAGGGGCGGAGAAATCCGGCACCGAACAGGTAGCCCAGGAGGAACGGCCAGCCGAAAGCCCAGCAGGTCTGAAGCGTTTTTTTCCGCGACCGATAGATGCCGTCGAGCCGTTCGGGCGAGAAAATCGGAATGCCCTGCAGCGCCTTCGGCGGGAGGAGGGCCAGGTTACCGTGGCAGATGGCCATATCCCGGAAGCTCGAGCAGCGCTTGGGGGCGTCGCGAAACGGACCTGTGAAGGTTTCCTCGGAAACAGCGCTGAAAAAGAGCTGAACCGAGTTTTCTGCCTTGCGGCGGCACTGCTCCAGGAAATTCGCGATCGCTCCAGGAGTGACCAGGGGGAGATCAGCAGTAATGAACAAGATGGCGGGCGCGTCGTGAAAATGGGCCAGACCGCGGAGGAAACTTTCACTGAACCGCCGGCCTCCGGGTTCGAACTCGAGGTGATAATCCCCTGGAAGCGCCGTGCGTATCTCCTCTTCGGGCCCGACCACACAGATGCGGTCGATCCCGGGCTCCTGCCGCAGGGCGTCCAGGACGAACTGGATGGAGGGTCGGTCTCCGAAAGATAACAGCGCCTTATAACCCGGTTCGTAACCGTCGTAGAGCCGGATGCGATTGATCCCACCCGCCAGAACGACCGCATGAATCTTTTCCGATTCCGATACCATCTTTTCCTTTGCCCGGGTCGGCTGAAGAACAACCATCCGATTTGATCGCAAAAAACATCCGAAAGAGAAATGGTCTTCCCGTAAAAGTTAACATTGCCGAGCGGTCCGTCAAGGGATTGCGCCTTCAGAACGGCTGGTTCTGGAATTTATTGAAATCTATGGGAGAATGAATATCAGAAGATCTCTTGAAAAAGTTAAACGACGGAGGGTCTTTCATGTTCGGCAAACGCATAACCCTCTTCAGGCTCTTCGGGTTTTCCGTTCACCTGGATGCCAGCTGGATATTCATCGCCCTGCTGGTGACCTGGTCCCTGTCTATGGGTTACTTTCCACAGGCCTACGAAGGCCTTTCCCCCTCTGCCTATTGGACCATGGGGGTCATCGGAGCTTTGGGCCTTTTCGCCTCCATCATCTTCCACGAGTTCTGGCACTCCTTTGTAGCACGGCGGTATGGCCTTCCCATGAAGGGAATCACCCTGTTTCTCTTCGGGGGGGTGTCCGAAATGGGTGAAGAGCCTCGGGATCCCAAGACCGAGTTCCTGATGGCGATTGCCGGTCCGATTTCCAGCGTCGTACTGGGATTCGGCTTTTATCTTTTGTTTGCCTGGGGACAAGGATTTGACTGGCCGGTCGCCATTCTGGGTATCCTGGGATACCTCGCATTCATCAACTGGATTCTCGCCGTATTCAATATGCTGCCCGCCTTTCCCCTGGACGGCGGACGCGTTCTCCGCTCCGCGTTGTGGAAATGGAAAGACGATCTGCACTGGGCCACGCAGAAGGCTTCGAAATTCGGCTCCGGATTTGGAATGATGCTGATGATCCTTGGGGTTCTGAGCCTCTTTGCGGGAAATGCGGTGGGGGGGGTATGGTATTTCATCATTGGGATTTTCCTTCGCGGAGCGGCCCAATCCACTTATCGTCAACTTCTGGTCCGGGACGCTCTGGAAGGAAAAAAAGTCAGAGACCTGATGCAAACCGATCCGGTCACGGCGCCGCCATCCATATCCATTCGGGAGCTGGTTGAGGATTATATGTACAAATATCACTTCAAGATGTTCCCCGTGGCACAGGACGGGCGAATGCTTGGGTGTATCAGCTCCCGAAAGATCAAGGAGATTCCGAGGGAGGAATGGGACAGTCTTTCCGTTTCGGCCGCTCTCGACATCTGTTCGGCGGAAAACACCGTTTCACCCCAGACCGATGCGTCAATGGCGTTTGAGCTCATGAACCGCACCGGGAACAGTCGACTTCTGGTCATCGAAGGAGACAGGCTGGTAGGGGTGATCACATTAAAGGATTTGATGGGATTGTTCGCCATGCGGTCGGAGCTGGAAGATTGGGAGATGAAATAGTTCATTTTGAACCGGATGCACCTCGTAAAATGTCCTCATGTTTCCCCGCCAGATCCACACGGACCAACGCGCCGATGAGGCGGGGGAAATCCGCCGGATCGACCATGCGCGCCAGATCTTTTACGTTGTCCGGCAGCCCCAGTTTCGCGGCGCTCCGGAGCGCCTTTCCGTCAGCAAAGGGAAAGAGTTCGTTCCAGGCGGCCTGAGCTTCCCGAAAAAAAATATCCACTCCAGTGTCACCGATACCCTTGAACGCCTTCAGAAGCTGACGTTCATTTTCCGGGTCCCGCTTCGCTTCTTCGCGAAGATTTCGTAAATCCCCCTTATATTTCTCCAGTAGAAATCTGGAATTTTCACCGAGCATGGACGAGGTTTTCTCGTCATAGCGAGCGTATCCTGCCTGATTCAGTGTTCTGGCTCGTTCCGACCAGGTTGAATCGGCCATCTTTTCGGGGGTTGTCCATCCTTGGTCCGTCAATGCCCGTGCCGCCTCGACGGCAATTCCGGCGCTGATTCGGGCGCTGAACAGAACGGCGGCCACCAACATCCGAAAGAGGGGTGAGGGTGTGTTCTGTTCGATCCGGATTCCGAGTTCCTGAGCGAAAGTTTTTACATGTCGATCGAGAAGGGCGACAATGACGTCTTTTCTTGCAGGACGGGCCATTTTTTGCCTTTTTTTTAAGATATATTATCTGGCCGGACGCAAAAAGCAAGGAGAGGATATCCGACACCGGGCGGGAACTTGCCGTTATGCGCTGCTGTGTTATAGGGATCAGGAAAGCCCGGCAGGCCGATCTTCCAAAACGACTGGACGTTTTCCTCAATCGGAACTGAAGCGGAAGGCGAAAACCGGTGAATTCAAAAGTGAACGTGGAGTGTCCCCACTGCGGGAGGATATTCGCCCAGGAAATAGCCGAACTGATGCCTGGCCGCTTTCGGAACTGCCCGAATTGCGGAGGAGTGGTTCGGTTCACCGCCAGAGATCTCAGGCACCTGCAGGATGCTCTGCGCCGTGGAAGGAAAAAGGTTGACTGATACGGTAAACTGAAAGACGAGAAAACCGATGGCAGTCGCATGGAAGAACACGGCATTTCCGGGAAAGGGGTGCATTGGCGGGGGTGGACCCACTGCTGTAGAAGGAAATGCCTGGCGGACCGCATTCCGAAAAGGAGAGGCAAATGGCACAGGCGCCGCAGGAACAGCGAAGAGAAAATCCCGAACGCCGGCCGAGGTCTCGGGCTGAGTCGGAAAAAAGCGAAAAACGCTCGAAATGGGGCAACACGCTTCGGCAGGTCAAGAACGAACAGAAGGAAGACAACCTTTCCTTTGTTGCCGCGGGGGTGGCTTTTTATACCCTGCTGGCGATTTTTCCTGCTCTGGCGACCACGGTTTCCATCTACGGAATTGTCGCCGACCCCTCGGATGTTCAGCGCCTGATGCAGCCGTTGAGCCAGGTCCTGCCCCAGGTGGCATTTCAACTGATCAATGATCAGCTCAGCTCCATCGTGTCCACTTCGGGCGGGGCTCTGGGGATCGGCGCCATCGGAGGATTGTTGCTGACGCTCTGGAGTTCTGCAAAAAGCATAAAAGCGCTTTCGACCGCCCTGAACATTGCCTATGACCGGGAGGAGCAGCGTGGGTTCTTCAAATTGAATGGCATGGCTTTTTTACTTACTGTCGGCGCCATGGTTTTCTTCCTCGTCGCCGTCAGCCTCATCGTCGCACTTCCGGCCATCATCGGTTTCGTCGGCATCCCCCAGACGATCCAGAGCTGGGTGGTTCTCCTGCGATGGCCGCTTCTCGCCATTGTGGTGGTTGCTGGCCTCTCCGTGCTCTACCGGTACGCGCCCGACAAGGAGAAAGGGCCCTGGAAACGCGTAGTCACAGGCGCGCTGATCGCGACCCTGCTCTGGATCGGGGTCAGCTGGCTTTTCTCTTTTTATGTCTCCAACTTCGGCAGTTACAATAAAACATACGGTTCCTTCGGGGCGATTATCATCCTCATGATGTGGCTGTGGCTGACCGCCTATGTTGTTCTGCTGGGTGGGGAGATAAACGCCGTTCGGGAGCGTGAGGAGGCCTGATTCGGGATGAAGGGAAGAAAAGAGTGGGGGATGGGGATAAGGAAAGAATTGTGATGAACCGTTGATTCGTACAGGCAACAAAAGAAGAGAGGCCGGTTTTTTAAAACCGGCCTCTCTTCTTTTGTACTGTCGGAAACTGGGATCAGATGGTCTCCTTGTCCATACTCATTGTCGGTGCCGTTACGATCCCTTTTCGGTTCTTCATCCATACCATGGCTGCAAGTACGGCTGAAAGCACAAAGCCGATGATGGTGACATATGGTGTGGGAAAGCTGAGCAGAAAACCCGAAATCACAAGAGGCAATCGTGCCCAGTTCGGTACGATGCCGGCTCCCTGCAGGTATCCTTCACAGCCGGCGCTGATCAGGGCGATGCCCAGAATGCACGACGGCAGGAGGTAGATCAGAGGGATCAGGTCGCCCTGCATCACCAATGCCGGCTGAAAAATGAAGAAGAGAGGGACGAAATAGATGACGATTCCCAGCCGCATGGCGGTAAAGGAGGTTTTCATCGGTGGCGCCCCTGCTACCGCCGCGCCGAGAAATGCCGCTGCCGCCACAGGGGGTGTGATTGCAGCCAGCATGGCGTAGTATACGATGAAAAGATGAATGGCGATCTCATTCAGTCCGGCCATACGGATGATGGCCGGCGCCAGGGTTACGGAGAGAAAGATGTATGCAACAATGGAAAGTCCCGCCATGCCCATGATATAGCAGGCGCCGATGCCGAGCAGGAGGACGAGGTACAGGTTGTCCTGACCCAGATTGATCAGGCCCGAGGTCACCGATCCCGTCACCCCTGTGATTGTGAGACCGCTCACCACGAAAGCGATAGGAAGAATGATGGCGGTGGTCTGGGTGATCAGATCTCCGATCTGCCTTAAGGTCTGCAGAATCCTCCTGGGGGTCATCCATGTCGCCCTGTTCAGGAAGGAAAGTCCGATCATCAACAGAGAAGCATACCAGGGAGCGAGATACTCCCAGCGCTTGTACAGAAGTCCCCAGACCAGGAAGATCAAGACCGTGAGAAACGGCCAGCCTCTTTTAAGGACCTCCTTGAATGAGGGAATTTCCTCTTTCGGCAGCCCCATCATCCCTGTTTTTGCCGCATAGCCGTCGACCTGCAGAAGCAGACCGAGGTAAAAGAGAAAGGAGGGGATGATGGCGGCGATCATGATTACGCTGTAGTCCACACCGATGGTGACGGCCATGACGAAGGCGATGGCTCCCATGACCGGCGGCATGACCACCCCGCCCGTCGAGGCGCAAGCTTCGATGGCTCCGGCGTAATGCGCTGGATAGCCGACTTTTTTCATGGTCCGGATGGTGATCGATCCGGTTCCAACGATGTTCGAGAAGACGCTGCCGCTCAGGCTGCCGAAAAACGCGCTGGCCACGACGGAGACCTTTGCCGGACCCCCACGGTATTTTCCAAAAATGGCGTTTGCCAGATCGATGAAAAAGTCCCCCGCCCCGGTGGCGAGCAGCACCCCGGCAAAGACGAGGAAACCGAGGATGATTTCCGCAATGATTTTTGTGGTGATGCCCATCATCCCTTCATTTCGGAAGACATGGGCCTCGATGGTCTGGGCGAAGTCGTAGCTGATCCCATGAAACAGGCCCGGGAACTTGTCGGCCACAAGAGGGTATGTGCCAAGCAGCAGAACGACCATCAGGTAGGAAATCCCGCCGCTTCGCCGGGCCGCTTCCATGAGCAGGATCCAGATGACCACGCCGAGCGGGACGTTTTTCCATCCCATCATGATCATGTCCTGGGCATTCAGGAAGAAGTAGATGCAGATGCCGAAAATCAGGGTGGCCAGAACAAGGTCGTACCATGGCGGACTTCTTTTCCGCGACTTCTTTCCGGCGGGCATGGCGATAAAAACGGCAGCTGAGAAAAGGGCGATAAAAAGCCAGTAATATTCAACATTGAGCAGCACCCTGCCCGCGATCTGAATGCCAAAGATATAGGAGGCGGAAAGCAGAATGCCCGCTGTGGACAGGAACAGGAAAACAATGCTCTGCCAGCTTCCCAGCCTGCCTAATCGCGTCCCTTCTGCTTCATTTTGTTCGGGAACTTTCTTCTGATCCATGGTCACTCCGAAATATTCGATGGTTCTGACACTATCGTTCCCTGCAAGGAACCGCCGGGGACAAAAAGAAGGGAGCGGGTGCATGCGTGCCCCGCTCCCCTGCGTTTCGCCAGGAAGAACTTACAGACGGGTCTTGAAGATTTCGAGATCCTTTGTGTGCTTCTCCAGGATGTCGAGATATTCCTTATCCTGCCAGTGAAGCTTCACGCCTTTGTCTTTCGCTTCTTTCATGGCTGCGGTCCTTGCCTCGATCCACCGGTCCATCTTCTGGGTCATCTCCTCATTCCACTTATCGTCCTTTGCGGTCCACTCACCGATCTCTTTCAGATACTTGACGGTGCCTTCGGCCACAGGAAAGGGGCTGTGGTTGAGGAAGTTGCGGAAATGTTTCATGGACATCCGCTTTGAGAGACCATGGGTGTCCTTGTACTGATCGAAACTTCCATGGAACCATTTGGCCAGGTGGTAAATCATCTCCTGGTCAACGTCGGGCCGCGTCCAGTAAATGAAATTGGAGGAAATGGAATCGACGCCGATCGAGGACTTGACGCCGAAATCAAGAGTGGTGGGGATGGCGGTGGGCCGGTGCTGCAGGTACCCTTCCCATCCTTTATTGTCGTCCAGGGGCATGGGCAGCCAGCGCAGTCCCTTGGGATGCGCCTCCATCTCCTGGGTGATGGAGCTGATCGTGGCGACATAAGCGACATCGGCTTTGCCGTCGGGAATCGACCTGGCGCCTTCGGCATAGCTGCCGACCGGCACGAAAGTCCAGTTTGCGGCCGCCTCTTCTTTTGTCCAGCCGATGAACGCAGGCAGCGCCTCCTGGGCCGCCTTCATCATGGGAGGCGACTGTGTGGACAGCGCCACCCGGACGCCTTTCTGCTTCAGGTCGTAAATGGTTTTGTACTTGGAGTCGCCTCTCACGGCCCATCCCCAAGGGGTGTCGTTGTGATGCCAGACGACCCGAACGGGTACTGGCTTGACCGATGCGTAGCCGTTGTTGCCCATCGTAGCGTAGGCATGTTCGGCGATGGAGGTCGAAACCAGTTCGAATTCCTTGCCGTTTGTGAAACGCATGTAGCGGCGTACTTCACTGTCCTCCGGAACGACACGTACCATCATGCCGGTGAATTCCTGCAGCATGGGCGCCCAGCCATTGGTGGAGGCAAAGCTCCCCGTCTGGGCCGAAGGCGTGGCCACTCGGAGCATCGGGGGCCATTTGAAATCCTTGTCCTGCGCGAAAGCTGTCGCGCTGAAAGCCAGCACAGCAAAAAACCCCAGAAAAACGCTTTTTCTCATCATAAATCTCTCCTCATTTTCATCGTGATAGGATGTTTGCAATTCGAAACCAGAACTCTTTACCAAAAACGATTTCCCGAAAGAATTACGAAATAACATAAATGGTTTCGAGGTCGGTGCCGTTTCTAACATGAAGGAGGAAAAATTTCCAGCAAAAAAGGGTTTGGTCCTGCAGAATTTTCAAGAGAAGGGGGTAAGCGATTGTGCTTTTAAAGGTTGTTTAAACACTTACTTTAAAGGGACTTATGCTTATTCCAAAATCAACACGGTTGTCTGCTGATCATTCTAAGTGATCAGAGGCAGACAAGAAAAGGACAGTAAAATTGTTGTGTTCCTGAAAATTCTCCTGTCCCTTTTTCTTGTCTGCCACATGGCCTATGTTCTAATTAAAATATCTGAATTTATCTCGCTCACGTTTTTAGCTCCCACCATTCCAAGGATTCGCAACAGCTCCTTGTTCATTTCTTCTATGAGGGTTTTTACTCCTTCCCGGCCGTCCGCGGCAAGGGCCCAGAGAATGGGCCTGCCCAGTCCTACCAGGGAAGCGCCGAAAGCCAGCCCTTTCAATACATCGCTTCCTCGACGGAATCCGCCGTCCACGATAATTTCCGTCTCGCCCTTTACGGCTCCGACAATTTCATCCATGACCTGAAAGGGGTGGGGCAGATAATCCAAGGTATGTCCTCCATGATTGGAGACCACGATCGCGTCGGCGCCCGCCTCGACAGCCTTGAGCGCATCTTCCCTGCTCAGAATTCCTTTGAGAACAAATGGACGATCGGTGGACTGTTTCAGCTCCTTGATTTCGGTCAGCGAGAGGGGGGAGCAATCGGAAACGACCGCACGGTCCCTTATCTTCGTGCCCCAGCCCACGTCCGTCTCAAGCCCCACCCAGGCGACTCCTGCTTTCTGAACAGTTTCCAGGGCCTCAAATATTTTCCTTCTGTCCGTAAAGGGTTTCACCGTGGCCGCCACCGGAACTCCTGAATCCGCCAGCTCCTTCAGGTTTTCCGGCACAGGGGTTCCGGTCCAGAGCAGGCTTCCCGCATCGCCGAGCCCCAGGACAGTTTCCATCAGTCCTCCCTTTCGTATGACGGGGATGGGCATGGTCATGGCCGACATGACGATGGGTGATTTAAGGGTGAGTCCCAGGATATTAACGGACAAGTCCGGTTCGACCGCATCGATGGCCTTCTGCCGGAAGGTGTATTTTTCAAATATCTCCCGGTTGTTTTTCAGAATGAATCCGGTCTCTACGCTTTCGAGAAGAAAGTCGTAATTCTGCTCGGAAATAATTTTCCGACCTTTTTCCATGAGTTCGCTCAGCAAGGTATGCCTCCTTTGCAGAATAATAAAAAAAACCATATCATTTCAGAAACAGTTTCCCAACCGGAATCGTTCCCTCCTCCCTGAAGGGAAAAGTCGTATCGATAAAGCGAAGACCACCTATTTCCATGTCGCCCTCGATAACGTACTTTATCTCATCTCCCGGGTCCCGGCCGGCGGTGAACCGGAAAAGGTTCAGGTATCCCGCGGATAAGAGCAGGGTTACATCCCCGGATTCGTTGCTCCCGATCCGGACCGGATTCATTGATCGCCCGACGGCGACACGGATTCCATTGAGGATGAAATTGTAATTGACCTTCTCGAGAGCGATGGGTATGGGATTTGTGTTATGGACGCGCAGGTCGGCAAAGAGATTGGCATGGCTGAGCGTCATTTCCCCCACTCGGACATTGAGCAGGTTGACTTCGGGAGGTATGGGCCTGAGGCTCGCGCAGCTGGCCAGTGTAAAAAGAACGGGTACAAGGAACAAAATCAGACGGATTTTCATAAAAAATCTCCTGTCAGCAGCGGGATCGTCCGTCTCTCAAGTATAACAGGAGGAATAAAAGGGAAGGTCATAAAGAAAGTCCCGGCGTGGGACCGTAGCGCCCACGCCGGGAAATCGGTGTGTCAGCGAGGGGATTTTCTCCCGTGTCGCCTCTCACCTCGCATTTGACGAAGCTCTTCTGCTTTTTCTCGTTGTTCGGGGGTGAGAATGGCATGGATGCGGCTGCGCATGCGTGCTTTTTCAACCATCAATTCGGTTCGGATTTCAGCCTGATCTTCCGCCAGGGATCGGACGACATCCTCGTCGAAAGTCCCGACCGATGAAGTTTGGCGCATTTCCTGTCGCAAATCGCGCATCTGTTGTTTGAAAGGCGCTGTTTTCTCCCGGGTCTCCGTTCTAATCGACTTGATCTGGCTTTGCTGCTCTGGGGTGAGTTGAAGGACCTCCGCCATCCGGTCAAAATGGCGATCTCCCCTTTTTCCCCACCGCCCCGTATCTTTGTCCGCAGAGACAGCCTCCTGCGAAGTCGGTGCCGAATTCTGTGCGAGGGCGTCAGCGTAAAGAGGCCCGGCAACCAGGGCGACCATAATGATGCCGATGGAAAGATTTTTTTTCATACGATTTTCTCCTTGTGTTCGTTTTAAGTAATTTGCACATGGGCCTTCAGAGGCGATTTCGAGTACATATCCTCCTGTGCGTTGATAGGGATGATATTCGATAAAAATGTAAAAAATGTGGAGGAAATAAGGAAAGTGAAGCAGAATGAACGGTTTATGTGGCACTCCGGCAAAAATCTGTGATACGAAAAAAATGCACTCTTTTTTTTTCGGAGAAATGGAATGAAAATCGGTATTCGCTATCGACTTTTTCTGGCCCTTCTGGCCGCCACGGGTACAGTGGTGATCTGCATGTTTCTCATCATGCAGTGGAGCATTGATCGGGGATTTCTAAGATACGTCAACACCCTCGAACAGCAGAAAACCGAACAACTGGCCGAGGTTCTCGAAGAGACCTATGCCGAGAAAGGGGGGTGGGATTTCCTGCTCGAGGGCAGCGGCATATGGCGCAGCCTTCTCTGGCGGGCGCGTGCCAGAGAAATAGATTCCGACTCGCTCGAAGAGCGGGAAAAACGGCAGGGTAGGAATGGAATTCCACCTTCGAATCCTCCGCCTTCCAGGTACTCCCGACGTTTTGAGAAGAGGGTGGTCCTTCTGGATGAGCAGAAAAACATCCTGATTGGTCCCGATAAAATTCCGGACAGCCTCGATCTCAGAACCCTTACCTTGGAGGGACGTGTGGTCGGTTATTTTGGACTGCTGCCCCGGAAGAAGCTGTCCGACATCCACCAGCTTCGTTTCGTGAAGCAGCAGAAGCTCGCGCTTGCCCTGGTCGGGGGGGTTTTGATCCTGGTCTCCGCCGGGCTGTCCTATCCTCTTGCCAACAGGCTGGTCCGGCCCATCCGGTCTCTGGCCGCTGCCAGCAACCGTCTGGCGGCGGGGGATTATCCCGCCCGCGTTCCGGTAGAATCCACGGATGAACTCGGCAGGCTTGCCCGTGATTTCAATCTGCTTGCCGCCACGCTGGAAAAAAACGAGAAGGCGCGCCGTGAGTGGTTCGCCGACATTTCCCACGAGCTGCGTACGCCGCTGGCTATCCTGCGGGGGGAGATCGAGGCGATTCAGGACGGGGTCCGGGAGCCCTCGCAGGCCGCGTTCCATTCTCTTCATTCCGAGGTGATGCACCTCGGAAAACTTGTTGATGATCTTTATCAGCATTCCCTCTCGGATCTGGGCGCGCTGGCGTACAGAAAAGAGACGCTCGACCCCGCCTTTCTTTTGAGGGAGGCCGTGGAAACGTTCCGCGGCGAGTTCATGCGAAAGAGCATCGCCATGGAGCTTTCGCTTCCCGCGGAAGGCAAGCTATCCATTTTCGGGGATCCCGAACGGCTGCACCGGCTCTTCGTCAATCTGCTGGACAACTCCCTGAAATATACCGAATCCGGCGGGCGGCTTGAAGCACGGATGTTCAAGCGGAATGGGGAGGTGATCGTAGATTTCATGGACAGCGCTCCAGGCGTTCCGGATTCGGAAAGAGGGAAACTTTTCGACAGGTTTTTTCGGGTTGAAGCCTCACGAAACCGCTCCACCGGCGGAGCGGGGCTCGGGCTGAGCATCTGCCGGAACATCGTTGAAGCCCATCAGGGGAAGGTCGAGGTGAAACCCTCGCCACTGGGCGGATTGTGGACCCGGATTTACTTTCCCATGGAGGACAGAGGATGAGCGATAGAGTTCTGATTGCCGAAGATGAAAGGAAGCTGGCGGAGATTCTTCAGGATTATCTGCGGGGAAATGGTTTTGAGACCTTCATCATCGAAAACGGTTCGGAAGTCGTTCCCTGGGTTCGGGAGAATGCTCCCGAGATGATCCTGCTCGATCTCATGCTGCCTGGACGGGACGGGATGGAGATCTGCAAGGAGATCCGGACCTTTTCAGCTCTTCCCATCATCATGGTTACGGCCCGCGTGGAGGAGATAGACCGACTCCTCGGTCTGGAGCTTGGGGCGGATGATTACATCTGCAAACCTTTCAGCCCCCGCGAAGTGGTCGCCCGGGTCAAGGCCGTTCTTCGCCGGGTCGGTAACGGCCCGAAGGTCCGGTCCAGCAGGCTCTCCCTGGATGAATCCCGCTATCGCGCCGTTCTGGACGGGCGGCATCTCGATCTGACCGCCGTGGAATTCAAACTTTTGAGCTTTCTGGCCGCACATCCCGGCCGCATCTATTCCCGAGGCCAGTTGATGGACAGCATCTATGCGGACCGTCGAATCGTCAGCGACCGCACCATCGACAGCCATATCAAAAAGCTGCGAAAAAAAATCGCCGCCGGCTCTCCGGATGATGAAATCATTCACTCGGTCTATGGGGTGGGATACAAATTTCAGGAGGATGGTCCGGCCTGATTCATAAGACAGAAACTCTCTGGCCATGGATATACACAGATTCCAAAGATAAAACCGTATAGAAGACAGTAAACCGATGAGGAAGGCTCATGACCGACTATTTCGGCAACGATCGATTCGCTTCGCTCCTGGGACTGGAACTTCTTGAAATCAGCCCCGGCCGGGTCAGGATACGGATGCCGATCACCGGCAATCACATGAACGGGTTCGGTATCGTCCATGGAGGCGCGATTTTTTCGCTGGCCGATACCGCCTTTGCCCAGGCGGTCAATGGGGGCGAGCAGAGGGGAGTCGCGCTGGAGGTCAGCATCAGCTTCATCAGACCGGGCAAAACCGGAGCTCTGACCGCCGAAGCCGTGGAGGTCACCCGCAATCGGCGCATTGGCATCTATGAAGTCCGGGTCTCGGATGAGGAGGGAGCGCTGCTTGCGCTTTTCAAAGGGACAGCATATTTTAAAGGCGGGTGATGCTCATCTCCGGGTTAGTCCTCCACCAGAAGCCCCACGGGAAATTGCCGAAAAGCATCCGCCGCCCGGATTTTTCCTGTGGCCTCAATCGTCTCTCCCGTCAGAACATTCCGCCACAGATTCCGACTTTCAGGAACAATGATGAAGGTGTCCTCCCATAGGCTTTCGCCCAGGGGGAGATCTTCCTTCTCACCATCCACCATTTCGCACAGAAAGAGGGGAACCGTCATAATAATACGGGTATCTTCCAGTTCCCGGGAAAAGGCGAAAAGATTGTCCTGTCGCAACCCTCCCGTTTCCAGCGGAAGGTAGTTCCCCTGGCCGAAGAGATCGGAATTCTTTTTTCTGAATTCCAGCGTCCTGTAAATGAGAAAGAGCTTTATCAATCCGTTCTGCCAGTTTTCGAGGATTTCGGTAAGGAATCCCGAAAGATCGGCTCGATCGAGCCCTGCCCGGATTTCCTTCAGGGCGCGGCGCCGCGCCTCATAATCCACCGGGCGGCGATTGTCGGGGTCGACCAGGCTGAGGTCCCAGAATTCCGTACCCTGATAGAAGTCGGGCACCCCCGGGGCGACGAGCTTGATCAGCGTCTGGGACAGGGAATTGAGAAATCCGAAAAAGGCGATCCGCCTCTGGAAAGGCAGAAAATTCCGGAGAAAGGCATTTTCCTCTCCGGGGTGAAGAATGCCTTCTACAAAGCGCAGGTAGGTCTCCTCGTAATCGCTGTCCGGTTTGATCCAGGCGGTATGAACCTTGGCTTCGCGAACCGCCTTCACTACGTAATCACGAATCCGCTCCAAGTATTTCTCCCGGTCGAAGCCCCCGTTCGGCCATGTTCCCAGAAGAGTCTGGTACAGGAAATACTCATCATTGGTGGTCGGCATCTTACGGCGCCCGATGCGTCCCTTGAGGTCTCGGTTAAGCCGGCTCCATTCCCTGACCTGGCGCCGCCACTCCTGGGGAATTTCCGACAGAACGTTCAGCCGCGCCCGTACGTCTTCCCCCCGTTTGGTATCATGCGTGGCCATTGCGGAAAGACCGTGGGGCCATTGCAGGGCTCTGTTCTCGAGATAGGCGTGGATCTCCTTCGGGGTGAACCCGAAGCGCTCCGGATCTCCGCCAACCTCGTTCAGCGACAGAAGTCTGTTATAGACGTAAAGCAGGGTGTCCTCGAAGCCCTTCGCCATGAGAGGACCCGTGAACTGCTGATATCGCATGATGAACTGCAGCCAGAGGGTTTTTTCCTCCTCGGGGAGATACTCGTCCATCTCCAGGAGGAGGATCTTCCTCAGATACCGGATCTCGTTGGTCAGGCCGGGATTACGGGCCAGCGCCTGCTGAATGGCCTGACCGATGTACCTGCGGTCTACTTTTCTCTCCCCACCGGGATGGAAATAGGTGCGGTAGACGGGAAAGCAGGCCATGATCTCCATCAGGGAGCGCCGGAGGCTGTACATGGTGATATCGCTTCCGTAGGGATGACGGCTGGCGATATTCTTCAGCAGGTGGGCGAGATTGTTGATGTCGCCGATCATGTGACGCTCGATGATCAGCTTCTTTTTCTCATACTCAAGGTCGCCGTAATCGGCATTCGTCCCGCTGAAGGAGAGATAGAGCCTGTTGAACTGTTTCCGGTTTTCGGTCCGGCAGAAGAGGCCGGCAACCCGGTTCATGAACTCATAGCCGGTCGTCCCCTGGATCGGCCAGTCGGGGAGAGGTTCGTCCACCTCGAGGATTTTCTCCACCAGAAGGTAAATATCGCCCCCCATCCGGCGGACCCGCTCCAGGTAAGCGGCCGGGTCGCTCAGGCCGTCGATATGATCCACGCGCAGCCCCGTGAAGCGGCCCCCGGTCACCTGTTCGCGGATAAACGCGTGAGTGTTCTCGAATACCTCCTCCCGCTCCGCCCGGAGGGAGATGAGATCATTGATGCTGAAGAAGCGCCGGTAGTTGATTTCCTCGGCGGCCACTTTCCAGTAGGAAAGGCGAAAATTCTGTTCCGACAGAAGATGTCCCAGGGAAATATACGTCTCCAGGTTGCCCGGCTCCCCATTCAGATGGAGGAGGGTGTTCTCCAGGTTCTTGCGGATGGTGGAATTTTTGCGGACCAGGTTCCAGAAGGTGTTCTTGATGAACTTGATCTGGTTGTAGCGATCGAGATCTCCAGGTTCCGTGCGGAGGGTTTCCAGGACGTAGAGAATCCCCAGAAGCTGGATGTAGTCCGGGTTCTCCTCGCCCAGATGTTGCCGGGCAGCCTCCATGCAGGGGGTCAACAGCTCCGCATACGATTCGATTTTCAGGGCAAAACGCTGATCATAGTAATTGATGGAGAAACCTTCGCGGTCATACGACAGTTTCAGTTGACCACCTTCAAGGGCCTCGCCGAAAAAGCCGCCGAGAAAGGGTGCCAGGATTTTCCCTCGAAAGATTTCGTAGAAATGATCCCAGTTGATGTCGAAAAAATCATAGAAGCGGGAGCTTGAGCCGTTTTCCAGAACGTCGACCAGGTAGGGGTTGGCTTTGTCGAAGGCCATGTGATTGGGTACGATATCCTGCACCCATCCCAGGCCGAGGTCGTGGATCTTCTCCATCAGGCCGTCGAACTCTTCAGAAGTCCCCAGTTCCGGATTCAATGCGTTGGGATCTACCACATCATAGCCGTGGGTGCTTCCCGGTCGCGCAAAAAAGACAGGTGAGGCGTAGATGTCGGAAATACCGAGAGTTTGGAGGTAATCAAGAATCCCGCTGGCCTTGAGGAAGCCGAAGTCCGGTGTGAACTGCAGACGATATGTGGCGTCGGGAATTCGCATCATTCCACCTTGAAAGAAAGGAGGCGACCCAGTTTCAGAAAAAGTTCACGAGATTCCGCCCCGAGTTCCTCGAGAACCCTCTCCCGGAGGGCGAAATAGAGATTCTGAACCTCCCAGAGGTCAATCTCGAGAGGGATGTCATGAAACACCTCAAGCAGATCGCAGAGGTTGTTGAGCAGATCGCGATCGCCCGGATCTTCGGAAAGACGGCCGATCTGACGGCGCATCTGGCGTCCGGCGGCCAGCCTGATGGATTTCTGATCGACTTCGATCCCGGTCTGCAGAATGTCCTCTCCCAGATTCCGGATACGGGCGGAATCCGGCTCCTCGGCCCCGATTTCCCTCCGGAGCTGAGCGTTGAGGGCGATCTCGATGGGCAGCGCCAACTGGGAAGGGATGGGCATGTTGATCTCTTTCAGGAAGCGCACCAGGGTGAACTGATTGTTGTAGATCCGCGCGAAAGAGTCCTCGATATCCTTCAGCGTCTCTGCCATGACCTGCCCCAGAATCTTGCGCTGCTCGTCCCTGAAAAGATGCCCGAGAGTGTAGTTGTGGGTTGCAAAATGCAGATCCATCATTCGGATGATTCCGGCGATGTCGCTGCGTTCGAATGCCTGGAGAATTTCCCCGCGCATGGTATTAAAAGATTCGCTGTCGTTGAACACGCGAATCCCGGCATTGAGATTGTGACCCCCGAAGTGAAGGACGGCATAGCTGAAAATCTCTTCGCTCAGGGTGATGTCGGAGCGAATTCGTGTGCGACCGACGGAAATCTGCAGTTGTCCCGCCTCCATTTTTTCGTGGTACTCGTCGGTCGCGGTGTAGCAATAGAGTTTTTCGTTCTCAGGGCCGTTTCGAAACATGGAGGCGATGGCATGGTGAGCGGCGACCCGGATCAGATCCAGGCGGACGGGTTTGACCGCGATTTCGTAAATGCGGGCGCCGTTTTCACATCGGGGGACATTGCTGGGCGCCCGCTTCAGGCGCTGAAGAAATTCTTTCTCCAGATGTTGTCCCGCCGTCAATTCCGCCAGTTGAATGGCTCTCCCGGCATAAAAGAGGACTTGAGTGCTTTCTATGCCGGAAATGTCATCGAAAAACCAGCCGCAACTGGTGAACATGAGCATGGCTTGCCGCTGCATTTCCAGCAGACGCAGAGCCTGTACCGTTTCTTCCCTGGAGAGTTCTCGACCGGTTTGATTCCGAAGGAAATCCATGGTTTGCGATCGATCGAGCACCACCTCGATATATGCGTCCCTCGTGGACCAGGGATCTTTGACCAGGCACCCCATCTGTTCCTCGTAAACTTCAATGAGCCGGTCCCGGAGCCAGTCAAGGGCCTCCCGAAGGGGCGCGCGCCACTTCTGGTTCCAGTCATTTCCTCCAATCCGACAGCCGCAGTCGGCCCGCCAGCGTTCGACGCCATGAGAGCAACTCCAGGAGGTGTCCTCGAATATTTCCACCTCATGAGTGGGAGGATGCTTTTCGAGGTATTCGCCATAAATGGTGACCTTTGTCTGATATTCCTCCTCGAGATGCCGAAGGCAGAAAGCAAGAGCCATTTCGCCGAAACGGTGATGATGTCCATAGGTTTCGCCATCGGTTGCGATATGGACCAATTGGGGCTTCTTTTCTTCCGAAAAGGTCCCCGTCAGTCTTCCCGCAAAATTTTCTCCGCTTCGAAGCATGTCGGAAAAGGCGATTTCCTGAGAAATAGGGCCATCGTAAAAAAAGAGATTGATGTTTTTTCCCGAGGGCAGACGGCAGAGGTAGGGCATCTTGGGATCAATGCGTCCACCATCGACATCCGCCCATCTGGTTTTCCCCTTTCTTCTCACCCGGGCAGCCTGGCTCGGGGCCAGGATTGTGAACTTGATATCGTGATCCGCGAGAACCTCCAGGGTCTCCAGATCGACGGCCGTCTCGGGCAGCCACATGCCTTCGGGCTGCCGGTCGAAACGATAGACGAAATCACGGATGCCCCAGAGGACCTGCGTCCGCTTGTCCCGGCTGTTGCAAAGGGGCATGATGAGATGTCCGTGAGCCTGAGCGATAGCGGATCCGTGGCCGCCGAAGCGGTCACGGCTCTCCCTGTCAGCGTCAATGATGGAATGATAGACATCGGGAGCCTTCTTTTCCATCCAGGAGAGAAGTGTGGCTCCGAAATTGAAGCTGATGCGGCTGTAGTTATCCGCGATGTCCAGAATCTCTCCGTTCCGGTCCTGGATCCGTGCGGCGGTATTGGGAACATAGCACTCCGCTGTGATTCTCTCATTCCAGTCGTGAAAGGGATATGCGGAATCCTGCAGTTCGATATCCTCAAGCCAGGGATTCTCACGCGGAGGTTGATAAAAATGGCCGTGAATGCAGACGAATCGGTCCATATCATTCCTTGATGAAGAGCGTGCAGCTCATGGGGGGAAAGGTCAGGGGGTGTTCTCTCTGAATCCGCTCAGGGAGCGAAGATCCGGGGCCATGCCAATGGGTCGCGGCCGAATCGATCCGTTTGCTCCAGGTTCCCCTGTCGATCGGCGGCGTAAAGGTGACTTCATGATCATTGAAAACAAAGACCGCCATGATCTGCGAATCCTCCCATTGACGGCGGATCCAGACGACCCGGTCATCCTCGATACATCCTGCCTCCAGGCTGTTCTTGTCCAGATGTCGAAGCGCCGGAATCTCCCGCCTCAAGGCGAGCAGGGTCCGGTAGAATTCGAGCATAATTTTGTGATCGCCCCGGTGGCGCTTGTCCCAGTCGAGACATGATCGGTTGAAGGTTTCCATATCATGGGGATCGGGCGCCTCATCCCGCCATTTGAAGGAAGCGAATTCGTTTTTTCGGCCCCGGCTGACGGCATCTCGAAGCTCTTTGTCCTGAAAACTCGCGAAAAACTGGAACGGATTGTCCTCTCCGTACTCCTCGCCCATGAAAAGCAGGGGAATGAAGGGGGAGAGAATGACCGCTCCCGCAGCGGTTTTAGCCCCCTCGAAGGAGCTGAGGGAAATCAGGCGATGGCCGAACATGCGGTTGCCGACCTGGTCGTGGTTCTGGGAACAGACCAGGAACTGGCGAGCGGGCTCTTCCACTGAGGAACTGCCGCGCCGGTGCTCAAGATACCGAGAGTAGCGCCAGTCGTAAACATAGCCCTCCCGGAATGCCTTGGCCAGATCGGCCGCCCGGCCGAAGTCCTGATAATAACTGACACCCTCTTTGGTGAGCAGCGTATGAAGCGCATGGTGAAAATCGTCGTTCCAGTGAACGTCCAACCCGTATCCCCCTTCCTCCAGCGGACGGATGATCCGGACGTCGTTCAGTTCGTTTTCCACAAAGAGATGCCGGGCCTTTCCATCTTTTCGTGCGAAATCCCTGACATCCTCCGAGAGTTCGCGAAGAAAGTGTTTTGCGGAAACATCGTAAATCCGATCCGTGGCGTCGAGTCGCAGGGCGTCAATATGGTAGTCGCGGAGCCAGTAAACGGCATTTCCAATAAAATAGCGGCGAACTTCATCGCTCCCCGCGCCGTCCATGTTGACTGCATCGCCCCAGGGCGTATGGTATCGGTCGGTGAAATAGGGGCCGTAGTCCCAGAGATAATTCCCTTCGGGACCGAGATGGTTATAGACCACATCCAGGATGAAGGCGAGACCTTCGCTATGGCAGGCGTCCACAAGACGTTTCAGCCCCTCCGGGCCGCCGTAGGTGTTCTGGGGGGCAAAAGGATTCACCCCGTCGTATCCCCATCCGCGTTCACCGGGGAATTGGGAAGCCGGCATGATCTCCACGGCCGTGACGCCCAACTCCCGCAGCTCTTTCAGCCGGGGGATGACCGCCTCGAACGTTCCTTCCGGGGTGAAGGTCCCCACGTGGAGCTCATAGACGATCCAGTCTTCCGGAAGGGGCGGACTCCAGTCTTCGTCCGACCAGTCAAAAGAGCCATGGTCCACCAGGGCCGACGGTCCGTGAACACCTTCGGGCTGAAAGGCGGAGGCCGGGTCCGGGCGTTCGGCGCTTTCGTCGATTCGGAAAAAATAGGCTGCTCCCGCCGGCACCCCGCGGGTTTCCGTTCTCCAGTAACCTTTTTCAAGGCGGGTCATCGGGAGGAGCCGCTCCTCGGGGGAGAGAATCCGCACTTCCATTTTTCTGGCCATGGGAGCCCAGACCACGAATTCCGCCCGGTCCTTTCCATGATGCCTTCCTCCGATCTGCATGATCCGCTCCTCCGGTCGATTCAACCGTTCTTATCTTCTTCCAGAAGGGTCTGGATTCCCGCCAGCGGAATGCCGATCCAGCCCGGGCGGTTGTTCAGCTCATACCCGAGTTCGTAAACCGACTTGTCCAGCAGATAGGCCCGAAGCATGATCTCCAGATGCTCGCGTTCTCCCGGAAGGATCGGTACGTCTCCCAGCCGTTGGAGATAGTTCTTGAGGAAATGACCGCTTACATAGACATACCAGAACTCGAACCAGGGTTCCAGTGACGCGAGCCCTCCATGATCCGTCTCGTGACGGCGCAGGGAGGTGCGCGCCGCATAATGGAACGATCGTATCATCCCCGCAACGTCCCGCAAGGGAGATCGTCTCAGGCGTCGCTCGCTCAGGGAACGCGTCGGCTCCCCTTCGAAATCGATGATCATGAAATCCTTGCCGGTGAACAGAACCTGTCCCAGATGATAATCTCCATGAATGCGGGTCTTCATGGCGGTAATCTTTCGCCCCATGATCCGTCCCATGCGGGCGAGGATATCCTTCTCCGAGGCGAGGATCCTCCCGGCCAGATCCTGGTCTTTTTCGTCCAGTTTTTCCATGTTCTGCGCCAGCTGTATGAATGTTCGCCGAACCAGGCTGCGCATCGACTGGTAAATTGATCTCTGATAGAGAGTTGAAAATTCCTCCGGTCGCCAGACCGGATCCTGGGTGTTGGAGGCCAGCGCCAGGTGCATTTCGGCGGTGCGGCGTCCCAGGAGTGAGAACATCTCAAGGGAGAAACCTCCAAGGATATCCTGGAATTCGGGAGTGGAATCTGCTGGATCGACCGAAAGCAGGAAAGGAAATTTGCGCGGAAGCTTGGGAATTTCCTCTCCCTGCATCAGGAGCCGTTCGGTGAAACGGTGCAGCACATCAAGGGTAAAGGTCCAGGCATCGCCCTGATTGGCAACGTAATTCTGAAGAAGACCAAGGGTGATCGGAACGTTTCCGCTGCGTCGGTACTCGAGAGACCCTGCGAAGGCCGGTACTTGCGGAAACCGGGCCCGCTCTGTCAGAAACCGAGTGGTTTCAAGATCTGGATTCATTCCTTCTTCCAGGCCCCGGTAAAGTTTGAGAATGAATTTGTCGCCATAGTTAAGGGAGCTGTTGCTCTGCTCGGACTTCAGCACCTGAGAGTGTAGAATTTTCGCTGCGCGTCCACGGGTTCTTCGGAAGGAGGTCCCCGGCAAGGCAGTCATCTCTCCCTGCTGTCCCTTGATTCTCTTGCGACCGGCAATCAGTTTCAGCAGGCCGTTGCGGAATCCCTCGTCGTAAATGGCCTCGATCAGCACACCCTCTTCCTCCCCGATCGCCAGATTCGCGACGAAGGCCTGGGGGCGTTCGTCGATCAGGGGTTTTGCCTGATCGCGGTTGAGCCAGGCGAGAGGCAGGGAATAGATCTCCTGGTTGCCCTCTGTATACATCACTTGTATCAGGGCAAGTTGATAAGAGCGGCCGGCCTCACTGAATTGAAGGTTTTCCAGCGGGCTTACCTGTCGGATCAGGCGGGCCTTGCTGCGGAACCATCGAGCGCGGGCAAGATGGCCGGGCAGAATCTCCTCGAAGAGCCGCACCTGGGCCTTGCCGTTGAAGATGTCTCCCCAATCCCTTCCCGGGCGAAGTTTGAATTTCGAGAGCTCGGGAGTGACAGTTAGACTTTCCCGTCGTTCGGGGCGCAGCAGGAACCAGTAGTAATCATGAATGCCCAGTGTCAGAAGGTAAGGGGATTCCTTAATCAGGGGGTAGCGATTTCGGCTGAAAACTTCCTCGGGGAACATCCCCGCATAGCGTGAGAGATCGAGATTGACCACCTGGGAGAACCTGGAGAGATTTGCAACCACCAGAATGGTCTCTTCCTCGAAGCGGCGGATAAAGGCGAATACTTTGGGATTGTCGGGGCTGAGCATCTCCAGCGAACCTCGACCGAAGGCCTTGAAACGTTTTCGCATGGCGATCACCCGGCGCATCCACCACAGAAGAGAGGACGGATTGCGTTGCTCATTCTCCACATTGACCGATTCGTAGTGGTACTCCGGTTCGATGATCACCGGAAGATAAACTTTCTGGGGATTGGCTTTGGAGAAGCCGGCATTTCGGTCGGGGCTCCACTGCATGGGGGTGCGCACGCCGTCGCGATCCCCCAGATAGTAGTTGTCTCCCATGCCGATTTCGTCCCCGTAATAGATGATGGGAGTTCCCGGCAGAGAAAAGAGAAGAATGTTCATTAATTCAATGCGGCGCCGGTTATTCAGCATGAGGGGGCCCAGACGACGTCGGATTCCCAGGTTGATCCGGGCCCTCGGGTCGCTGGCATAGACCCGGTACATGTAGTCGCGTTCTTCGTCGGTGACCATCTCCAGTGTGAGTTCATCGTGATTGCGCAGGAACATGGCCCACTGGCAGCTTTCGGGGATGGAAGGCGTCTGGTCCAGGATGTCCATGATCGGAAACCGATCTTCCATCTGCAGGGCCATGAACATGCGCGGCATGATAGGGAAGTGAAAGGCCATCTGGCATTCGTTTCCTTCCCCGAAATATGCTACGGCATCCTCGGGCCACTGATTGGCCTCCGCCAGAAGCATTCTGTTTTTAAAGCGGCTGTCGATGTGATCACGAAGCTTTTTCAGAAATTCGTGGGTTTCCGGGAGGTTCTCGCAGTTGGTGCCCTCACGTTCGAAAAGATAGGGAACGGCATCCAGACGCAGCCCGTCCACACCCATTCCGAACCAGAAGTCGAGGATCCTGAACATCTCCCTCTGTACGTTCGGGTTATCGAAATTCAAATCGGGCTGATGAGAGTAGAAGCGGTGCCAGAAATAGGCTTTTGCCACAGGGTCCCATGCCCAGTTGGAGGTTTCAAAATCCTGAAAAATAATCCGGGCGTCGGTATATTTTT
Organism: Desulfuromonadales bacterium; assembly: GCA_024636295.1. GTDB lineage: Bacteria > Desulfobacterota > Desulfuromonadia > Desulfuromonadales > JAGXHI01 > JAGXHI01. The sequence goes on from JAGXHI010000066.1 coordinate 115,771, forward strand.
CCGGGGTGTTGCTCCAGACGTAATAATTACGGTGGTTCGATCCGGGTTTGGCCCGACGAGCCCGCTGAAACCAGGGGTGCTGGTCCGAGGTGTGGTTGAGGACCAGTTCCGTGATGACCTTGATGCCCCGCTGGTGAGCCGCCTTGAGGAACTCCCGGAAATCTTTCAATGTATTGTACTGATCGTGGACGTTGCGGTAATCCGCGATATCGTATCCGTCATCGCGCAAGGGCGAAGGATAGAAGGGAAGAAGCCAGATGGCTGTGACACCCAGATCGCTCAGGTAATCAAGTTTCTGAATCAGGCCGCGGAAATCTCCGATTCCGTTGCCGTCTGAATCATAATAGGCCTTGATGTGCAGTTGGTAAACGATGGCATCACGATACCAGAAGGGATCCTCTTCTCTGCTCGGTTCTTCCAGGGGCATATCCGTTCCTTTACATGAAATAGTCGAAATCCTGCTCCCGCCGCAGTCGACGGTTCACCCGGTAAATTATCGCCGGAACATCGCCGGGGTGGAGTTCGACCCGGTTCCATTCGGTGTTGCAGATCTGACGGGTATCGTCCAGCAGGTTATGGAGCAGAAAAGGCTGCTCCGCAGGGATCTCGAGGATATCGAGGGGAATTTGGATGTTACCGGCTTGACGGTTGAAAGGATCGAGGCTGACTGCGATCAGCAGCAGATTCTCCCGGTCTTCGGAAATTTTCGTGTAACAAAGGATGTTGTCGTTGTCCGTCTGGCAGAAGTTGACATTCCAGGTCGTCTGCAACGCGGGGTTTTCCCGGCGGATCTGATTGATCCGGGCGATCAGGTCGCGCATGTTTTCCGGATCATCCCAGTCCCAGTTCTTGATCTCGTATTTTTCAGAATCAAGGTATTCTTCTTTGCCCGGGATCGCTTGATTGACGAACATCTCGAAAGCCGGACCGTAAATTCCATAACTGGCGGACAGGGTGGATGCAAGAATGTGTCGGATGAGGAAAGCCGGTTTGCCGCCGTACTGAAGGATTTCCGGAAGAATGTCCGGTGTGTTGGGCCAGAAGTTCGGTCGGAAGAATTCCCTTGCCGGCGGTGTGCATAATTCCGTCAGGTATTGTTCCAGTTCCCGTTTCGTGTTGCGCCAGGAAAAATAAGTATAGGATTGGCTGAATCCCAGTTTGGCCAGCCTGAACATGACTTTGGGGCGAGTGAACGCTTCTGAGAGGAAGATCACCTCGGGATGGTCTTTCCTGATTTCCGCGATGGTCCATTCCCAGAATCCGAATGATTTCGTGTGGGGATTATCCACGCGGAAAATAGTGACGCCCTTTTCGATCCAGTACAGAAAAATATCCCTCAATCCTCTCCAGAGCCCCTTCCAGTCATTGGATTCAAAATCGAAGGGAATGATGTCTTCATACTTCTTGGGAGGATTCTCCGCATACTGGACCGTCCCGTCGGGACGCCAACGGAACCAGTCCGGGTGCTGACGGACGAACGGATGTTCCGGAGATGCCTGGAAGGCAATGTCCAGCGCCACATCGATATCGTACCCTCTTGCCTGTGCCAATAGCCGCTCGAAATCCTCGATTGTCCCTAGTTTCGGGTGAGTTTCGGTATGTCCCCCCTCCGGACTGCCGATGGCCCAGGGGCTGCCCGGGTCCTCCTCGCGGGCGATGGTGGCGTTATTCTTTCCCTTGCGATGCGTCAACCCGATGGGATGGATCGGGGGCAGGTAGATGATGTCGAATCCCATACGCGCGATTTCGGGCAGAAGCTGTTCGCAGTCGCGAAACGTCCCGTGACCTTTCCCGCCGGAAGGAGCGGAACGGGGAAAAAACTCATACCATGCCCCGAACAGGGCCTTTTCCGGTTCGACCGCAACGGACAGTTGCCTTTCATAATGGGTGACAAGTTCGGGGTTATGGTGAATGGCCATGAGTTCCGCCAGTTCTTCCTCCCGGGCGACGGCCAGGGCCTGGGCGTCATCTTTCGCATCCCGTATACGCTCGGCATATTTCCGCAGAAGGAGGGCATCCTTGTCCCCCGCCCGGTCGGCCGCCTCTTGGATGAACTCCACTCCGATGAGCCGTTCGATTTCAAGGAAACGGCCCGCCTGGTATTTCTTGTCCAGATCGTGTTTCCACGTACTGAAATGCTCGATTCGTCCAGCCAGGGAATAATGGTAGATCCCCAGTTCCTCCACGGTGAAGGCAGCCCTCCACCGGTCGTTGAGCAGAAACTGCATGGGAGTTTTCCGCCACTGCATTTCAGATTGATGGCGAAAAAGAAGCCATGCCGAGATCTCATCATGACCGTCGGCGAAAATATCGGCCTCCACGATTACTTTTTCTCCGATGACCCGCTTGACCGGGTATCGTCCTCCCTCAATTTCGGGTGCGACACCCTCGAACACCACGCGTCGTCTTCCATCTTCGGGAAATTTTTCAGTGGGGGGCGTATTGCTGACCGGCATTGAAAGCTCCTTATTGCTATATTTCAAAGGGACCCGATCTTAAAATGTATCAGGGAATGGAAATGAGGCAAGCCGGCCCTGTTTGAAGGGGTCCGGAGACAAGAGGGTCTCCGATACCGGCAAGGAGAGAAAAGAATGAAAGATCTGAGCTGATTTCTGCAGTTCTCACTGATCCTTACGGCATTGACCGTATTGGCCGCATCCGTGGTTGATGCAACAGAGGTCACCGTGTACAAGGAAGGCGACAAGTACGTCAAGATCGGCGGTCTAATTCAGCTCCAGTATCATTTGATTGATCCAGCCGGGGGTGAGACGTCGGATGAAGTTCTCTTCCGAGGGCTGCGCCCCTGTATCGAGGGAAACATCCACAAGGACTGGAAAGGCAAGTTCCAGTGGGACATGGACAAGGCCGAGGGCGAGAGGGAGGTCTTTACGAAAACAAAGAGACTCCTGAATTCGAAATTTCCAATTCGGGGGATCGATTCTTGCCCGGTTCAGAGGTGGGGCGGAAAAAGGGGCAGGGACTCCTGATCACACCTCGGTTCGGGGCCTGCTCCTGAGGATAATGGAAGCTTCTTGCCTGAACTCCGGTTGCTCTCGATAAAGCTCTGCCTGATTCGAGCCTGAACACGCACCTCGCCCGAACGCAGACGCCGGAACATGCCGAGGGCCCATAAAGGAAAACAGCGGCTGTGTTCGGGGGAACAGGAAGAGACGAGCGGGGCAAATATCGTATCGCTAAAATACGGTTCATCCCATGATCCATGTTCATTGCGGGTCTGGAGCAGGTAGTGAACTCCGCGCTGGACTGCTGCGCTGTTTGCTTCACCGGCCGCCAGAAGGCCGAGCAGGGCCCAGGCCGTCTGCGAAGGAGTGCTCGGGCCCCGCCTCGTCAGCGAGGGATAAATGCAGGAATGGCTGGGTTCTCCCCATCCTCCGTTTCGATTCTGGGATTCCTTGATCCAGGTGATGGCCCGTTGGATATACTCCTGTCCGGGATCCTCCTCCAGAAGGGACAGCGCCGAGAGAACCGACCAGGTACCGCAGAGGTCATTCCCTCCGCATCGGCCGAACCATGGGCCGTTTTCCTTTTGTTCGCGGTGGAGAAAATTCAGACCTCTGGAGAGGGGGGAAAACTCCCGGTCATGACCCACCATGGCGAGAATTTCGATGCAGCGGGCCGTCGGAACCGGGGAGCTCGGATTGAGCGAGGCATGACCGGCCGCGAAGATATCGCTGCACAGATCTTTGTTGTTTCCATCGAAAACGCCCCATCCGCCATCGGAATTCTGCATGGCGAGAATCCAGCGAATTTCTTCTTCTATTTGATCCCGGGATTCTTTTTTTTCCCATCCACCCGTTTGCAGCAGCACCATCAGGGCCATGGGCATATTGTCGATGTCCGGGTACCGGGTGTTCTCGAACTGCTGCTCATAAAGCCGGTTCGCAGAGTCAAGAAAGGAATCCTCCTCCGTCTGGCCGCTTTCGATAAGGGCAATCAGGGAATGGGCCGTACCTTCGGGGCCAAAGCTCCATAACCTTCCGGTGCTCTGCAGGGACAGGAGATGGAGCCGGGCTTTTGCCAGGGAATCATCCAGCTGTTGTACCGAGAAAAGCGGAATATGGCGATCGTTACGGGGGGGCTTCCCCGGAGCACGGAAAGAGTGGGGCGCCTTTTCGCGTTGCCGCGACGCGTACGAGGCCTTGCATTGAAACTTCATTTGGTGAAATCTCCCGGTACGCAAGAGTATGCGCCTTTCTTTTTTTGCTTTTGGGACGGAAAAAATAACCAAAGAGAAATTAGTTTAAATTAATATCACTGTTAAGCAAGCGAAAAAGGAAGAGAAAACTTCGAGAAGGGAAATTGTGGATGTTTTCAGCGGCCTTCCCCGGTCAACCCGAAACTCTGTTCCAGCTCTTTAAAAATGGCCAGGTAACGTTTTCGGATTTCTTCCCGGTCGGTTTTCAAAAGGATTCCGGACCGACTGGCTTCTTCAATGAGGGATGCCTGCTGAAGAAGTATCTCACGGTGTTTTTCGTTTTCGATGCGGGGAATCATGGTGCCGATCACCTCCAGAAGGCGGAGAGTGACCGGAAGGCTGTTACTGACATTCTGTCGAAGAGGATTCAGGGCCGTTTGCACCAGGTCTTCAAATAAAACGGGCGCAACAATGACACGCAGGTCTCCCTGCTCGTCATGCCAGTAGGGGGAAGGGACGTCTCGCAGGGAAAAATCCGAAAGCATGGAACTTAGGAAGTCAACGCAAGTGACGGCGGTGAAGGGATCGTTGACACCAGTGGAGAGGGAGCGAAGTGCGATCTCCACCAGTTCCCTTACAAGAAATTCGATATCTTGCTTCGGAGTGCGTTTTGCGCCGAGAATGAAGGATCCGTTGATCCTGTCGTCCAGTTTACCCTCCATGGCTTTTCGTGCGGGATAGGCGGTCGCCAGAGGTGTCTTGCGGAGGACGAAATTCCCCGGTCGTCGCTCAATCCTGAGCACCAGATCATATTTTTGGGCCAGATCCATCAGGGTATCCACGTCCACGGCCTGTACGTATCCCGAAGTCCTGGAAACCACGGGAAGGGAATCGCTGTTGAAGTTCTCGGGTAATCGATCGGCCGCTGTCATCTCCCATCCCGCTTCGCCCGGTGTGATCTCCTTGGGATAGATCCGGTTCAGAACGGATCGAAAATCGCTGCTGACCTTCTCGATAATAGTATTGACCTGAATCGATTCCGCGGCATGATGAATGAAGAAGATGAGGACTCCGACGCTGGCGACTGCCAGCATCAGAGCGAGCGTAACGGATAAATGTGGAACAAAGGTATTCATTTCTCCGCTCCGCACCGTGCGCAGAACTACAAGACAGAAAAGATATGTGGAGATGAAGACGCCGAAAACCACCTGATTGCTTCGATCACGCATGAAATTGTACAGAAGACGGGGACCGAATTGTCTCGACGCCAGTGAAAGTGCGACGATGATGATGGAGAAAACCACACCCGTTACTGTGATGCTGCTACCTGCAATCGTAGAGAGAACTTCCCTGGCCCCCTCCGCCTTGATCCAGTAAAACCAGGTCTTTTCGGTGAGAAAAAGAAATCCAAAACGCAGGTCCAACTGGATGGCGGCCAGGGCGATGCCCATGGAGAACAGCGCCATCACGGTGGGAATGAACCAGTAACTGGAACGCAGATTCTCCCAGATGTTGGCAAGATGGGTCTTCATATCTTCTCCTCACAGAAAAAATGCCCCCTACGCCTGACCCGGAGTTTTGCGCAACGGCGGATCAGCCGGAACCCCTGAGCATCACCATGGCCAGAATGTAAATGGCGAGGACGAGAAAGCTCTCGAAGCCGATATTTGCAATCCCCCGCTTCTCCCTCTGGAGAAGACCCATGACCAGAACCCCCACCATAACGAGGGTGAGCGCGACCAGGGTGATCTCGCGGGAGGTGGCTGCATGATAAATCGATCCCTTGCGGTAAACCGTATCCGCCACGGCGGCGAAGAGGGTGTCGAAAGCATTGCCTCCGAGGATTCCTCCCACGGCCAGGGAGAGCGCGCCCTGCCGAACGGCGGCGATGGAGGTGACAAGCTCCGGGAGGGAGGTTGTCACGGCCAGCATCAGCCCTCCCACCAGACTTTCGGAAAGACCGGTCTGCGAGGCGATCGATACGGCGCAATGGGTCAACACCCAGCCGGCGACAATGATCAGAAAAGCGCTGAGAAAAAAACCGGTCCATAATTTCTTCAGCGACTCTCCGGCCGGAGTCTCTTCCGGCACATCCTGCCAGGTCTCCCGGGTCATGCGCGGGCGCCACATGGGTTCGGTATGGGAGCGCAAGACCAGGCGCATGCCGAAGATATAGGTTATCAGAAGGATCGGTGTGACCGGGTGGATTCCCAAAAAGCTGACCTGGGGGCCTACCATGCCCACCATCAGGATGGAAAGCAGGACAATCAGAAGGCTGCCCTGAATCATATTGGTTACATCCGCCGCCGCGTGCTCCAGGTTGACCCGGGGATGGACCATATCGGCAATGGCAAGAAATGCTGTCTGCGCGGCGATACCACCGAAGGCGTTTGCCAGTGCCAGGGTGGGGTAATTCTCCGCAGCAGCCGTTACCGATGCCGTAATTCCGGGGAGAGATGTGCACGCTCCAAGGAAAACGGCTCCCATAAATGCTTCTCCGAGTCCGGTGCGGTCGGCCAGCCGGTCGACCCCCCTGGCCAGACGGGTTCCCACCAGTGCGATGATTACGGCCATGGCAATAAAAAGCGGGATGCTGATCTGAAGAGGCCAGATTTCAATCATGTTGATCCCTTAAATCCTTCCCTTATTGAGTTCCGGCATTTTTACTATCTTAGCAGAGAGCGAGTGCATTGGGAGAGAATGGGATGCTGTCTTCACATTTTACAGCGACAGGGATGCTTCACAGAGCCGGCCTTGCGCGGGGAATCCGGTACGGATTTCTGTTGACCATTACAGTCATGAGATGTATGAATCTGGATTTGCCGCCTTTCCGGCGGCGGTCGCTTCCTGGCTGGGCTGGAGGTACAGTTTTCTGGTTCTTGCAGCCAGTCTGGTGTTCTGTTTTTTCCTTCTGGGGCGGCTGCGGGTGGAGAAATCCATACGGCTGGTCAAGCCGTCCCCTCGGATCCTGCTGCGAATTCTTGAAAATCGCACCTGCCGCAATCTTTATCTGACGGTGTTCTGCCTTTTTCTTGTGTTCTCCGCGGTCATGAATTTTCTGCCTTTTCGCATGACGGAAATAAACGAAAAAGCCAATGAATTCCGCATCGGCCTGATGTATGCTGGATATGTCATGGGCCTGGCCACTTCCCTGAATGCCGTATGGATTTCCCGTCGTGTGGGCGGAGAAAGGAGGGCGATTCTTCTTGGACTCGCCTTTTTTGCCGCTTCCCTGATGACCCTTGGGTTTCCCCGCGCGGGAATTCTGTTCCCGATGATGTTTTTTTTCTGCGGGGCGATGTTTCTGGTCCACGCCACCGCCTCGGGATATCTGAACCGCTTCGCGGGGGAAAACAAAGGGATGGTCAACGGCCTGTATGTTTCATTCTACTATGGCGGCGGAGCCGTCGGTTCCTGGCTTCCGGGGCTCGTTTACCGGAATTTCGGGTGGGGGGCTTTTCTTCTTGTTTTGTCCATCGTAATTTTCGGCGCCTTTCTTGCCGCAGCACGTATTCCTTCCGCGTCACTCCGAGAGGATAGAAGAAGTGTATGCTAGGGTTATTGACAGAACCTTGATGGTACGGTATTTATGAATGCTTTGTTTGAGAATTTTTCATCACCAATTAAGGCGAAAGGATTTAAAATGAAACGATTGTTTTGGGTGGCCCTGATGATTCCGATTTTCCTGCTTCCGGCGAGCGGCTGCATCGCCGAGGAAAAGGCACAGTCCCCAGTGGAACTTAAGGACCTCAAGGACAAGGTCAGCTACGCCATAGGCCTGAGTATCGGGCGGGATTTCAAGAATCAGGATCTGGAAATCAACCCGGATATTCTGGCCCAGGGGATTCGGGACTCCCTTCAGGGCAACGATCCCCTGATGAGTGATGAAGAAATCAAAGAAACCCAGATGGCTTTTCAGGAGGAAGTCAGAGCCAAACAGCAGAAATTAATGGAAATGGCCGCCGAAAAAAATGTCCAGAAAGAACAGACCTTTCTGGAGCAAAATAAGAAGAAGGAAGGCGTAAAGGTTACCGAAAGTGGTCTGCAGTACGAGATCATCGAGGAAGGAACCGGGCCCAAACCTGATCCGACCGACCAGGTGAAAGTGCATTACAGCGGCACTTTGCTGACAGGCTCCGAGTTCGACAGCTCATACCAGCGCGGAGAGCCGGCGGTATTTCCGGTGAACGCGGTTATTCCCGGCTGGACCGAGGCCCTCCAAATGATGAAGGAAGGCGCTAAATGGAAGCTCTATATTCCCTCCAGACTCGCCTATGGGGAGCGAGGCGCCGGGCAGAGCATCGGCCCGAATGAGACCCTGGTTTTCACGGTGGAACTTCTCGAGGTTATGAAGGAAGATCAGGAAGGAAAAGGAACGAAGGAACAGAAAAAAGATTAAGCTCCGGTTTTCCTGACCTATCAGGGCCGTCTCCGCTATTCAGGCAGGGACGGCCCTTTTTCCCTGTGGCAGGGACTTCGCGTCGGAATGCCCCCGGACTGAGAGGTAATCGTGAAAGAGGAGATTCTCTGTTTCTGGTTTGACGAGCCCTCCGGGAGAGAACCGGTTTCCCCCGATCGCCAACAGATGTGGTTTGGAAAGAACCCGCGGATCGACCAGAGCATTCGTGAGCGCTTTGAGGCCAATGTCATGGCAGCGGCCCGAGGCGATTATGAGCACTGGCGTGCCGAACCCGAGGGGACTCTGGCCCTTATTCTCCTGCTGGATCAGTTCCCGAGGAATATGTATCGGGACAGCGCCCGGGCCTACGCCTTCGACGAGCAGGCGCTGAAGATCTGCCTGGAAGGTATACGCGCCGGCCGTGATCGACCCCTGCGGATCGTGGAGCGGGCTTTTTTCTATCTCCCAATGGAACACGCCGAAAATATAAAAATGCAGGAACGTTCCGTGCGGGCCTTCGAAGCGCTCTGCAAGGACGCGCCGGAGTCGATGAAGGAGACCTGCAGGGGATTTCTCGAATATGCTCATCGCCACAGGGCCATCATCTCCCGGTTCGGCCGCTTTCCTCACCGCAACTCCGCTCTCGGCCGAAGGACAACCCCCGAGGAAGAAACCTTTCTTAAGGAGCCCGGCTCTTCATTCTAACGTGAATGACCGTTGGGGGTTGAATCAAGAAAATCACCGCTCGTGATTCTCCTGCCCCGGATCTCGGGCTGGCGATTCCAGAAATACATCCAGGCCGTGATCACGCCTCCCGATCTGGGGAAAACCAGGCAGCGGCGGCGAATATAGAGACTCTCTTCCTCTCTGTTCGGATCGTAGTTCTCAAGCGCATCCAGCTGTTCCAGGGTTTCAGCGTAGGTGTCCGAGGCAAGAAACATCAATTCCCCCGCCACCTTTCCCTCTCCCGGGATGACATAGGGATGACCGCCGTCGGTCTCATAGAAAAGAATGCCGGGAGCTTCGGCTTCTATCTCCCGGCAGGTTCTGCCCTCCAGAAAGCGTCCGTAGTTCTTCTGCCCTCGTCTGAGAGTTCCATAAACGAAAACCGGTGGAAAATTCCGATCCAGGATTTTCGGGCCGGCTTTTCTCATTCAGATTGATGCTCCGCAAAACTTAAAGAGGGGGACATGTCATCAGTCTTTGTGGCATTCGCCGCAGCGGATCGGCCCCGCGCCCTTTTCCTTATGGCATCCGGCACAAAGGGTGTGAGCGGTATCCTTGTCGAGGTCCAGTTTTCCGGGATCTTCCTCCCCATGACAAAGACTGCATTTCATTCGCTCACTGTGTGCATAATGATCGAAAGTCACCCAGCCATTTTTTGCCTTCAAGGTGACTGTTTCCGGAAGTATGGAAAGAGAAGCCGTGAGAAAAATGAAAAGCAGCGAGTGAATCATAGGACACCCCTCCTTCAGAATAATGGAAAAACTTAGACAACCTTAACGAACCAGATTTTTAAAATCAATCCTTTTTTAAAATCGATTTTTTCATTCTCGTAAGCAGCATTGACCCGGTTGTCTTCTCCGGGTTATTATAAGATCTTACGTGTTGAGTGCCACCACATCGATTACTGAAAAATGTGCCAGTACATCGATAACAAATGTTCTCTGACAAACGAATAGTAGCCACGTAAATCTGTGAACACCTAATTCCACATGGAGGTGTTCATGGACGATGAAATCAAGA
>JAGXHI010000067.1 GCA_024636295.1 Desulfuromonadales bacterium
GCCATCCAGCATCTGGCGGGGATGAAGCGCTCGGACTTCGTGGTGGCGATCAACAAGGACAAGGACGCCCCCATCGGCGAGGTGGCCGATGTGCTGATAGTAGCCGACGTGCTGGAATTCCTGCCTATTCTGACGGAAAAAATTAAAAAGTGATTCTGATTCCTGCAGTCGCAGGAAAAAGCGAGGTGCAATGGAAGGCATTCTGAAGGGGATAAGGGTCCTCGATTTCGGTCGGTTCATCGCCGGTCCCTACTGTGCGACGATCCTCGCCGATTTCGGGGCGGAGGTGATCCGGATTGAGAAGGTGAGCGGGAGCGAAGACAGATTCGTTCCTCCCGTAGCCGAGGACGGATCCGGCGCCTTATTCATGCAGATGGCCCGCAACAAAAAGGGGTTGACTCTCAATCCGATGAAGCCCGAAGGCCGGGAGATCGTGAAGAAGCTGGTGGCCACTGCCGATGTGGTAGTCGCCAATCTCCCCCCCCAGGCGTTGAAAGGAATGGGCCTCGATTACGAGAGCCTGAAAACCATAAAGCCCGACATCATCCTGACCACGCCCTCGGCTTTCGGCAGCAAAGGCCCATACAGCCAGAAACTGGGATTTGACGGGATCGGTCAGGCCATGTCAGGCCCGGTGTACATGACCGGCGAACCGGACGAGCCATCCAGGGCCGCTGTTTCCTATATCGACTTCGGCACGGCCCTGTTCAGTGCCTTAGGAACGGTACTCGCCCTCATGGAACGAAGCAAATCGGGACAGGGGCAGCAGGTGGAGACTTCACTCTTTGGCACCGGCGTTGCCTTTGCCAATGCCACTCTCATCGAACAGGCAATAAAACAGGTCAACCGTGTGGCATCGAAAAACCGCGGCCAGACCTCTGCTCCTTCGGACATTCACCAGACAAAGGATGGGTGGATTCTTGTCCAGACACTCGGCCAGCCGCTCTTTGAGCGATGGGTGAAATTGATGGGAGAGGACCACTGGCTGAGCGATTCCAGGTTCAAGGACGATCTGGCCCGGGGAGACAATTCCGTTGTCATCAGTGAGCGTATGGATCGATGGACAGCGGAGCGCACGACCGAGGAAGCCCTCTCCGAACTGGAGGCAGCCGGCGTTCCAGCCGGACCCGTCCTCTCTCCCCAGCAGGTGCTGGACGATCCCCATGTTCAGGCGGCCGAGTATTTAAAGATGCTGGATTACCCTGGGATGCCGAGTCCTGCGCCCGTCTCCACGACCCCCATAAACCTCTCGAGAACGCCGGGCGGAATCCGCCATCGGGCCCCTACTCTGGGCGAGCACACGGACGAAATCCTCAAAGATCTGGGTTATCAATCCGCTGAAATCGAGGAGTTTCGGAAAAAACGGGTGGTCTGAGAAAGTTGTCACGCTCATATGGAAAAGGGGCTGGAAGTAATCCAGCCCCTTTTCCTTTTCTTAGATTGCCCATTGTGCAGGCGAGTGGGTTTCCACCAGCGTTTGGCGGAATTTTTGTACTCGTCTCCTAGATTCGACCGGCCTTCCTCATCAGGTCCTTGAGCATTTCGCCGGCCTTGGCGCTGTACTTCGGGTCCTTCTTCGAATACTCATCCACCACCTCGAGGGAAAATTGACGCATGCGGGCGACGCTTTCATCGTCCAGAGTCGAGATTTCTCCCATGTTCTTTTCCTTGTAGATGTTGATATCGAGAATGTCGTTGTACCCGGTCCACCGAAGGAAATCTGTCCCGCACGAGTTTGCGCACTCCTCAACGATAGCCTGGAGATGAGGCGGCAGTGACTGCCATTTCTTCTGGTTCATGATGATCTCGCCATTGTTGATCTCGGCCAGATAGGGCTTTACGATGTATTTGCTCACTTCCTGCAGTTTCATATCCCAACCGGCTGAAACGCTTCCCCAGTGCGCACCATCGCAAACGCCGGTCTGGAGGGCCTGATAGAGTTCCGCCCCGGGAAAGAAGACGGGAGTTGCCCCGGCTTTCTGAAAAACTTCAGCGGCAATCCCGGTGCTACGCACCTTGTATCCCTTGAAATCGTCCAGGGTGCGGATCGGTTTCCTGGAATAAAGAGCCAGGCCGGACATCGGCAGCGGGGCCACAAACCGGACCCCGTGTTCGCCATAAGCTTCCCTGAAGATTTCAATGGCGCCCATGTCGTAAAAGTACGCGTACATTTCGGCCACGTTTTCCCAGGAGAACAGCTGGCCGTTTATGTGCCCCGCTACCGGAACCTTTCCCATCCAGTAAGAAGGCCAGATGAGGGATATCTCGAACAGCCCCCTTCCTATGGCTTCGAAAACGTCCTTCGTGGGAACGATGGCACCGGGAGGCAACGGCGTGATATCGAGTTCGCCGTCACTTGCAGCCCTGACCCGATCGCAGAATTTAACATAGACGTCCTTGTAATACCCGACGCCCGACGGCCAGTGGGTCTGCATGCGCCATTTGATGACATCCTTCTTGGCTTTGGCGCTGGCCACCTTGGGAACCATTGCGGCCGCACCGACTGCCGCGGCGGTTACTCCAACCTTAAGTGCTTCACGTCTGCTGATCTTGTCTGCCATTTTTCTTCCTCCTGCAACTCGTTATGGGTTACCTTCATCCTTCCGGCGGATCTCGCCTGAAGGATCCTGGAAGAGAGGTCCGGTCCCGCCCGATGGCCTCTCGGCGGTCTTCTGGGTCCGGAGTTCCCGGCGAAGCATTTTCCCTGTCGCTGTCTTTGGCACTTCATCGATAATTTCGATGATGCGCGGATACTTGAAAGCAGCCAGTCGTTCTCTGCAGAAATCAATCAGTTCTTCGGGCGTGGTTTTTCCCTTGAAACTCTCGCCAAGTGAAACAAAAGCTTTCACCGTCTCGCCGCGATAACTGTCGGGGACCCCAACCACCGCCGCCTCCTTGACTCCAGGGTGCTCGTACAACACGCTTTCCACGTCCTGCGGCCACACCTTGAAACCCGATACATTGATCAGATCCTTTTTCCGATCGACGATGTAGCACCACCCTTCATCGTCGATTTTGGCGACATCCCCCGTATAAAACCGACCATTCCGGATGGCTGCGGCCGTTTCCTCCGGCTTTTTCCAGTATCCGCTGATAATGCTCGGCCCTCGCAACACGAGTTCACCCTCCTCGCCGGGAGGCATGAGAGTGTCCGGGTCGTTCACATCTGCGATCCAGGCTTCAAGTCCCGGAGTGATCAACCCCACGGAAAGCGCGCCGGATTCGGCGTCGACGGGGCCATTTTGACCCAAGGGAGAGATCGTGGCCGGGGAAACGCTTTCGGTAAGGCCATAGACGTTGTAAATGGTCTGTCCGGTGGCAATCCTGAATTTTTCCACGGTGGCCGGAGAAACAGGCGCACCGCCGCTGTAGAGTTTTTGAAGACTGGAAATATCGCGGGAGGCGAATTTGGGGTGGTTGAGCAGAGCGATATAGACGGTAATGGCGGCCAGGATAAAACTCACCCGGTGCTTTTCGATGAGATCGAGAACGTCCTCCGCATCAAACCGGTTGTGAAGCACCAGCGGAATTCCAAGATGGAAGGCAATCGCCTGGTGGGCCACAATGCCTGTAATGTGGAACAGAGGAGCGACCCCGAGCACCACATCGGAGCGGTCAAGACGAGCGGCCGCCTCATAGACATAGCAGTTGTGATCCACATTGGCATGGGTGATCATGGCACCCTTGGGCGGCCCGGTGGTTCCGGAGGTATAAACCAGATACGCCAGATCCTCTGCAGTCGGCGGATTCAGTTTCACCGGACATCCGGCGTATTCGCGAACCAGTGTCATGAAATCCGCAGTATCCGCAAAATATCGTTTTTCGCTGCTTTCGAGCTGAGCCGGAATCTCGGAGCCTTCGTCAAAGAAATCGAGCGGGGAGGTGGTGATCACCTTTTGCTCTTTTGCGACTCCCCGGATTTTTTTTTCGTAAAGCAGATCCTCGCACAGGACCCATCGGGCGCCGCTGTCCGCCAGCAGATGCTCAAGATCCTTCCCGGTATACATGGGATTCACCGGGACAACGATCCCTCCTCGCAACCAGACCGCAAGGGAAGCGATGACGGCCTGGGGGATGTTCTGGAGTACGAAAAGCATCCTGTCCCCCGGTCCAAGCCCCATGTCGGCGAGTGCGGCGGCCATTGAGTGCGCCATTTTTTTTATTTCGGCGTAACTGCAGGCGGTCTCAAAATAATAGAGGCAGGGGCTCTCTGGATAACGGTCCGTGGCTCGGTCGAATTTCTCGAGAATGGTGCCGTAATTCTCAGGGAATTCGGGAGCGAACCATTCGGGATAGGTTTTCAGCCACGGTTTATTATCGTAAAAGCTGTTCATCTCGCTCTCGCTGGCCAATGCTCCTCCCTGTCAGCTTATGGTCCATCCCCCATCAATGGCGATACTCTGGCCGGTGATGAAATCCGATGCCGCGCTGGCAAGAAAAATAACGACCCCGTCGATCTCCTCCAGCTTTCCCCAGCGTCCCATGGGGGTTCGCGTGTTGATAAAATTCAGCCGTTCTTTATCTCCCCGGATCTGCTTTACCATCTCGGTTTCAAAGTATGTCGGAGCTATCGCGTTGACCCGGACTCCTTTTTGCGCCCATTCAATAGCCATGATCTTGGTCATCTGCTCCACGCCGCCCTTGGACGAGGCGTAGGCGAGCTGGTTGGGGAGTCCGATCCGCCCCAGTATCGAGCTCATATTGATGACCTTTCCGTAGCCCCGTTCGATCATCTGGGGCGCCACGGCCTGGGCCACCAGGTAGTATCCCTTCAGGTTGGTGTCGATGACGCGGTCCCATTCCTCCTCGGGATACTCGAGAACAGGAACTCTGTAATTGGTTCCGGCATTGTTGAGCAGAATGTCCACCCGGCCGAAATGGTTGAGGATGTCATCGACACAGGATTTCACCTTGTCCCTGGATGTCACGTCCAGGACGAATCCGGCGGCCTTGCCGCCCATCGATTTCAATCGTTCAACCACACGATCAATATCGGCGGTATCCCGGCCGCAGACCGCCACCTCCGCGCCGACTCCGGCCAGCGCCAGTGCGGCCTGCTCTCCCAGCCCCTTCGAGCTTCCGGTGACCATGGCCACCTTTCCATTCAGCTCAAATATACTCGTGCTCATTATTCACTCTCCGAATCCATAATCTTCTGAATTGCCGGTTTGATTTTCCGCTTCTTTCACTGCCTGCCGTTGAGCGGACTTCCTTTGGATGCCATCGTCAGTTGGGCACCATGATTTCAGGCAGCCAGGTGATGATTGAGGGAAAAACCATCATGATGAACAGGAAAACCACCATGATGCCGATAAACGGGACCACGCTCATGAAGATGTCTCTCATTGCCGTATCCGGGCTGAGGGATTTCAGGTAAAAAAGGTTGTACCCGAACGGAGGCGTAATATACCCGATACACAGGGCGATATTGAAAATGACACCGTACCAGATAGGATCATATCCAAGACCCTGCACCACGGGATAGAAAATGGGCAGACATAAAAGGATGATGCCAAAGGGGTCCAGAAACATTCCAAGAACAAGAACGGCCAACTGGAGGATGATGATCATGATCCAGGGGCTTACGTCGAGTCCCATAAGCAGGCTGCTGACAAAGTAGATTCCGCCTCCGCCGCTGTAGATCGCCACGAACCCGGAGGCGCCGAACATGATCCAGAGCACCATTCCGGTGATGCTGGCGGTCTGATAGGCTGAATCCTTGAGAAATTTCCAGGTCAGTTCTCCTCGAAGCATCACGCAGATCAATACGGCTATCGCCCCCACGGAGGACGCCTCTGTCGGGGTCGCGATGCCGAAAAAGAGGGATCCCAGAATGGAAAGAATGATCAGAACCGGTAAAATCACCGATTTGAAGGCGGTCAGTTTCTGCTTCCAGGTGACCGTCTCTTCGATAGCCGGACAGAGCTCCGGCTGGAAATAAGCCCGGACAACAATATAGACGACGAAACCGGCCACAATCAGGCTGCCGGCGACCAGACCGCCGGCGAAGAGTTTTCCGATGGACTGACCGGTCATCATGCCGATGACGATGAGGGTAAGGCTGGGCGGGATGAGAATCCCCATCGTGCCGGATGCGCCGATGGAACCGAAAATGATGGATTCGTCATATTTGCGAAGGCGCATTGGGGGGATGGCAACGAGGCCGGTGGTAACTGTAGAGGCCGAACAGTTTCCCGTCATGGCCGAAAGAGCTGCCGCAAAACAGGCCGTCCCGACGGCCAACCCACCCCGAAGGCGACCGGACCAGAGATAAAAAGCTTCGAACATGTCTTCGGCGATCTTCGATTTCGACAAGGCCACTCCGATGAAAACAAACAGCGGGACCGCGGCCAGAAGCAGCATCCACATATAATTGAACACCCCTGTGACGATAGGCATCAATCCGGCGGGACCCCACATGATCAACGCCGAGATGCTGCCGATAGCGCCCAGAGCAAAGGCCAGTGAGACCCCGAACATGATGCTGATAATCAAGGAGCCGAACATTCCGATGGTCAGCATCATTTCAGTACTCATAATTTTCTCCCTTGACCAGGACGATCATTGAAACAATAAGATTATTCAACCCCTGGAGGGCAATCAGCACCACACCGACAATCAGGAGGAACTTGACAGGCCAGATCGGATGCGCCAGAACCATTTCATCCACTTCGCGAACCGCCCATGAAGTGCTGAAAAAGGTGGCCCCCTCCTTGATCAGCACTGTGGTCCAGAACAGAAGAAGCGTATAGTTGATCAGATCCAGAAAGGCTCTCTTCCGCAGGGAAAAGCGGTGGTAGAGGATATCGATCCTTACATGGCCGTTCTTGAACAGAGTGTAGGCTCCGATCAGGATGAAGTAACTTCCGAAAAGCCTCTGCGAATACCCATGGGCCCAAACCGTAGGCGCATTGAAGAAATAGCGGGCTATCACCTCAAAAACCAGGAGGAGCATGCCAAGGTAGACCATAAATGAGCAAATTCGGCCCGACCAGTCACTGATACTGTCGATGGTTCTCAAAAACCGTTTCATTTCAAATCATCCCAATTTCACTGTAAGGTAGACGACAAGCTGGCGCATTCACGCCATTCTTTTAAATCCCCGTATTGACATTATCCGAACTATATAACTGAAGTTACCTGCATTTGGCTTAATTGGGATGCTTGGATTTTTGTTCGCAAAACGACAGGAAAATCTGGTAGCACAAAACAACCTCCGGAATCGAAGATGAATTGTCTGGAATATACTGAAGGATATTTCTTTTGTCAAACTTTGTTTTATTTAAACTTAAATTTTTTGACTCTCGAGAAAAAAGAAAATATTTGGGAGGATCTCCTCATCGAAACCATCCGCGGGAGGAAATCCCCGGAAAAATTCTGTTCAGATTCAGAGGTCTGTTAGAAATCGCTCTTCGTTCCGCCTTGCGAGGTCACAAATGTGCGCACCTCCAATATTTCGTAACTTTTTTCCGCTCTCCAGGCGGTAATTCCCCCCTTTTGAAAACAGACCCTAAGATCAAGGAGCTGATCTTGTTTATTTTCGCACAGTTTCCTGCCACCTTCCGTCGTATCTTCGGATTGGCATGCAAACTGCAAAATTGCCATTGCAAAAATCATCCGATAAAATTTTACGATTAGATGCACGGATTGCTTTGCCATGGCTGGGCCAGGTTTCTTGCCGAGGCGCACAACAGCCATCCAAACGACCGATCATCTTCAGGTTTCATAATTCGATCTGTAGTCCGATGATCTCCATCAGCTCGGGTTCATCTTGTTAAAGTGGAAGACCCAGCACACCTCAAGGAGGAGTACCGATGCGCGAAGTGGCAATTGTTAATCCGGTTCGGACAGCCGTAGGGAATTTTCTGGGCGTATTGAAGGATGTGCCGGCGGCGGACCTGGCGACAACGGTTATCAGGGCCATATTGAACCAGACCGGCCTCGATCCCGATAAAATCGACGATGTGATCCTGGGGCACGGCTACGGGAGCGGCGAAGAGCCTGCCATCGGGAGGCTCGCCGCCCTGAAGGCGGGACTTCCGATCGAAGTGCCGGGATACGAGGTCGATCGCCGGTGCGGATCGGGGCTTCAGGCTATCGTCAATGCAGCCATGATGGTCCAGACGGGAAATGCCGACGTCGTCCTGGCGGGCGGAACCGACAATATGAGCCGGGTGGAGTTTTATACCACCGAAATGAGATTCGGGAGCCGGTTCGGGTCGGTAACCCTGCATGATCGGCTTGTGCGGGGACGCTGGACTGTTTCGCCTGAAGAACGATTCGGTCCCATTTCAGGAATGATCGAAACGGCGGAAAACCTTGCGAGGGAGTACAAAATTACCCGCGAAGAACAGGATGCCTTCGCCTTCCAGAGCCACAAACGGGCCCTGGCGGCGATGGAGAGCGGAAAGTTCACCGAGGAAATCGTTCCGGTGACGGTCCCCCAGAGAAAAGGGGAGCCGAAGTTGGTCCAGAGGGACGAGGGGCCTCGGGAAAATATTTCGATGGACGCCCTCTCGAACCTTCGCCCCATCTCGAAAGATGGTTCCGTGACCGCGGGCAATGCCAGCACCCAGAACGATGCGGCGGCGGCCTGCCTCGTGGTTGCAGCGGACAAACTGTCAGAGCTGGGCCTCGAACCGATGGCATACCTGAAAGGGTGGGCCGTGGCAGGCGTGCACCCGGCTACCATGGGGATAGGCCCGGTTCCCGCAACCGCAAAGGCCCTCGCCCGCACCGGGCTCTCTCTGGAGGATCTGGACCTTATCGAGGTAAATGAAGCCTTCGCGGTCCAGGTATTGTCGGTTCTCCGGGAGTGGAAATCTGACGTGAACGACAGACTCAATGTAAACGGATCGGGCATTTCCCTGGGGCATCCCATCGGCGCGACCGGCGCGAGAATCCTCGCGACCATGCTGCACGAAATGAAGCGGCGGGAGGCCCGGTATGCCCTGGAAACAATGTGCATCGGCGGCGGGCAGGGACTTGCCGCCATATTCGAGAGAAAATAGCGCCCGGCGGCCGACTTCCGGAAGATCCCACTCTGGAGATCTCAGTGAAGATCACCACTGTCCATCAGGCAGGGCGATGCCGGGATACCGAATTAGACGACGCTCCCTAAGGAAGATGAGACGATGGTCACTGTCCTTCTGAAAATTTCATCGGCGCCGAAAAGGCGCCGGGAAATACTACAGGCCATTCGCCCTGTTCTGGCCCCGGCCCGGGTTCAACCCGGGTGTACCAGCAGTCTGCTGTGCCAGGATCTTGAAAACCCGAATCAGCTCATTCTGGTGCAGGAGTGGAATTCGCAATCGGAGTTGCAAAACCATTTTCGTTCAAAGGATTTCAAAAGAATTCTGGCGGCCATGGAAATGGCGGACGAAAGGCCGGAAATGATTTTTCATATCGGAGGGAAAACAGCTGGTCTGGAGTTTGTGAACTCTGGCGGGCAATCCGATGAAATATGAAATTCAGACATACCGTTTATTACAAACAAAAAGGAGAATGTGAATGCTTGACACGGAACTGGGCGGTCAAATCAGGTCGGCGGTGCGCGACCTCTGCGGAACGTTTCCCGACACTTACTGGCGAGAGGTGGACGAGTCCCGGGGATATCCGGAAAAATTCGTTCAGGCCCTGACCGACGCCGGTTGGCTGGCAGCGTTGATCCCCGAGGAGTACGGAGGTTCGGGACTTGGCATCGCGGAGGCCTCCATCATTCTCGAGGAGGTTAATCGTTCCGGAGGCAACTCGGGCGCCTGCCACGCTCAGATGTATATCATGGGCACTTTGCTTCGCCATGGTTCGGAGAAACAGAAACGAGAGTATCTCCCCCGGATTGCCAGCGGCGAACTGAGGCTGCAGTCCTTCGGAGTGACCGAACCGACCACGGGCACCGATACGACAAAGCTCAAAACCACCGCCGTTCGCAAGGGTGACCATTACGTGGTGAATGGCCAGAAAGTCTGGATCAGCCGCGTTCAGCACTCCGATCTGCTGCTCCTTCTGGCGCGCACGACCCCCCTGAACGAGGTAAAGAAAAAATCCGACGGCCTTTCCGTCTTCCTCGTCGACCTGCGGGAAGCCAGCGAAAGTGAACTGACCGTGCGGCCTATCCGAAACATGATGAATCACGAAACCAACGAGCTTTTCTTCGACAACCTGAAAGTCCCCGCGGAGAATCTGATCGGTGAGGAGGGAAGAGGGTTCCGCTACATTCTCGACGGGATGAATGCCGAGCGCATTCTCATCGCCGCCGAATGCGTCGGTGACGGTTACTGGTTCGTGGACCGGGCATCCTCCTACGCCAAGGAACGCGTCGTCTTCGACCGGCCCATCGGCCAGAATCAGGGCATTCAGTTTCCCATCGCCCGGGCCTATGTGAATATCGAGGCCGCCAACCTGATGCGGTTTCGGGCCGCCGAACTGTTCGATACCGGAAAACCGTGCGGCGCGGAAGCCAACATGGCGAAACTTCTGGCCGCGGACGCATCATGGGAAGCCGCCAATGTCGCCGTCCAGACCTACGGAGGATTCGGTTTCGCGGCTGAATTCGACATCGAGCGCAAGTTCAGGGAAACCAAGCTTTACCAGGTGGCCCCGATTTCCACCAACCTTATCCTGTCGTTCATCGGGGAACACGTTCTGGGCATGCCGAGATCGTTCTGAACCCTGAAAGCATCACCTCGGAGCGGAGACGTCTTTTTTCTCCGTTCCTCGGTGAGCTCAGTGGTGAGATAACTCTTTTTACAATCAATCAAAAAGGAGAACATCATGTCCAAAGAAGGCTGGAGCGGACGGGTATACGAAGATTTCGAGCTGGGGGATATCTACCGTCACCCGCTGGGAAGGACCATCCTGAGCGCCGACAACAGCTGGTTTACCCTGCTGACCCAGAACACCGCTCCTCTCCATTTCGATCACCACTATGCGTCCCAGACCGAATTCGGAAAACCCCTGGTCAACTCCTGCTTCGTCCTTGCCCTGGTGACCGGCCAAAGCGTCACCGATATCTCCCAGAACGTCATGGCCAATCTGGCCTGGGATGAAGTGCGTCTGCCCAATCCGGTATTCGAGGGGGACACTATTTATTCCCAATCCGAGGTTCTGGAGAAAAGAGAGTCCGGAAAGCGTCCCAACGTCGGCATTGTCAAAGTAAAGACAACCGGCTTCAACCAGAATGGAACGGTGGTGATTACCTACACCCGCACGGTGATGGTTTACAAAAAAGGGTGCGTCCCCCGGCTTGCGAAGCTCGAGCCAGATCAATCGTCCTGAATCCTGGTTCTGGTAGTCTGGGCCGATTCATTGGGAAGAAGATACGTATTTCTCCGTAATAGCGTAGATGGTCCGAAATTTCGTAGGCCAGCCCGTCCCGGAGGATTCCGCGACAAAAAAGTTCCATTTCCCGGCCCTGTTTTTCCGGCAGATTTTCGGCAAAGGCATGAATTACGCTTTTGGCATGTTTTCTGTAGCACCACAATGATGGAGAACGGCCCGGGTAAACCGGGATGCCTTGCAGAAATCCGGCGAATGGCCAGGATTTACCAATTCCCATCCACCCTCAAGAGAAGAGAGGAACATGGACCATTATAGATCGCCCTGGATGAATGACGAATTGAGACTCCTGCAGGAAGCCGTCCGGCAGTTCTATGCCGAGGAGTTCGTCCCCCATTACGAGCGCTGGATCGAACAGGGCATGGTGGATCGGGAGGCCTGGAACAAAGCAGGAGAGATGGGAATCCTGTGCGCCAGCATTCCGGAGGAATACGGAGGCGCCGGAGGAACTTTCGCTCACGAGGCCGTTATTGCCCGGGAGCTTTCCCGTGCGGGAATAACCGGCTTCTCGAACGGGGTTCACAGCGGGATTCTGGCCCACTATATACTGGTTTACGGAACTGAAGAGCAGAGGAGAAAGTGGCTTCCCAAAATGGCCACGGGGGAAATGGTCGGGGCGATCGCAATGACGGAACCGGGTGCCGGAACCGATCTGGGCGGGATATCCATGACAGCCCGACTGGAAAACGGAAACTACAGGTTGAACGGTTCGAAGACCTTCATTACCAATGGACACCATGCGGATCTGATCTGCGTGGTGGCCAAAACCGATCCGGCCCTGGGCCACAAGGGGATATCCCTCATCATGGTGGAAACCGGGAACCTGGATGGATTCAGCCGAGGGCTCCCCCTGAAGAAACTGGGAATGAAAGCGGCGGATACCACCGAACTTTTCTTCGATGATGTTCTTGTCCCCGCATCCAACCTGCTGGGAGATAAAAAAGGGGAAGGATTCGCGCAGCTTCTTCAGCAGCTCCCCCGGGAGCGGATGTATATCGCGGTGACCGCGGTAGCCGTCATGGAACGGGCGCTTGAGTTGACGGTGGAGTATGTAAAGGAACGAAAAGCCTTTGGAAAGCATCTGATCGATTTCCAGAATACCCGGTTCAAGCTGGCCGAGTGCAAGACCGAGGCGAAGATCGCCCGGATTTTTGTCGACCACTGCATCGAAAGGGTGCTGGACGGAACTCTCGATACGGCCACGGCTGCCATGGCCAAGTGGTGGACAACACAGAAACAATGTGAGATCGTCGATGAATGCATGCAGCATTTCGGCGGATACGGCTTTATGCTGGAGTACCCGATCGCTCACATGTACGCCGACTCCCGCGTTCAGAAAATTTACGGCGGGTCCAATGAAATCATGAAGGAACTGATCGCACGCTCGCTGTAAACCGCAACGACGGATACAACGGAATATATGATGCGGTATTCACTGCAGAAAGGATGAATTTGGGATGGGACCGTTGAAAGGGGTAAAGGTCGTCGAGTTCGCCGGCATCGGACCGGGGCCGTTCTGCACCATGATGCTTGCCGATATGGGCGCGGAGGTCCTCCGGATCGATCGGAAAGGCGGCGAGTCGCGCTTCGGCAAATTTGACGTCATGGCCCGGGGTCGCCGTTCGGTGGCCCTCGATCTGAAGAAGTCCGAAGGGATCGAGGCGGCGCTGAAGCTTGTGGATCGCGCGGATATACTGATCGAGGGATTCCGCCCGGGCGTCATGGAACGCCTGGGGCTGGGGCCGGAGATCTGCCATGAGCGCAACCGGAAGCTCGTCTATGGCCGGATGACCGGATGGGGGCAGGAAGGTCCCCTTTCTGCGGCCGCCGGCCACGACATCAACTATATCGCACTGACCGGCGCCCTTCGCGCCATCGGCCGTCCCGGAGAGCCACCTCCCCCTCCCCTGAATCTGATCGGTGATTTCGGCGGGGGGGGCATGCTGCTGGCCTTCGGCGTGGTCTGCGCCCTGTGGGAAGCCGGGGTCTCCGGCAAGGGACAGGTCGTGGATGCCGCCATGACGGACGGGGCCTCCCTGCTTATGGCGATGATGTACGGCGCCCGGGCCGCTGGAATGTGGAGTGTTCACCGGGGGGTGAACAGGCTCGACGGCAGCGCGCCCCATTACGACACCTACGCCTGCGCCGACGGGAAATACATCTCCGTCGGTTCGAACGAGCCCCAGTTCTATGCCCTGCTTCTCGAAAAATGCGAAATCGACGATCCCGCCTTCCAGGCTCAGCACGACGTGGACGGATGGCCGGAGCTGAAGAAGAAGCTGGCCGTGATCTTCCTGAAAAAAACCCGCGCCGAGTGGTGCGACATCATGGAGGGCACCGACGTCTGCTTCGCTCCGGTGCTCGACATGGACGAGGCGCCTGAGCATCCGCACAACAAGGCGCGCAACACCTTCATCGAGGTGGCCGGAGTTCTCCAGCCGGCGCCCGCCCCCCGGTTCAGCCGCACCAGGCCGGAAGTGCAGGGCCCTGCTCCCCTTCCTGGGGAACACACCGAGCAGGCGCTGCCCGACTGGGGGCTGGACGCCGCGACGATTGCGCGGCTGAAAGAAACCGGAGCGATCTGATCGCCCCCAGAAAAGTCAAGCAACTCAAGCCTATCGCGGCATGGAGGTCGCTCCTGCAACCTTTTCATCTTTCTTTTGCAGGAGCGGTCTCCCGACCGCGAATCGTCCATTTGAATGGAGACAATCATGAGTCCGGAAGCATATATCTACGACGCCGTCAGGACGCCCCGCGGCAAGGGAAGATACGACGGTTCTCTCTACGAAATCAAGCCGGTCGCCCTTCTTGGAGACCTGTTGAACGCCCTGAAGGAGCGCAACGAGCTGGATCCCGCACGGATCGACGATGTCGTTGCCGGCTGCGTGGTCCCCATCGGAGAACAGGGCTCGAATATCGCCAAAACAGCGGCCCTCTATGCAGGTTGGGATGACAGCGTCCCAGGGATGCAGCTCAATCGCTTCTGCGGCTCGGGTCTCGAGGCGGTGAATCTGGCCGCCATGAAGGTCCGCTCCGGCTGGGAGGATCTGGTGGTCGCAGGCGGCGTCGAAAGCATGTCCCGGGTCCGGATGGGATCAGACAACGGTCCGATGAACAAGGATCCGGAAACCAGCATCAGGATTGGTTATGTCCCCCAGGGAATCGGTGCGGATGTCATCGCCACCATGGAGGGATTCTCCCGCGAGGACATCGACGCCTTTGCCCTGGACTCCCACCGTAAAGCGGCGGCAGCTTCGGAAAACGGTTATTTTTCCCGATCCCTTGTTCCTGTTCGTGACAGAAACGGTTTGATGATTCTGGAGCATGACGAGACGATCCGCAAAAACGCCAGCATGGAGAAAATGGCCAAACTGCCTCCCGCCTTCGAATCCCTGGGCTCCGCCGGATACGATGCCGTTATGATGACCAAGTATCCCCAGCTCGATGCCATCGATTACGTTCATACCTCCGCGAGTTCCTCCGGAATCGTGGATGGCGCGGGGATGGTCCTGATCGGCAGCGAAGCCGCCGGGAAGGCCACCGGGCTGACTCCCCGGGGCCGGATCGTCGCGACGGCGACCGTCGGGGTCTGCCCCACCATCATGCTCCTGGGCCCCATGCCCGCGACCCGGAAGGTTCTCGCAAAAGCGGAAATGAGCATCGATGACATCGATCTCTTCGAGGTCAATGAAGCCTTCGCCTCGGTGGTGATGAAATTCAAGAAGGAAATGGAAGTGCCTCCGGAGAAGATCAACGTGAACGGCGGCGCCATCGCCATGGGACACCCGCTCGGCGCAACAGGCGCCATGCTCCTGGGCACCCTGCTCGATGAACTGGAGCGCCGCAACCTGCGTTATGGACTCTGCACCCTGTGCGTGGCCGAGGGGATGGGGATTGCGACCATCATCGAAAGACTCTAGAACGGCTGAAATTAGAATCTCTCATTCCCAGACGAGGTGGGAAATCATGAAAAATATACGCTATGAGAAAGACGGTG
Source organism: Desulfuromonadales bacterium (assembly GCA_024636295.1). Taxonomy (GTDB): domain Bacteria; phylum Desulfobacterota; class Desulfuromonadia; order Desulfuromonadales; family JAGXHI01; genus JAGXHI01. Next base: position 15,335 of record JAGXHI010000067.1, read on the forward strand.
AGAACATCGCCACCCTGGTCCTGTCGCCGACACATCCCCTTGACCGGACTTTCGCCGAAGAGCTGAACCGGACCCTGGTGACCCTTGAGAAGGACCAGGTCGCCGGCGTCGTTCTGATTCCGGAAAAGGGGACGGTTTCCGATGGAAGCGACCTTCGAGAACTGCTGGCCTACGATCCCTCCCAAAAAGAAGAGGCGATCGAGATCAGCTTTCTCCTCCAACAGGCCCTGAGGAAGCTCGAAACCCTAGGGAAACCAGTGGTCGCCGCGATCAACGGACCAGCCCTCGGAGAAGGTTACGAGATCTGCCTTGCGGCACATCGTCGCATCGCAACAGAGGATCCCGTTATCCGGATCGGCCTGCCCCAGGTCGGACTGGGACTGATGCCAGGATCGGGGGGAGTTTCCCGCCTGGTACGCCTGCTCGGGCTGGAGAAGGCCCTGCCCTGTCTCCAGGAAGGAGGGCTGCTCGGACCGAAAGATGCGTTCAAAGCCGGCCTCATCGACGAGGTGGCCGAGGATGAAAAGGACCTGCGCAAAAAAGCCCGGGCATGGATTCTCGGGCATCCGGAAGCCAGGCAGCCCTGGGACGAGAAAAATTTCCAGATCCCGGGCGGCACGATGCTCACCAACCCCCGTGTGGCCCAGTTCGTCAGTCTCGCGCCCGCCCGTCTTAAGAAGAAGACGCGGGGCCTCTACCCCGCCGAGGAAAAAATCCTTTCGGCCGCCGCGGAGGGGATGCTGGTGAACGTGGATGCCGCGCTGCGGATCGAAGGCCGGTACATGGTCGAGCTTCTGGCCACTCCGGTGGCGAAGAACCTCATTTCCTTCTCCCTCCAGACGGCCGCCATCAAGGCCGGCGGGAGCCGTCCGAAAGGGTTCGAGCAGCAGCGCGTCAGGAAGCTTGGCATCCTCGGCGCGGGAATGATGGGCGCCGGAATCGCCTGCGTTTCCGCCGGCAAGGGCATCGAGGTGGTGCTCAAGGACGTGGAGCTGCAGAAAGCCGAAAAAGGGAAGAGCCACTCGGCCAGACTGATGGACAAGCAGATTGCCAGGGGACGCGCCACCGAGGAGCAGAAGGAGGCCCTTCTCTCCAGGATTCACCCGACGGCCGACGCCTCGGACCTCTCGGGATGCGACCTGATCATCGAGGCCGTCTTCGAGGATGTTCCTCTGAAAAACGCCGTCACCCGCGAGGCCGAAGTTCACCTGGCCGAAGGCGGCATCTTCGCCTCCAACACATCCACCCTGCCGATCACCGGTCTGGCCGAAGCATCGAAGAATCCTGCGAATTTCATCGGCCTCCATTTCTTCTCGCCAGTGGACCGGATGCCCCTTGTGGAGATCATCTGCGGCAGGCGGACGAGCGACGAGACCCTGGCGCGCTCCTTCGACTTCGTCCAGCAGATCGGAAAGGCGCCGATCGTGGTCAACGATTCCCGGGGCTTCTACACCTCGCGCGTCTTCGGCACTTTCCTCGACGAGGGATGCGCTCTTCTCGAAGATGGTGTGGATCCGCTGCTCATCGACAACCTGAGCAAGCTGGACGGAATGCCCGTGGGTCCCCTGACCATCCGGGACGAAGTGAGCCAGAAGCTCGGGGTCAGCGTCCGGAAGGCGAACATCAAGATGGTGGAGGAAGAAGGCGGGACCTGGAAGGAAATGGCGTCGGACCGGGTCCTGAGAGTGGTCACCGAAGAGCACGGCCGCCTGGGCAAGGCCTACAACGGCGGGTTTTACGATTACCCGGAAAACGGGCGAAAACGGGTATGGCCCAAGCTGTATGAGCTTTTCTACAAGCCGGACGCCCATATCCCCCGACAGGACATCCAGGACCGAATCCTCTTCCGTCAGGCTATCGAAGCGGTAAAGTGCCTGGAGGAAGGCGTCCTGAGGTCCGTGGCGGACTGCAATATCGGATCGATCCTGGGCATCGGCTTTCCGCGCTATACGGGCGGGCAACTCCAGTACATCAATACATATGGGGTCCGTCGATTCGTTGAGAGGGCGAACGAGCTGACCGAAAAATACGGTGAGCGCTTCACTCCCCCGCAACTCCTGATGCAGAAGGCGGAAAAAGGGGAATTGTTCGTCTGATATACTGATAAGCATAAGCCGCAAGTTCCTGGCTTCCGTTCGTTTGCCCGCTGGAGTCACATAAAAACAGAGGAGAATCGTGTGCATCCGGTTTTTATCTGCGTCAATCAGCCTTACCTGCGGCCAATTGAAGTTTTTTTTTGTTTCGGTCCAGCGAAATAATCTTTACTGGAATAATGTTTCCCGCCCGTTACCCCTTTTTTGAATGATGGAGCTGCCCATGTCGGCCTTGCATGAGAAAATCAGGAAGAAAAGCCTTCACTCGAAGATCATCGACATCGAAGAGACGATTAAATTTTTCAGGGACGGTATGTTCCTCGGGTTTTCCGGATTCGGTGGAGGTCACCCCAAAGCAATCGCCCATACCCTGGCCGACCATGTGGAAAAAAACAATCTCCAGGGAAAGCTTCGATTCAATGTCTACACCGGCGCCTCCATCGGGAGGGATATCGACAACCGGTGGGCAGAGCTGGGAATGATGGACAGGCGCTGTCCCTACCAGACCGGCGACACCATCCGCTCAGAGATCAACAAGGGCAATATCCGGCTGATCGACAGGCACCTTTCCCACTACGCCCAGGAGTTCACTCCCGGGATGTTTCCTCCGGACAGGGGCGGCAGGATCGATATCGCACTTATCGAGGCCACCGGCATCACAGAGAATGGCGATATCATTCTGAGCAGTTCCGTCGGAGTTTCACCCGAGCTGATCCGGTGCGCCGATAAAATCCTGATTGAAATCAACACCGCCGTGCCCGACTGGGAAGGGGTCCATGACATCTACATTCCCCCTCCCCTGCCCCATCGCGAGCCGCTGCTCATCCGGGAGGTCTCCGATCGGATAGGCACCCCTTATGTCATCTGCGACAACGACAAGATACTTGCTATCGTCGAATCCCGCCGTCAGGATCCCGGAAGGCCGATGGATCCGCCCGACGAACCGTCCCGAACCATCGCCGCACACATCCTTGATTTTTTTCAAAGCGAAGTGAAGGCCGGAAGGCTGCCGAAGAATCTCCTCCCTCTCCAGTCCGGGGTGGGCAATATCGCCAACGCAGTGGTCAGCGGGCTGGCGGAAGGACCGTTTACGAACCTGCGCATCTGGACCGAGATCATACAGGATACGGCCCTTGATTTCATCGATTCGGGCAAGCTCACCATGGCCTCCGCCACATCCTTCGGATTATCCCCGCAAGGGATTCAGCGCCTGTACGACAACTGGCAGACCTATATTCCCAGAATCGTACTCCGGCCAGTTCAGATCAGCAACCACCCCGAACTGGTGCGGCGATTCGGAGTGATCGCGATGAACACGCCCGTCGAGTTCGATATCTACGGGCATTGCAACTCCACCCTGATCGGCGGAACACGCATGGTGAACGGAATCGGCGGCTCCGGTGACTTTCTGCGAAACGCCCATCTCTCCATCATGCACTCCCCCTCCACACGCCCGACCCGAACCGATCCCAATGGAATCACCTGCGTGGTGCCCAAGGCGACGCATGTGGACCATACGGAGCACGACCTGGACATCCTCGTCACGGAACAGGGCCTCGCCGATCTTCGGGGGCTCGGCGCTAAAGACAGAGCGCAGGTGGTCATCGATAACTGCGTACATCCCGAGTACAGGCCCATGATTCAGGAATATTTCGATCGTGCGACCCGGGAATGCCTGGCCGCAAAAAGCGCGCATGAGCCCCAGATCCTGGCGAAAGCTTACAGGATGCAGCAGAACCTCTCCGACAATGGAACCATGAAAGTCGATTCCTGGGATTAGGCGTCAAATTATCCCGCGGAAGAAAATTCCTCAATCAAAAGGAGAACTTAATGAACTGCCAATTCAATACTCGCATTATGGATCTCTTCAATATCCGCCTGCCGATTGTGGCGGGCGGCATGCAATGGCTCTCCACCGCCGATTATGTCGGCGCCGCGGCCCGCAGCGGAATCATGGGGTTCATCACTGCGGGAAGCTATCCCGACCTCGAGGACTTGCGAACGGCGATCCGACGCTGCCGCGAAATTGCCGAAGGAAAACCCTTCGGTGTCAACGTCTCCATGCTGCCCAAGCTGGTGGAAGGGGAAACGACCGACGCGATTTTCGACCTGATCATCGAGGAAGGAGTCGCCTTCGTGGAAACGGCGGGGCGAAACCCGGAGAAATATCTTCCTAAGCTGCAGGGGGAAGGCATTAAGGTCGTGCACAAGGTCCCCACGGTGCGCCTTGCCCGAAAAGCCCAGCAGATCGGTGTCGATGCTGTCACTCTTGTCGGAGCGGAATGCGGCGGCCACCCGGGGATGGACCTGGTCGGGACTTTCGTGCAGGCGGCGGTCGCCGCCCGTGACATATCGATTCCCCTCATTGTTGGAGGCGGAGTCGGCACGGGCGCACACCTTATCGCCGCACTCGCCCTGGGAGCGGACGGGGTCATCATCGGGACCCGTTTTCTGGTCGCGGAGGAAATCTGGGCCCACCGGACATTCAAGGAGCGTCTGGTCCAGGCGACCGAAACCGATACCACCCTGATGCTGCACACGGTCCGCAATACCCTCCGCGCCCTGCGTAATAAAACGACGGAAATCGTCCAGCAGCTCGAACGTGAAAATGCCGAGAACATGGATATCTCCATTCTGATGCCCTACATCTCCGGCAAGGTCGGGCGAAACGCTTACGAAACGGGGGACACTTCGCTCGGAGCGCTGGCAACAGGCCAGGCGGTGGCGTTTGCCGATAAGATCGAACCCCTTGCGGACATTGTGAAACGTCTGGAAGAGGAAGCCTGCCGTTCCATGGAGAGACTTGATTCCCTGACCGGTCACGATCCGGCGAAATAAATAACGCGGGCTCTTAACATCGACCTTGCAAGGTAGAGCAACCATGTCATTCTCAAAAACTCTGAAACGCAGCTTTCTTTTCGTGCCCGGAAGCAATGAAAAACTCATCGGCAAGGCCCTGGCCACCGAAGCCGATGCCGTCATTATCGACCTGGAAGACTCTGTTGCCGTGGGTGAAAAGGAAAACGCGAGGAAAATCGCCTTAGCCGCGGCCCGAAACAGCCTGAAGGGTTGCTATATCCGGATCAACGCCTGGACCACCCCCTGGCATGAAAGGGACCTGCAAGAGGCGGCGGCAGCCGGAATTGCCGGAATCATGCTCCCGAAGTCCGAGGATGCGGATACGGTTCTCCGGACGGCTGAGAAGCTGCCGACCGGCTGCGACCTGATTCCCCTCATTGAAACCGCACGAGGCGTTCTGCGCGCCCATGAAGTCGCAGCCTGCAGCGACCGGATTTCACGCCTCGCCTTCGGCGCCCTCGATTTCACTCTCGATATCGGCACCCGCTTTTCAAAAACGGGTACGGAACTGATCTATGCGAGATCACACCTTGTGATCGCCTCCCGCGCAGCCGATATCTTTCCCCCGGTCGATTCCGTATATCCCGATCTGGCGGATCCCGACAGCCTGCGCTCGGAGCTCAACGAGGTCAGAGGCCTGGGGATGTTCGGGAAACTGGCTATTCACCCGAACCAGATCGATCCGATCCACAAAACGTTCACGCCGGCCGCGGAAGAAGTCGAGGAAGCCGAGTTGATCGTCAAGGAATTCGAGAAGGCGGAGAAGGAGGGAATCGCCTCGATCAAGCTGAACGACAAGCTTGTGGATTACCCCGTTTACACCAGGGCGAAAAGAATCCTGGACCTGTCCCGTCAGCTGCGTCAGGGATAAAGTCAACTTCCACGCGAAGTCCACAAGTCCCGAGAAAACCTTTTTCCTCCATGTCTCCGGCGCCTCGTTGTGACAAAGCCTTTCAACAGGAGATTACGAAACAGATGCTCGCAAGAAATCCCGAATACAAGGAAGCGGTGGAGAGAATTTTCACCAACGCCAATTTTATACGCCAACTCGGCATCCGCCTGGAGAATGTCGAACCCGGCGCCTGTGAAACAACCCTGGAGATCACTCCGATGCACAAGCAGCACCTGGACAAGGTCCACGGGGGCGTCCTGGTGACCCTTGCCGGGCATACGGCCACGGGTGCGGCGACCTCCCTGCTGGAAGCGGGGACAGATGTGGTTGCAGCGGAATTCAAAATCAACATCCTTCGCGCCGTCAGCGCACCGAAAATTTTCTGCCGGGCGCAGGTGCTGAAATCCGGGAAAAAGCTGCTCGTTGCCGAAGGGGACGTTTTCGACGGCACGGACGCAAAAGCGAAAATGGTGGCAAAGACGCTTTTTACGTTCATCGTCCTGGACGGGGAGATGTGACTTGGCTCTTCCAGGCTATACGCATGGGCCTCCGTAAAAGCCTCACGAAGTTCAGGGGTCATTTCCCCGCCCCTCTCCCATCCGGGGAGAGGGAGTCGAGCAGGTGCGATCTTTTTACGGGAGTCCATCGCCTCCGGCTGGGCGAAAAAGCCAGTGTGTTACTGCTTTTACTTTGAGAACAGGAGCAAAACATGAGTGAAACGAAATTTCTGGAAGGAAAATCGGTCCTGGTGACCGGTTCGGGCCGCGGCATCGGAAGGGGAATCGCCCTCGAGGTGGCCCGGGCGGGCGGAAGCGTTGTGGTCAACGATCTCGACCCGGAGACGGTGCAGGAAGTTGTCACTGAAATCGAGGCTGCAGGCGGATCCGCTGTGGCAAATACAGACAGCGTCGCGTCCTGGGAGGGCGCCAACGCCATGGTCGAGCAGGCCGTGAAGGCCTTCGGGAAGATCGATGCGGTGGTCAACAACGCCGGCATCCTGCGGGACAACATCTTTCACAAGATGACCCCGGAGGAATTCAACGACGTCGTCGACGTTCATCTGCGGGGAAGTTTCAACACCAGTCGGGCCGCCGCCACCCATTTCCGCAATCAGAAAAGCGGCGCCTTCGTCCACATGACCTCCGCTTCGGGACTGGTGGGCAATTTCGGCCAGGCCAACTATTCCGCGGCGAAGCTTGCGCTGGTCGGCCTGTCCAAGTCGATCGCGCTGGATATGGAGCGCTTCAACGTCCGCTCCAACTGCATCTGTCCCTTTGCCTGGAGCCGCATGATCGCCACCATCCCGACCGACACGCCCGAGCAGAAAGACCGGGTGGAGAAGCTCAAGAGAATGAAGCCGGAGAAGATCGCTCCCATGGCTGCGGCCCTCTGCAGCGACCGCGCCGCCCACATCACCGGCCAGATCTTCGGGGTCCGGATGAACGAGATCTTCCTCATCAGCCAGCCGCGCCCCCTGCGCTCCGTTCAGAAGAGCGAAGGCTGGACCATCGATTCCATCTTCGAGACCGCCATACCTGCTCTGGAGAAAAATTTCTATCCTCTCGACCGCTCTGCGGACGTTTTCAGCTGGGATCCCATTTGATCACAAGGAGGCGCTTGCCTCCCTTCTCCAGAAGGAACTTCGGTCGGCAGCAGAAAACGATTCTCCTGCCCCGAGAGTCGGCCTGTAAACCCGACGATCGGAAAAGGAGGGCGAGGCAATGCCTCGCCCTCCTTTTCTTCGTCCCTGGAGATAAACAAAAAAAACCCCGGAAGCAGGAGGGAAACCTTCCGGGGTAAAGAGGGACATCCGCGTCCGGATTCCCTCGGTGTATTCTTGGGGAGAAATATAACCTTAATTGTAACATTTGTCAAATTATATTTTTCAGAGGAAAGATCCATAAAGGGCAGATCCATAAGGCGAATTGCCTTTTTATCGTTCCACCCATTTGACAGATCATTGTTGGATTGCTTTAATTATAATATCTCAGAGAAAGGACAATCACGTCGACGCCCTGGAAATTATTTCCTTGCCCCTGCAAAGAAATTCCTTCAATGGCTCTAACATTCGCAGATCATTTTCATCATGATTGTGGCATGTGCCATTGTGTGGACATTATCGCAGAGAAGTTCACCCTGATCCTTTTCACATCCTTCAGAAAACAGTTCCATGGATTGCACCCTCTCGAGGGCAATGCCGGTTCGACTTCTCCAGCCGGGCATTTGCTCTTTTTCTTTCGTCCATGGAACAGAGGCGGGCGCCTGAGGCATTCAAATGTAGAGCCCCTGACCAGAATTAAAGCGACGATTCTCACAGAGATGCATCCGCCATCGCCGCTGTAACGAGAAGGGGCTGCACTCATGGGGGGGAACCATCTCTCGCAAACAGACGGAAGTGGAAATGAGTTCTTCTGAAAAAAGGCCTCCTTCTTTGTCGGCTCTCCTGCAGCAGGCAAGGGAAGAAGAACGAGTTGCCATCGGGCGGGAGATCCATGACGAACTGGGCCAGTTGCTGGCAAGCGTGCAACTGGGCGTATCGATGCTGGCCCAGGAATACAGTGACCATCGACACCTGACCGAAAAAATAACCGAAATGGAAAACCTGATCGTGAGCGCGATGCAGGCCGTCGAGAGAATCTCCGCACATCTGCGGCCAGCCATACTCGATACGGCGGGACTTGCCGAAGCCATCGAGTGGCAGGCCAGAGAGTTCCGGAAAAGGACGGGTATCGACTGCAGGCATAATATTTCAGCGCCGGATAAAAACCCCTGCACGAAGATTTCAACGGCGCTTTTCCGGGTATGCCAGGAGGCATTGACCAACGTGATGCGTCACTCCGGCGCCACCCGCGTTGATATCTCGCTCCGGGAAAAGAACGACCGGCTCGTCCTCATCGTCAAGGACAACGGTCGGGGCATTTCGGAGAAAAATTTGCGCGATTATCGATCTTTCGGTCTTATCGGCATGCGGGAGAGGGCCTTTATGCTTGGGGGACGGGTGAGAGTTTTCCGTTCGAAACCGCAGGGAACTACTGTGGTTATGCGCATTCCGGCCCACCCTCCAGGGGAGGTGGCATGACGGGCCTGAAAAAGGTACTCATTGCCGATGATCACGCCATTTTCCGGATCGGGCTCAATCAGGTCATTGCCATGACCCCTGACATGAGAGTTGCCGATGAGGTTGAAAATGGCCGGGAGGCCATCCGAAAAGTGAGGGAGACCGATTACGATCTCGTGGTTCTTGATATTTCCCTGCCCGGAAGGAACGGGCTCGAAGTCCTGGCGGAAATCAAGAGAATAAAACCTGACCTTCCCGTCCTTATCCTGAGTATGCACCCCGAAGAACAATTCGCCCTGCGCGCTTTAAAGGCCGGCGCCTCCGGCTATCTGAGCAAGGGAAGCCCTTGTCGGGAATTCATTGAAGCATTGACGAAAGTAGCCCTGGGCAAACGCTACATCAGCCCTTCCCTCGCCGAGGCCCTGGCCGACGGCCTGGGAAGGTACGACCGCCCATTGCATGAAAATCTCTCCGCCCGCGAATACCAGATCATGTGCATGATCGCAGCGGGGCACAAGCCGCAGAAAATCGCAACGGAACTGGGGATGAGCGTAAAGACGGTCGGCACATACCGTTCGCGCATTCTCTGGAAGATGAACATGAAGAGCAATGCTCAACTGGCGCGATATGCCACGGAATATGACCTGGCATAAGAGCCTGCCTCCTCCGGAACCAATCCTGCCAATCGATCTCCCTGCCGTCATCCTTTCTCTCCTGTACTGAAATTAACGGCATATCCACAGCAAAATACTCACCGAAAATTCAGTCAATACCCGACAAGACAAATTATTAGCGATCATTTATAATTCCGCTCACATCTGGCAATTCAGTTGTGAATTTTTCCCGCCCGGAATTCCAACAAAAGATCGCTTTCATACCCGAATCACCCTTTGCATCAAGGCGTTTTTTTCATTCCTGGAAGTGAGGTGGTGAGTTAAACAAGGCATTCAGCGATAGGCCGCATCCAACAGCCGCCCCTCGAAAAAAACCATCAAAAAAGGAGGAGACCGTGAAGAAAAACAGATTATGGACACTTGTCTGCAGAGTAGGAATGACAGTGATTGCCGCTACCTTATCCGCAGGCATCGGGGTTGCTAACGCGAAACCACCTGCAACTTCGCCGGAGCAGGCAAAAAGGATCACCCAGGCTGAAAGGCAGGCCGCGGCAGAGCGGGCTGCGGAAGGGGGTTTCGATCTGCTGCAGATGGAGGCGGCGATAATGGCGATGCCGGGGGAGGCGCCCCGCTATTTCAGCCATCCGAACTACGCCAACAGTCCGCTGCCGGTCGTCAGCGCGGAGGTCATCTCTGTTGGGAATCCTTTGATCGAGCGGGCCTATGCCACCGATTTCGTGGATCCGCCGGTTACACCTGTCCCCGTATTCGTGGTCCTGCCTGATGCCGTACTGCCCGATGGGCAGATCCAGAGCTTCGAAATTTTCAACCAGACGCTTTTCGGGGGAAGTCCCGGCGGCTCGGAAGGAAATTCTTTCTATGCCTTCGTGCTGCGGCCCACCGGTATCGCGGATGAGTACGAGGTCGTATTCGAAAGCGCAGAAATGATAGTGCCGGCCGCGACGGACCCCGCCGGAAACATGGAGACCTTTTCTGTCGGAAACATCCCTGTGCAGGCCGGGGATGTGATCGGCTTCTACGGGGCGGGAATTCCCGTGGACATCGATCCGGCTGGAACCGATATCTTCAGTTATCCGGCCCCCGCGCCTCCCGCGCAAGGGGACACGATCACCCTGGGCAGCACTGATTTCCCCATTTATCCTCAGGCGCGCATCTATTCCTTCGCGGCCAATGTTCTCGACCTGTCGGGGAGCAACGTAACGATTAGCGGCGGTATCCGCAAGTTCGTCGACAGCCTTCCTGGCCTGAACGCGCCCAATAACCTGGGCCAGGAAATTCCGGTGGCCGTCCCGGATACCACCATCTACCCTGATTCGGACTACTACGAGATCGCAGTTGTCGAGTATGAGAAGCAGATGCATACGGATCTGCCCGCGACCACCCTGCGTGGATACGTGCAGCTTGTGCCCGGAAGCACGACTTATCTCACCGAGCCCCAATATCTGGGGCCGGCGATCGTCGCCGCCAAGAATCGTCCTGTACGCATCCTGTTCCGCAACCTGCTCCCTACGGGGACGGCGGGCAACCTGTTCCTTCCCACCGACGTGACGGTCATGGGTTCCGGCATAGGGCCGCTCATGGATGGCATGCTGGGGGATCCGCAGAACCCCATGTGCGGGATGATCCCGAAGCCCTCTGGCTGCTTCACAGAGAACCGCGCCACCCTGCACCTGCACGGCGGCACCTCACCGTGGATCAGCGACGGCACGCCCCATCAGTGGATCACCCCCGCGAACGAACCCTTGTCCTATCCCGATAGCAATGACCAATCCAGGGGAAACAAGGGCGTCAGCGTACAATATGTTCCCGACATGTGGTTTAATGCCGATGGGAGTATGATCGCCTCGTGTGCAGGCCAGACGACCTGTGAGGTGGAGGGTGCGACGAACGATCCGGGCCCCGGCGCACAGACCTATTACTACACCAACCAGCAGAGCGCGCGGCTCATGTTCTATCACGACCACGCCTGGGGCATCACCCGCCTGAACGTCTATGCGGGCATGGCCGCACCCTATATCATCGCCGATGACACCGAGCAGGCGCTTGAGGGACTCCTTCCCACAGAAACCATCCCGCTGGTCATCCAGGACAAGACCTTCGTGCCGAGCCAGGAGCAGCTCGACGTCTCCGACGAGACCTGGGATACGGCCCGCTGGGGCGGCGAGGGCAGCCTGTGGCTGCCGCACGTCTACTCGCCGGCACAGAATCCTGGCGACAGCTCGGGCGTCAACCAGTTCGGCCGCTGGGCCTACGGGCCGTGGTTCTGGCCGCCCACCTTTAATATCGACTATCCGCCAGTTGCAAATCCTTATTACGACCCGGCCTGTGACCCCGATGTGCAGTGGTGCGAGCCTCCGATGATGCCCGGAACCCCTTACAATTCCATGGGCATGGAGGCCTTCAACGACACCCCTGTGGTCAACGGCACCGCCTACCCGACTCTCACCGTGGAGCCCAAGGCCTACCGCTTCCGCATTCTGAACGCCGCCAGCGACCGCTTCTTCAACCTGTCGCTGTATGTGGCCGACGAATCGGGCAAGGAAGTGGCGCTGAATCCGGCCGAGGTGCAGGCCGCCCTAACCGACCCGACCGTCTTCCCGACACCTGTCGCACCGGCAGGCCCGGACTGGATTCAGATCGGCACCGAGGGCGGATTTCTTCCCGCGCCGGTGGTCATTCCTCCTCATCCGACGACCTGGGTGAACGATCCGACGGTGTTCAACGCCGGCAACGTCGACCTGCACTCGCTTCTGATCGCCCCGGCCGAACGGGCGGACGTGATCGTGGATTTCTCCAATTACGCAGGTCAGACCCTGATCCTGTACAACGATGCGCCGGCGGCATTTCCGGCTCGCGATCCGCGTTACGATTATTATACCGGCAACCCGGACCTGAGGGATACGGGCGGCGCGCCTTCGACCCTCCCCGGCTACGGTCCGAACATCCGCACCGTCATGCAGATCGTGGTGGGATCGGAAATCAGCTCACCCTCTCCGGTCGATCTGGCCGGCCTGCAGGCCGCCTTCGCCCACCAAACTGACGGCTCGGGCGTGTTCGAATCCGGACAGCACCCCATCATCGTCGGGCAGGGCGCCTACAACTCCGCCTATGGCGCCTCATTCCCCAACAGCGGCGTGCGGGATGGCTTCGCGAGGATCACCGATTTTTCGCTGACCTTCAACACACTGGACGGCGGGACTCTGACCATGCCCTTTCAGCCCAAGGCGATCCAGGACGAACAGGGTGAGGCTTTTGATAAGGAATACGGCAGGATGAGCGGCAACCTGGGTCTCGAGGTTCCGCTGACTCAGGCCGGGGTGCAGCAGAACCTGATTCTTTATCCCTACTCGAACCCGGCCAGCGAGGTGATCAATGCGACCCGTCTCCCGAGGACTCTGAATCCTGAGGATCCAGCGGATACTTCCTGGGAGGTGCAGCCGATCTCCGATGCCGGCGACGGGGCGCAGATCTGGAAGATCACACACAACGGTGTGGATACCCATCCGATTCACTTCCACCTCTTCGACGTACAGCTCATCAACCGCGTCGGTTGGGACGGGATCATCCGCCCGCCCGAACCCAATGAGCTCGGCTGGAAGGACACGGTCCGGGTCAGCCCGCTGGAGGACACCATTGTGGCTCTGCGGCCCATCATCCCGGTGGTGCCTTTCGACATGCCGAACAGCATCCGACCTCTCAACCCGATGATGCCCCTCGGCTCAATGATGGGGTTCACCAACACCGATGCAAACGCCACTCCGACCGATTCCATCATCAATGCTCTGACGAACTTCGGGCAGGAATACGTCTGGCACTGCCATATCCTCAGCCATGAGGAAATGGACATGATGCGGCCCATATCGGTGGCCATGACGCCGAATGCGCCAACCAGCTTGAGTGGTGCGGTGACGGGTAATGGCAATAATCGGAATTTCAACTTGACCTGGGAGGACAATTCCGCAAACGAGACCAGCTTCGTCATCCAGAGGGCCACCGATTCCAGTTTCACCACTGGACTGACGACCTTCACAACAGGACCCGACGTGGCGACCTATACCGACCCCGTCGGCAACACGAAGGAAACCTATTTCTACAGGGTGTTCGCCTCTAACACTGTCGGTTACAATGCGACCCCCGGTTACTCGACGATGACTGTCGATTCCGGGTTCACGGACGTCGTATCTTATCCTGAAAATGCCCCTGTTGCCGCCCCGGCGGCCCCTTCTGGTGTGAATGCGACGGCCTCAAGGCAAGGCAACAACGCCAGGGTCACACTGAACTGGACGGACAATGCCTCCAACGAAAACGGCTTCACGATCCAGATGTCCACCGATGCGGCCTTCACGGCCAACCTGGTGACCGCAACGGTCGGCGAAAACGCCACCACGTTCACCACGGGTAACGTGGCACGGAACACGCCTTTCTATTTCAGAGTTCAGGCGACCAATGGCGCCGGCCCATCCGCCTGGGTGAATGCGACACCATTCCCCATCACTACACCTTAAGGAGATAATGCATCACTCGTCGGGGAGGGAGCCATCCCTCCCCGTTTTTTTTCTCCTGCACTTCTGGAAAAATGGTGGTAAGCCGGTAACATGAAATCAGCGACTGCCAAGATCAGTCAAAGCAGGATCGGGAGAGAAAGGATGGAAAGAAGCTCGAGCGGCACATGGAAAACAAGCCTTATCCTGGCGCCTCTCATCTGGGCAGCGGCTGCAAATGTCGCTTACGCCATCGAGGATCCCTGGGTCTCCCGGGAGGCGGTACTTTCAAAGGATGCCGTGATCGGCGGAGGCGTGGTTATCGAAAGGGACGCGGCGATTTATCCCGGAGCAAATCTCGGCCCGGGCACAACAATCGGAACAGGTGTCGCCCTGAACAAAAATGTCGCCACCGGCAGGGATGCGATCATCGAGGATGAGGCAAAAATCGGGCAGAGCGTCTCCATCGGCGACCGCACTCAGATCGGGACAAAGGCTTCCGTTAAAAATAATGCAACGATCGGAAGCGATACCATTCTGGGCACGGGCGTCGTCATCGGCAGAAGAGTTCAAATCGGCAGCGGCGTATTTATAGGGGATTACACCCGGATCGGCGATTACGTTCGAATCGGTGACGACAGCTCGATCGGCACCCACTGCAGTTTCGGCCGCGGATCGGTTATCGGCAACAGGGTGCTTATCGGCGATAAAACCATTCTTCAGAAGGGAAGCAGAATTCCGGATGATGAGGTAATCCCCTGATTCGAGTCTGGACTGTTTTCAATCCTGCCATAGAAGGTGAGTCGAAGCGTTTCGACGGCTCACAGTCGAGCGCTTGCCGGGTCCAATGACAGCATTCTTCTGTCGCACCTGTTCGCAACCTCCTTCCATTCAGAACAAATCAGGTCTTAACATCACATAAACACCCGCTCACCATCTCTCCCCCGGCTCCACCTTGCATTGATCATTGGTCTTATCCTCATATTTATGTTAGTTTTTCTCCGGAAACGGCCTTTTCCCGTCATGAAAAGCCTCCTTTTCCATCTTATATTCCGGAAGTCGATACTACGTTAAAAGTGAGCGCCCTGCCGTTGGAGGACGAATCACCGGATTTCGAACGGGAGAGTCGATCAGCCATGCGCACTGAAACCATTTATGTCGTCGGGCACCGCAATCCCGACACCGATTCCATCTGCAGTGCGATGGCTTATGCCCGGCTGCGCCTGCGACAAGGCCTCAAAGGGGTGCGTCCCGCGCGAGCAGGCAATCTCAACCGGCAGACCGAGTTCGTGCTCGGCGAACTCGGCCTGCCGCTGCCGGAGCTGATCACCGATGTTCACCCTCGGGTGCGCGACATCATCGCCGAACAGGTGGTCACCATCGGTGCCGAGGCGCCGCTCTCCCACGCGATGGAACTCTTCCATCGCCACGATATCCGCCAGCTTCCGGTGATCGATGCGGAACAGAGGCCGATCGGCCTGCTGGTGCTCAAAAGACTCACCGAATTCATCCTGGTGCCGCGCAAAGAAGCGGAAATCCGCCGCGTCCTCGCTTCGCCCTCCTCGGTGCGGCGCTGCCTGGAGGCCGACCTGCTCACCGAGGAATTCGATGATCGCGTCGATGAACTCAGGCTCTATGTCGGGGCCATGGCCTCGGGAACCTTCCAGGAGAAAATGCAGGGCCTCGACCCGCGGACGCTGATCCTGCTCACCGGCAACCGCGAAAACATCCAGCGCGAAGCGGTCGACATAGGCGCACGGGTGCTGGTCGTCACAGGCGGGCTGCCCGTCTCCGACGATATCCTGCAACGGGCCCGCGAACAGCGGGTCACGGTTCTCTCGACTCCCTTCGATACCGCCACCAGCGCCTGGCTGACCCGACTGGCAACTCCGGTGGGCCGTCTCGTTTCAGACAACTTCGCGACCAGCGGTCTTGGAGAGCGGGTCGACGATCTGCGCCTGAAACTCCTCCTCGGCAGTGATCCCGGAGTTATCGTCCTGGATGAAGAGGGGCGGGTTGCCGGCGTCGCCTCGAAGAGCAATCTGCTTGCGCCATCGTCGATCAAACTGATCCTGGTCGACCACAATGAATTGTCCCAGGCCGTCCCCGGCGCCGATAAGGTGGAGATCCTCGAGATTGTCGATCACCACCGGCTGGGCAACTTTCATACGTCCCAGCCGATCCGCTTCATCAACCAGCCCCTCGGCAGCACCTGCACGGTGGTCGCCACCCTCTATCGCCAGGCCGGACTCGATCCAGACCCGGCGGAAGCCGGCCTGATGCTGGCGGGGCTGCTCTCCGACACGGTGATTCTCAAATCCCCAACCACCACCGACAGCGACCGCGAAATCGCCCGCTGGCTCGGCCCAATCTGCGGGCTCGATCCCGAGGAATTCGGCCGGAAGCTTTTCCAGGCCGGCAGCACCCTGACCGGATATCCCTCGCACAGGGACCTCGTGCTCTCCGACTTCAAGGTCTTCTCCACCGGAGAGAACACCTTCGGCATCGGCCAGGTCGAAGTGGTGAGCTTCGATGAATTTCATGATCTGCAGTCCGAACTCGAGGCAGCGCTGGGGGAGATCCGCCGGGGAAAAAACCTCTCCACTGCCGGACTCCTTGTGACCGATATCGTCCAGGGCGCCAGTCTGTTGCTACTCCTCGGCGGCAGGGAACTTCCACTGATTATCGGATATCCCCGGATCGGAGAAAATCTCTACGAGCTCAAAGGCGTCCTGTCGCGCAAGAAACAGCTGATTCCCCACCTTCTGAAGGTCCTCACCCAATTACCCCCTCCGTAGCTGATAGCTCCGCTGTTGGCGTTCGGGGGGCTTGGAAGGTTCTCACGAAACCATATCGGCAGCCCTGTTTGTGCGTTTGGCTTACGATGTGAATAATGGAGTGCACACGATCCCTCACGGGAGCTTATCTCAGAAGAACTACACCGAGGCTCATCTCGTGTTCAGGAAGAAATTTGTGCGGAGCCGTAAGGAAGTGCGGATCGGGAAGGGGATTTCCCGGCCGTATCGCCTCTATTTTTTCTTTAAGCGATATCGGTATTCCGGAGGGGGGCGTCCCCTCCCAGGCCAGCAGGACAGGTTTATCCTTCGGGATCCCTGGGGAGGATAATTCAGCAGAAAACAATTTACTTTTGGGGAACTGCAGCTTCAGATTGCCTGCCACCAGGCTATTCGGCGCAAGGATCACCCCGTTCTCGAAACCGAGTGCTTTGATCTGGTCGGACAGGACACCATAGGGAGCGGTCAAGTCGCAGGGCCGATTCAACCTGCCGGCGAGAAGGGTTCTGGAGGGGAGAATAAAAAGAATCAGCACCGGGATGACAACAATAAAAGCAGTTGCCCCTTTGAGTCTCTTATGCGACAGGCGGCGGGAAAGAATAAGGGCGCCATAGACCGGGAGGAAGAAAAGCAGGGGCTGGAACCACCTGTCCTTGAAACTGGTGACGCCGAAAAAAACAATCAAAAAAACAAACATGAGAAGCTCCGAGAGTAAAATCCTCTCAAAGAACCTCTTCCAGATAATATCCCGCGGATCCCTGGGGGCGCTGCCATCTTTTTTGCCACAGATGAAGCAGGCAATAATAAAAAAGGCCAGCCACACCCCTGAGAAGGCGAGGGCGGCATTGAAGAAATCCACCACACCTGTCGTAATGGCCCCGGATACAGCGCTCAGTTTTTTGGAATGAGAGGTCGCCTGATTCCAGTGGTTGCTCATCCACAGGCCATAGGGAGCCCAGATCGCCGCCCCCAGGATCAATCCTAGCCCCAATTTGTTCTCCAGAAGGCGGGGACGGAATTCTTTCATGGAAAACGCCCCGAGGAGAAGTGCGGCCAGGAATAGAGCGTAATTGAATTTGGAGAGCAATCCAAAACCGGCGAGAGCGCCGAAGGCCAGATAATCCCACCATCGCCCGTGCTTCAGAAGGCGTACGAAAAAGAAAAGGCTTGAAGCTGCAACGGTGGTGACCAGAACAGAGTGAGTCAGATCCCGCTGGGATTCCCAGGCGATCTGTGGAATCAGGAACAGGGAGACGGCCGCAAATATCGCCCATCGGTCACTGTGTGTGATTTCCCTGGCGCTCCCGAAGGTAAAGGCGTAGGTACAGAAAAGAAGAAGATTCTTCAGCAGGGAAAGGGAAAAGACATTCACACCGAAAACAAGGAAAAAGCTTCTTTGAATCCAGGAATAAAGAGGTAGTTTGGGTCCGTAGCCCCATTGAAAATTCTGAGCAAGAATAAGCTGCTCGGCCTCATCCAATTCGACGCTATTCGAAACAAAGACCCGAAGCAGGACGTGCAGTAAAAAATATCCCGCCACTAGAAAAAAGAAAGTGCGGCGGGAATTGAATGCTTCTCTTTCAGTGAGCACTCTTAGACTCTTCAGTGGGAGAATCGACAGCTAAGGAATGGATTGGGCGGCGCTTTTCTTTAACAATGAAATAAATATTCCGCAGATAGATGATCAGACCCGTCCCCTGGCCCAGGATGAATACGGGGTCCTTTCGGTAAATGGCATAGGCAAACAGAGTCACGCCTCCAGCCAAACTGAAATACCAGAAAGCGACAGGGATGACGCTGCGCCCCTGCCGCTCACTCTGGAGCCACTGAACCAGGAACCGCATTGTAAAAAGACCCTGTCCCAGAAATCCTATGACAATCCAGACGTTGATATCCTTCATTCTTTTTCCTCAAAAATCTCCGGTAGACGTGAACGCTTCTGAAGCCAGAAAACCCCGGCCAAATCGAAAAGACCCGCCCAAAGACGATCGAAAAAGCCGTATTTGGATTTCCCTTGGGTGCGATGGCGGTGATTGACTTCAAAGGAAACCACCCTGGCCCCATATCGAATGAACAAAGCGGGGAGAAAACGATGCATGTGATCGAAATAGGGAAGCCTCAGAAAAGCCTCTCGGGAAAACACCTTCAGACCGCAACCGGTGTCCGGAGTCTCGTCTTTCAGCAAACGGCGCCGGATGCCATTGGCCAACAGGGACGAAATTCGCTTGATCCCGCTGTCGCGACGCCGCCTCCGGAAGCCGCAAACGCATTGCACCTGCCTGTCCCCTCCTTGAGAAGACGCGAGAAGGTGCTCGAACATTCGCGGGATATCCGCCGGGTCATTCTGACCATCGCCGTCAAGCGTGGCGATATAAGGGGCGCGGGCGTGCAGAATTCCTGTGTGAACAGCCGTGCTCTGGCCACAGGCAATTTTGTGCCTGAGGACGCGCAAGGATGGATAATCTTTTTGGGCTTTCTTCAGCCGTGCCTGCGTCTCATCCGTGCTGCCGTCGTTGACGAACAGGATTTCATGCTCCATCCCCTTTAAAGCGGCGCTTATCTCCTCAATAAGGGGAAAAACGTTCTCTTCTTCATTTCGTACGGGGACGACAACGGAGATTTGAATCATTTTCTACGACATCTGGACTGCTGAGGAATTATTCAAAAGTAAACGGGAATCCGCGACCGCTTCGCGACCGCCGCAATTTAATGGACAGACCCTAGAACATATCAGTGAGACACCTCCAAGTCAAGCAGGAAGTCAAGCAGGAATACCTGAGGAAAAATCCTGAGTTCGGTCAGGGGCATAGTATACGTCGAACCTCGGCGACACGGTGATTTTCAAATCCCCGACCACCACCGACAGCGACCGCGAAATCGCCCGCTGGCCAGGCGCAATCCGCGGGCTCGATCCCGAGGAATTCGGCCGGAAGCTTTTCCAGGTCAACAGCACCCTGACCGGATATCCCACGCGCAAGGACCTCGTGCTCTCCGACTTCATGGTCTTCTCCGCCGGCAAGAACACCTAGGGCGTCGGCCAGGTCGAAGTGATGAGCTTCGGTGAATTTCATGATCTGCGGTCCGCGCAGGCACAAGGGGACGCTGCTTGTTGTTTTTCTATTGAGGCGAGAATTTCCTTCAAAATAGCCGGCTCTGTTTTCTTTAAAGTGTTTATTTGCGGAAAAATAGTCGCATTAGGGACACCGGTTACCCGGTGCCCCCCGCACAGATCCCGGCGTGCGGGACTACCGCACCGGGCTCCTGCCTCGGGTCAAACGCAGAGGCGTTGATTCGGGTATGGGTGCCGCACCCGTGCTCGGGGTATCCATTTCTCCATCCAGCCCTGCATGCGTTGCCAGGGCAGGTTTCGCCCTTTCTGGCTCCGCCTGCGCAGTGCGCGCAGCCGGCTGTCAAAGAAGCCCCGAATGTCCGCGTCCAGAACCCAGCTCACCTTGCGCTGCGTGATCGCGACATAGAGCGCGTCCAGGGCGTTGTGCTGGCTTCGCCCCGGCCGGGAGCCGTAGCTGAAGTTGAGAAAGTCCTCTTCGTAAATCGCCTGAAGGACTTCCACCAGCGCCTGTTGGACGATCTTGTCTTCCAGGGCAGCGATCCCGATGAGGCGCTTCTTCCCGTCCCCTTTGGGTATCCAGGCCCGCTTGCTCGGCCTGGCCCGGTAGGTGCCGCCATGGAGGCGATCATGGAGTGTGACGAGGCGCTCTGCCAGCCCTTCGCCGTACTCCGCCCAAGTCACGTCGTCGACGCCGCTGGCGGCCTTCGGGTAGAAAACGCCCCGCCAAAAGTGCAGCCGTCCACCAGCCGCTTCGTCGAGTTGACTCTCGAGACCTCGTCGCTGGTGCTAGAATGCAACGGCGTGAGCCCGTATATTGAGCGTGGCTTCAGAAAATGAAGATTGAAAGACTTGAAGGAAACACCAAGTAGCGGGAAGGAAAAAAAGAGCACGAAGAAGTAGTTCTCCTGCTTGCCGTAAGGGTGCCGTAAAGAAAAATTTAAAAAAGGGCTAGGTGTTGAGTGCCACCACATCGATTACTGAAAAATGTGCCAGTACATCGATAACAAATGTTCTCTGACAAACGAATAGTAGCCACGTAAATCTGTGAACACCTAATTCCACATGGAGGTGTTCATGGACGATGAAATCAAGA
>JAGXHI010000068.1 GCA_024636295.1 Desulfuromonadales bacterium
AAACCCAGGTCGAGGAATTTGATTACAAACTCAGATAACCGTGTTGAGTGTCAGCGATGTCGTGGCACTAAAATCCGTTAGCGATGTACTGGCACTCAACATCTTATTATTAAAATCTTCTGCCTTGACTTTTCAATCCTCAGATGGATTTATGGACACAGTATCCTCTCCGATAAGAGCAAAACCGGGGCAACCCGATGACACAGAGCAACGGGTCCCACGTGGATAGCCGAGCCGCCGAAGAGAGCCATGACGTCCTTCGACCCTCCCGATACCTGCGCCCCGAATCACGAGAGTTCCGGCCTGGATGCCGAAACATTCGGCTTCTTTGTCGCGACCCACCAGAACAGGATCTTCCGTTTCATCCTGAAAAGCGTTACCTGCATTGCCACGGCTGAAGAGCTGACCCAGGAGACCTTTCTGGCCGCCTACCGCAGCATTTATCGGTTCAGGGGGGAATCCAGGCTTTCCACCTGGCTGACCGGAATCGCTCTCAATCTTGTCCGAAACCACCTCAACCGCTCCGATGAAAAGCGGAAAGATTCTGTTTCGGAGGAGTGGCTTCTGAGCCGAATCGCGGAAAAGGATGATCCTCATCGGAATTATGAGAGAAAGGAGTTTCTCACCCGTCTTCATGACGAGATATCCTCTCTGCCGGCGGAACAGAGGGAAGCCTTGATCCTGGTCTCGATGGAGGACCTTTCCTATGGTGAGGCGGCGGAGGTGCTGAACATTTCCGAAGGTACGGTGAAAAGCAGGGTGTACAGGGCGAGGGAAAGGATGAGAGAACGAATGAAGGAACTTTTTCCCCGATGATGTCACCTATTTTCAAACACCCGACAAACGAGCGCATATGGCCGTGAATCCAAAAATAAGCTGCGAAGAAGCGCGGATTCTCGCAAGCAGAAATCTTGACGGCGATCTTGGCCGCCAGGAGGTTTCCGATTTGTTCCTCCACATTTCCGATTGCAGCGACTGCCGGTCGGACGCCGCTGAAATGGCTTTTGTGGAATCCGCTGCGCAGGAATTGTCTCGCCTCTATTCGAACTCCGAGCTCGGTCCCCGCTTCGCGGCCGATCTGAAGAAATCCGTTCCTTCGGACAAGGGAAACTCCCGACAAGATATCAGCCTGTTCCGACCTTTGACGGGGATACTCGCAAGGCCATCTTTCGCCGCCTTGACAGGGGCGCTGGCGAGCCTTCTTCTTTTCTTTTTTCTTTTCCCCGCGACTCATGCCCCGCAAGGTTCGACGCGGTTCTCGGTGCACCCCATTGCCTTTCATTCCGCTGAAGACACGCTGCAGTGGCATCATCGCAGGGAATTGCCTCCCGGCGAGTCGGCGCGTATGCTCGTCCGGGTCGGAAGCGAGAAGGCATACCACTTCAAACTGGAAGCCGGGCAGGAAATTTCGGAACTCGAAATCGTCCATGAAGCAGCGCAATCGGATGGCTCGAACCACCGGTTGACCTTCCGGGGCGCGCGATATGCCACTCTGGCCTTCCCCGCGCCGGGCGACGTCCTGGTGGCTCGAAACATGGGTCGAAGTACCGTCGTTCTCAAGGCCCACACCCGTCACGCCGAGAATGTCACGCTCACCAGAAGCGGATTTTCGCCGGTCCAACGATTTTTTTCGGAACTTCTGGCCGTCAACCGTTACTCAAGAGGTAGACAGGAACCCTGTTATTGAACCGGGCGGGCAAATACCTCTAGGATTGAAATATTCGTCCTAGACCTTCAAAAGAAGGGATGGACCATCTTTCCTCTCCGATAAGAGCAAAACCGGGGCAACCCGGTGACGCAGAGCCACGGATCCCATGGGGACAGCCGGGCCGCCGAAGAGAGCAAATGAAAAGAGCCGCTGTACAAATCGTGAAGCTGCCAGTGCCGAATTCGTTTTTTCGGCGTGCGCAGCTTTTTTATTTCTGGGATTTCGTTTCACATCCCAAGCGACTTTGCCATCCGGCATGCAATGGAAAGGAGGCTCAACGATGAGCAGGAAAGAAAAAAAGAGCATTCTTCAAAAACCGATGTCCCGGCGGGACTTCAACACCCGGGCCCTTGGTGCGAGCCTGACGGTGGGTTTGAGTGGTCTGTTCTCAGGGTCGCTGCTGACGGGATGCGGCGACGGCAATGAAGGCCATACACGGGGCGATAAAACCAAGGATCTCCATTTCGATCTCTCCCACCTGGACCAGTCCCATGACTACGCCATACGGGTTGCCGGAACGGAATACGCCCTCACCAAGCACACCCCCCAGACAGTGACGGAACATCGCCAGATTAACCCCAGCCTCACAAATATCTCCGAAGACCGGTTCACGCATTTCATCACGGACATTGCTCTGCCCGCCAACGCGGTAAGGCTCATCGAAATACGAGAACTGCCCGACACCTCCGGCGGGGCGCACGGAGTCGTCGGTGTTTTCATCCATCATCCCGGACAAAAAATTTCTCCGCGCTTGCGCGCCACCGGTCTTTCGAAACTCGCCGCGACGGATACCACGAACCCGACGTCGGAAGACAGCTTCGACGCGGATCATATCGACTCGCCAAACGAAGCTGCGAAGGCGATCATCTTTCACCATCCCGAACTCTTGAAGGTCGACTCCGATCTGGCCCTGAAGATCTGGGCGCACATTGAATACCTGGATGAAGTAAACGATCTCGCAACCTCGATTCACCAGCAGGGTCGGGCGACCACGACCGGGGGCTGGGCGACATTGGAACCCGCCGAAAACGCCGACGGAAGCACCGCCACCGACGCGGATGGGAACACTCTTTACCACTATGTTCTGTCCGACCAGACGAAAAGGGATGCCGCGCCCGCACTGAAAAAAGCGATTCGGAACGTCAAGGCCGACGACAGTCTTAAAGGAACCGCCTGGGAGGTGAACGAAGGCGTGACCTCCATCGATCAAAGCCCGGCACCGGCGGCGGCGAAATCGAGTTGGGCCTACAAGGGTAACTCCCCCGCCGGGATCAAGCTCAGTCTCAAGAACGCATCCTCCCAATATGGGATTAAAACGACCATTTCCGACTTTGACGAGACCGCCAGTACGCTCACTCTGGTTTCGAAAAACAACTACCTGCGCCACGCTTCACTTTACTTTCAACTTCTGGACAGCGACGGGAACTCCATTGACCTTTTGGATTACAGGTCCCTGACCGAACTTCTGCTTGATAATCTGGATGAGAACAAGTACTACATCGGCCTGATCGCCCCGGAACTGACCGCTTTCGGCATTCCCGTCTATGGGCCGGAGACGGAGAGTACCATCACCATACCCGCGGGCGTCCCGTTCAGTTCCGTGAAAATCCTCTATGGCAGCCTCGGGATATCGGGATATTCCGGTGAAGCTCTCCTCGGCATTCTCGCCACGGCCGTCCTCGAATACATCATCCCCGGCTGGACCCTTGTCTCCGGCATAGGCGACCTGAACAAGGATCTCGACAAAAAGGAGAAGGAAAAAACCATAAAAGATTCGGTCATCGCCATTCTGAAGGGATTGAACAATGCCAACGCCATAAAAACCGACATCGAGGAGTCGCTTCATGGCGATGACACCAAGGCCGCCCTCGTCAAACTGGCGAAAAAGCTGTATTCGATCATTCCGAAGGAAACAAAGAAAGATCTGGAAATGCTGTTCCTCGAACAAATGGTCGAAACCCGTCTTGAATTCGCCGTCCCGTTCGTGGGCTGGGCCATGGAGGTGGCCAGTATCGTCGGCACCGCCGCGGAATTGGCGGAAACGACCATCGAATGTCTCTGCTCCCCCTTCGTCTTCGCCGACGAAATCACCTTCAACCGAGATATCGCGGTCACTATTGATCACGCCGAGCACGACATCGCCTTTCCGGCGACGGCCGCGAACTACAAGGTTTCGCTCTACCTCGATGAAGCCCTGACGGACCATTACATCGAAAGGGACCTTCCCGCCGGCGGCAGCAGCGGACCCATCACCGAAAACTTCACCGGAATCCCCACGGGAGGCAAGATCAAGGCGGTGGTTGCCTTCTATTCCGCTGACGGCACCAAGGTCGCCCACGGGGACACGGGCGACGTGGACAACAATCTGAACACTCCTTTGCCGGAGATTACGGTCAAGAACGACCTGGTTCCCCTGACCTCCTCCACCACCTACGCGCACCAGGCCAAGCTGGGGTACGAGGGGGGCGGGTATACCTGGCAGGCCACCGACGTCGCGCCAACCGCGACGCTGAACGCCCTGAGCCACGGCACCATCGGAGGCCACCTGGGCGCCCTGGAGGGGATCACCTACCACCAGGACACCGGCGCCATCGGCTATGCCTGGCAGGCCGCCGGCGGCAATATCAGTGAACTCGACACAGGAATCGCGTACACGCAACTCCATCTGATCCAGGGCGTTTCGGCCCTTCCCGAAAACCCGGAAGGCGGACTCCAGACGATCAGCGGCGGCTTCCGGAACCCTGCGGCCATCGTCTACGACCTGATGCGGTCTCAGAAAGTCGGGTTTTATATCGATTCGCGAGATTTGTCGAAAAACCACCTGCGGGGGATCGACCTGGCCGAGGCGGGCGCCATCACTCCAGACGACGGTCTGAGCTACGGCTACTTCACCCAGACATTGGACGCCCTGATCGTCTATAAAAATATCGCCGTGGGCGCCAACTGGTTGAACAGCAAACTCGAAATCCTGCGTCTGCCATCCAGCCCGACTCCGGATGAAAACGCCGTCCCCGCCTCCCCCCTCAGCGGAAAAGGGATCCGGGAGGGACTCCTGCACGGTCCCATCGCCCTCGCCGTCAGTCCCAAGGGGACGCTGCTCGTTCTGGAAACAGTCAACAACCGGGTCCAGGCTCTCGATCTGTACGGCAACCCTGATCAAAAAGCATTCAAAGGGCAAACGACCTGTTTCATGCCCCTTCGTGAGCAAAGCGCACCCGTCACCTACCTGGACCTCAGCGTCGAGTACAGAGGGTATCTCTATGTCCACTACTATCTGAACAACGGCACGAACCCCGCCGATTACTATGTCGATATCTACACCCCCGACGGCAAGTACCTGACCCGGACGCGCGGGGTCGCGGCCGCCAAGCTGACGGTCGATCTGTGGCGTACTATGTACACCCTCAATTACGAAAAGATCGCGGGCCATTTTTCCGTCGAGCCTTCCATCAGCAAATGGATTCCGTCCACCTGATGTTTTCTTCTGCATCCGAGGACACTACATTAGAGAGGAAC
The DNA here is from genome assembly GCA_024636295.1 of Desulfuromonadales bacterium. Lineage (GTDB taxonomy): Bacteria > Desulfobacterota > Desulfuromonadia > Desulfuromonadales > JAGXHI01 > JAGXHI01. The sequence goes on from JAGXHI010000068.1 coordinate 5,225, forward strand.
TCCAAATGATATATACGTTACGCCCTTCAATTTATTTCTGCACTTTTGCACTGCTCACTCTTCTGACCGCCTGCGGCGATGGCGGAGACGGCAACCTGGACCAGGGTCATATCGTCGATCTGCAGGGCGCCCACCTGCTCCAGGAGCAGCACCTCGCGGGAAACCCTGGACTGCGGGTTCGGCCCCACCATACAGTGGCGCTGAACCTCGAGTCCGACACCAGCCACGAGGGGGACAGCGGTGGCGTGGGCTACGACATCGTCCCCTACGAGATCCTCTCGGCGGGGTGGTTCTCCTTCTGCGTGGGGGACGACGACGGAGAGGATCATTACACCGTGCTGAGGAACGAGGCAGGCCTGCAGATCGCGACCTGGAGAGCGTCGGACGCGACCTGCGAACCGGTGCGCCTTGAAGCCGGAAGCTACGACCTGGAGGTGCATCACGGGGGGAAGGGACAGCCCGACGACAAACCGGACATGTTGTTCATAGCGCCCCAGGCGGTGCGGTACGCGGAACTCTCAAGCGGCATCGTCGCCCGTGCGAGCGCTCCGCCTCAGTTGGGCGGGATGTACGAAGTCACCGTTCCAAGGGCGGCAACGGTATTGGACCTCCTGTCGGACCAACCCGATGAAGGCTGGGTGTTGAACAAGGTCGCGGATGCGTCCGCGAGCGGCACTCCGGACTCGGACAGCATACTCGAAGTTCTCGATGGCGACACCGTTCGCTTCTCCTCCCTCTCCACCGGATCCTTTGATCGAGAGAAAAGCCTGCTTTACCCGAGAATACCCGGAACCGACAACACCGTTGCCCGGTTTACCATCGGAACGCCCGACCCCGCATCGACGGGAGGCTGGCTGTCCACGGGAAATCACCGATACCCCGTCCGCCGCTATGAGGCTTACGGTGCCTCTGTGAGAAAAATGACGGGCGGCGGTCATTGGGTCACCGATTATTATGGCCATGCTCTCGGGGCGGGAGATACGCCCGTCGACTTCAAATTGAATTTAAATGCGACACAGGGGAATGCTTTCCGGTTGAGCCAATCGGGCAATTCCTACAGCTGGATTTACGACGGAGACGAATATCTCTGGTTGTTTTCTGACCAATACGGTCTTCCGTCAAAAGCCCTCGCCAAACATGAGGTTTATCCTTCCCATCGGATCGGTGTTACGCAGGGGCAGGAGCTGCCAAAGCTTTTTCCGGAAGAGGTGGCGCTGTTCGACAAATGCTACGATCCGAGCACGGGCTTCCCCGAAGGAACCCGATATATGACCACGGCCAGCAGGGAGAACCTCGGCGCCATATGGACAGGCCTTTTCCCTGACCAACCCGGGGTCCACACGATCGTCTCGCCTGCGGAATCCAGGGCCTTTCTCTACTCGAACCCCAGCTTCCAGGGGGATTTCCTGTCCGTCACAAGCCCCTATTCCGGGCAAGATGTGCTCGCAACCTGTTCCAACAGCACGATCCTTTCAGAGGGGACAGCTCAATCCATTGATGTACAATCGAACGAAAACAATATTTCTCACCAGGAGTACGAGCACCAGATTCTGGTCCAAAGCAATGTATGCGTTGGATGTGATCTGAAAGGTTTCGATGGTTCGGGGAACGATCTCTCCGGTTCGGATTTCAACCATGCCGACCTGTCCGGGGCCAAATTCGCCGGTGCCGACCTCTCCGACGCGGTGCTCAGCTATGCCAACCTTGACCAGGCGGACCTTTCGGATACCAACCTGGAAGGGGCCGAAATTACCGGAGCCTTGCTGACATCAACCGATCTCACGACCACCAGGAGTCTTCTGGCCACCCAGGTACAGGTTGATTCCACCACCAATCTTCCCGTCCGTCGTCCCTCTCTCGCTTCGTCGGCCGTGGCCGGAAGCCTGTCGAGCCGGCAAAGTCAATGGACGGTGTTCCATCTCGAAGGGACGACAATGAACGATTGGGTCCTCAGCGACGTTGAACTTCCCGATTTTTCCTGGTCCGGAGTCATCGCCAAAGGCGCCCGATTCACGAACGTCACCATGACCGAAGGGGATCTGTCCGACGCCGATCTGTCCGGCGCCCTTTTCGATAATGTCTCCTTCACCGGCGTCGATTTTTCCCGGTCCAACCTCCAGAGCGCCGCAATGGACGACAGCATTTTCAATCAATCCTCCTTTTACAAAGTCGATCTGACGGGTGTGTCCGCAAAAAGCGCACAATTCCGAAGCACCAGGATGCAATACGCCAATTTATCGGACGCCGATTTCTCCGATGCCATTTTCTCCATCGAAACGTCTGGGGACCAGTTGACGCAACTGGACTTCGCTTATCTGAACGGCACCAATCTCACGGGCGCGGATCTGAGCGGGGTCCACGCCTCCTCTCTGCAGTGCTACAAAGCCACCCTTACCGACGTGAATTTTTCGTACGCCAATCTGAGCAATGCCAATCTGGCAGGGATCACGCTCGCGGGAAATTCAGCCAGTGCATCGCAAGCCGTCCTCGATAGCGCCGTCCTGACCAATTCCATCCTGGATGGCGTGGACCTCACCGGGGCCAGCCTGGTCAGCTCACACCTGGAGGGAGCCAGCTTTACCGGCGCCACCCTCTATGGCGCGAAACTGACGAATGCCGCCCTCTCTTCCGATTCCGGCACTTACGCCATCACCCTGTTGGATTACGTGAACGAGGCGGGAACCGACAAGACCCTGGCCTATGGGATGACGACTCTCCCTTCCTCTGCAACGGACGGGAATACGGCCTGCCCCTCGGGCGAACCGGGCCCCTGTGAGGGAAACAAAATGATCCCCCTGGCGCCTCCCCCGAAGCCGAAACCCGTGGATAATGACCACTGGTGATTCAGGCAAAGCCTCAAAAGGATCAACCTGCTACGCTCCGGCGGAGGCGAATACATCCTGCGGGCGTGCTCCGCTGCCCCTCCCTCTCAAGGCTCACGAAATGGCACGAGAATTTGGTCTGCCGACGAAGCAGCATCCCGAAACGGATTTTCATAACGAAGGAGGCTTGTCATGGAACTGAATGAATCAATTTCCGCGGTCATCACCGGAGGCGCATCGGGCCTGGGCGAGGCGACCGCTCGTGCGCTCGCAGGGCAGGGCGTCAAAGTCGCCCTCTTTGACCTGCAAAAGGAAAAGGGGGAGAAGGTCGCCGCCGAGATCGGCGCCGTCTTCCGCGAGGTCGATGTCACCGACGAGGAGAGCGTCAAAGAGGGCTTTGCCAGAGCTCGTGCGGTAAATGGCCAGGAGCGGATACTGATCAACTGCGCCGGTACCGGTAAAGCGGGCAAGACTGCTTCGCGCGACAAGACGACCGGGGAAATCAGCCACTATCCGACGGAAGATTTTGAGCGCATCCTTCAGATCAACCTGATCGGCACTTTTCGCTGTATCGCTCTGAGCTCAGCAGGGATGCTGACCCTCCCTGCCCTGCCGGACGGCGAACGCGGAGCCATCGTAAATACCGCTTCTGTTGCCGCCCAGGACGGCCAGATCGGCCAGGTGGCATATTCCGCTTCGAAAGCGGGAATCAACGGCATCACGCTGGTCGTCGCGCGCGATCTTGCCAGGGAAGGGATCCGGTGCAACACCATCATGCCCGGACTCTTCGACACGCCTTTGCTGGCGAGCTTGCCGGACCATGTCAAAGCGGCCCTCGGAGCACAGGTGCCGTGCCCGTCACGACTCGGCAATCCGCCGGAATTCGCATCACTCGCCCTGGAAATGATCAGAAACGGCTATCTGAACGGCGAATGCGTGCGTCTCGATGGCGCGATCCGCATGGCGCCCCGATGATTTCAGCCGCTTCCCTTGATCTCCCGAGATCCTCCGGCAGCTCAACCGAAGAAAGGAAGCCGGAAGTTCCGTTCTGTCCAAATCTGGGCGATGGACGAAAATGATGACAGCGGCCCCCCTCCTTTGAATTCGGTGGACGCAATCGGCGCATGCGATGATCTGCTTGCCCGATCTCGAGCCTGACAGGATGCTTCACTTTTCTTCACATTCCCGACAACATTGCGAAACAGAAGAATGGCACCATGGCGTCCAATCAAAAGGGGAATTCTCCCCGGCCGAAAAAGGAGATTACCAATGAAAAAGGGGTTCAAAGCACTGGTGTCGGTTCTCGTGTTGGCGCTTGCCGGAGGGCTGTTCGCTGGATGTCATCATCATCGGCACAGCTATCACGGCAATCCCGAGAAGATGGCCGAAAAACTGGAGAAACACCTCGATCGCGCTCTAAGTAAAATCGATGCGACCGAGGAGCAGAGAAACAGGATCCATCTGATAGCGGGGGAAATCATCGAAGATGCGAGGGCAACCCGCAAAGAAAGCGCCGGCGGGCATGGCAGAATTCTAGACTCTCTTCTCTTGGACAATCCGGATCGTGAATATCTGCACCAGCGGTTGGATGAGAAGGCGGAGGCCATGACCGAATTCGGCCACCGGACGGTGGACCGGCTGATCGAGATCAGCGCGGTCCTGACCCCCGCTCAAAGAGCCGAGCTGCAGGAGCGCTTTGAGTCTGCGCACGGGGCAGAGAAGCAATAATGAGCTTAACCATTCTCCATATTGTCTGCGCAAACGAAAACGAAAAAAAGGAGCCGGATTATGCCTGAAGTGGAACTCAACGAAGATATTCGCCGACATTTTCATCTTTTCTGGGATAATTTTCCCTTTCCCGTTCTGCTCGTCCGAAGCGACCGTACCATTCTCGATCGCAACAAGGCAGCTGAGGCGCTGGGGTCCGCCCCCGGAACACGGTGCATCGACCAGGGAGACAAAGAAGCGCATAAGGGTTGCCTCGCCAATCAGGCGCTGCGCGAGAAGACTACAAAAAGATCGGTGGAATATGTCAAGGGATGGAATCGGGTTCTGGATTCCTACTGGATTCCCCTGCCGGGGCACGAAGAGCTCTATGTGCATTTCGGCATCGATATCACCGAATACGCCGCCGAGCGCTTCTTCCCAAAAGAATGCGGAAGTGATACCGGTTGCACATCCTGCGCGGGGAATAATTAAACACAGGTTTAGGGGTGCTGAAAAAAGGCCGCAAGGCGGCTCTCAGCACCCCTGCGGAGGTCGCGCATGGTTACATTCGTTCTTCTGCTGTCCCTATTTTTGCTGGCCGCCGGACTCAATATTCCATTGGGCTACCTGCGGCAAGGGTATGCAAAGTTTACTTTCGGCTGGTTCTTCTACACTCACCTGTCCATTCCCGTTATCATTTACGTGCGGACCAAAACGGGATTCGATGTGGAGTTTTTCCCCTTGACGGTCGCAGGGGCCGTAGCCGGGCAGCTTATGGGCGGGATTTTCGCCAGGAGGAAAAATGCCCACGTTTGAAGAAAAATCGAAGAGAAGAGGAACATGGAACGTGAGCCGCTGATCAACCTTTTGATGATCGAGGACGACCTGCGCCTGGCCCAGCTCACCCGCGAGTACCTGGAGCGCAACGGCGTCGTCGTCAACCTGGAAGCCGACGGAGAGCGGGGACTTCAGCAGGCGCTGCGCCACCGCTTCGATGTGGTGCTTCTCGATTTGATGCTGCCTGGACGCGACGGAATTTCCGTCTGCCAGCGTCTGCGCGAGCACTCTGACGTCCCCATTCTCATGATCACCGCCCGGGGAGAAGAGGCCGACCGTGTCCTGGGCCTGGAGATCGGAGCCGATGATTACATCCCCAAACCGTTCTCTCCCCGGGAACTCCTCGCCCGAATCCGGGCCGCCGTGCGCCGGGCGCGGGGTCAGGTGGGGCCCCGCAGCGCCCTGGTCCGCGTGGGCGACCTGGTCCTCGACCCCGGCACGTTGACGGCGACCCTGAATGGCATGCCGCTGGATCTGACCAGCTACGAGTTTGCCCTTTTACAGGCCCTGGCGGAACGCGCCGGACAGGTCCTCTCCCGCGAACGGCTCATGGAATTCGGCCGCGGCAGCGCCGAGGAAGCCTTCGACCGCTCGATCGACGTGCATATTTCCAGGCTTCGCCAGAAACTCGGGGACGATCCGCGCAATCCCCAGAGGATACGCACCGTACGCGGCGCCGGATACCAGTATCTGGACCGGGGGATGGGATGAAAATACCGCGGCGCCGTCTTTTCTGGCGCATTTATCTCAATGGTCTGCTGCTGATCGTGGCGGCGGCTCTGGCTGCGTCGATGACCATCCTCTTGGTGCAGCCTGAGTCCCGCTTCCATGGGCGTCCCGAGCGATTGCATCGACTTATCGCTGTCGAGCTGGCGCTTCATCTCGATGACCGTGGGGAACTCCGGGCGACCCTCGATCGTTTTGCCCGCTCCCTGAAGCGAGGCGCGGCCGTCTATCGCCGCGATGGCACGCCACTTGCCGTTGCAGGCCGGGCGCCGTCGCCCCTCGATGAGGAACGCCTGTCCCGCATCGGCGACTGGCACCCTCTGCGCCATGATGGACGCTGGGTTTATGCCGTTTACCTGAATGGCGAAGGCGCTCCCTATCTGCTGCTGGAAGGGGCTGAATCGGGGTGGTTGCGGCTTCTTCTCTCCCTCGCCGCCGTCCTTCTGGTTGTGGCTCTGCTTTCGTGGAGGCGGGTCCGTGTTATCGCGTCCCCTCTGGAGAGCCTCATGGCCACCTCGCGGGCACTGGCCGCCGGCGATCTCTCCGTCCGCAGCGGTATCGATCGCAGGGATGATGTGGGTGACCTGGCCCGCGCTCTTGACGAAATGGCCATGCGCCTCCAGGAACGCATCCGCAGCGAGAGGGAGTTGTTCGCCAATATCTCACACGAGATCCGAACGCCTCTGGCCCGTTTGAGAGTGGCCCTGGAGTTGTGCGAGGACGCTCCCGGCGATTCCCGGCAGACAATGGAGCGGTTGCACGGGATGGGCGCCGATCTGGCCGAGCTTGAAAGGCTTGTGGAAAATGTGCTGACCAGTGCCCGATTCGATCTTGCCGCCAGCGGGCCGGCTGCCATCCCCATGCGGCCACGAGCCGTTGACCTTGGTAGTTTTTTCACGGAAGTCGCCGCCCGCTTTGTCCGACATCATCCTGATCGGACATTGGATAAAAGGATTTCGCCGACTGTGCCGGCAGCCGTTATTGATCCAGAGCTGCTGAATAGGGTCTGCGACAATCTGCTCGACAATGCCGTCAAATACAGCGCCCCGGGAAGCCCTGTTGCGCTCGCCGTGACGGAAAAAGGAAATCGGATCAGGGTGGAAGTCGCCGATCTTGGCCAGGGGGTCCCGGAAGAGGATTTGCCGCACCTTTTCGAGCCTTTTTTCCGCAGCGACCGCAGCCGATCTCGCCAGATGGGCGGCGCCGGCCTCGGGCTTACCTTATGCAAGCGCATTGTCGAGGCTCACGGCGGAAAAGTCACCGCCCGACTCAAAGAAAAAGGCATGATCTTCAGTTTCGAACTGCCTCTTTCGGGCAGACGCGAAATGCCGTAAGGTCTGTAACCGGTTCTGTGCCGGGTTTCTTTGACTTAGGGCGTATTACTTTTCCCTTATGAGCGCCATTCTGCTACAGTTTCCAACCAGCCTTGACGAATTCCGAATAGATTTTGCCGATGTTTCTCTGAAAGGAAAACACGATGATCCTTGATGCTGTCGATCGCTTTCCCGGGTACGAATCGCTGCACGCTCTTTTCCCGGCAGTAACAAGATTCCTTGGCAGACCGGATCTTGGGGATCTGGCCGAGGGAAGACATGAAATAGGCGGAACGGAACTTTATGCGATGGTGATCCGGGCCGCCGGAAAATCGTCCGATGACGCACAGCTCGAGGTTCATAACGACTACATCGACATCCAAGTGGTTCTTCAGGGAAAAGAATCGATAGGATGGAAGTCCCGGTCGGCGTGCATGACTGCAGTTGCGGATTATGATCCTGAAAAGGATCTGCAGTTTTTTGAAGACAGTCCGGACGCCTGGGTTCAGGTCCACCCGGGGCAGCTGACAGTATTCTTTCCGGAGGATGCTCACGCGCCGATGGTTTCCGCAGGGTTTCTTCACAAGATCGTGATAAAAGTCGCCCACGAGAAGATTGAAACGTGAATATGGCACCCCGATTTTTCTGGGCCGCGGTTTTCATCCTGTCGATGGCCATTTGCCCCGGGTCCGTATCCGCTGCCGAGATCGCTGTCGCCCGCTTCGGCACTGAAGGGCTCGGCGGCTGGGAGGTCAAGGAATTCGAGGGGCTTACGGATTATCGGCTGGTGGAGGAAGATGGCCGCACGGTTCTCGAGGCCCACGCCAAAGGTTCGGCCTCAGGCCTGGTGAAGAAACTCTCGTTTGATCCGGCTGAATACCGCTATCTGAAGTGGTCCTGGAAAATCCGGCAGACAGTAGCCGGCGGAGATGCAAAAAGCAGGGAAGGCGATGACTACGCCGCCCGAATTTACGTGATCTTCCCGGGATTCTTTTTCTGGCAGACACGGGCGCTCAATTATATCTGGGCGAACAGGCTGCCCAAGGGCGATTTTGTTTCCAACGCCTTCACTGCCAATGCTCGGATGCTGGCTGTTCAGTCCGGGGCTGAGATGGCTGGACGATGGATCAGCGAGCAACGCGATATTCTGGCGGATTATCGGCGGCTCTTCGGCGAAGATCCGCCCCCTGCGGGCGCCCTGGCCATCATGACCGATACCGACAACACCGGCGTCGAAGCAATCGCCTGGTATGGCGACATCACCCTCTCGACAAGCCCGTGAAACAACCGAAACTCATCACAATCCCCCTGCGCGATTTTGCACTGCCGGTCCCCCGCACGGGAAGCATTGAAGCCCAGTCGGGATATGGACGCTCGGCCGCCGAGGGGCAGGAGATCCATGCCCGCGTGCAGAAGAAAAGAGCGAAAGCCGACCCCCTGTACCAGCCGGAAGTGGCGGTATCCTGTCAATTCGATCGGGAGGGATATCGCTTCCGGGTCGACGGCCGGATGGACGGCTTCTTCAGGCATGACCCGCCGAAGATCGAGGAAATCAAGTCCGGATTCAATATTCTGGAGCTTTCCCGAAAGCTCGCGGACAGCCCGACAGACCATCCCTATGGTCTGCAGCTTCTGACCTACGGCTATTTCTACTGGCGCGAACACAACGTTCTTCCCGCACTTTACTTTCATCTCGTCTCTTCCCGCAGCGGTGATTCCAGAGATCTCGACCTCTCGCTTGATCTCTCCCTTTATGAAGAATGGCTGGACAGCCGACTTGATGAACTTGTGGTCGAAGCGGGGCTGGCGGAGAAGCGCGCCGCCAGAAGGCGAAAGATGTCTTCCCTCTTCACCTTTCCCTTCCCGAACCCGCGTCCCGGACAGATAGAGCTCATGCAGGAGATCGAGCAGGGAATGACGGAGGGAAATCCGATGCTTGTCCAGGCCCCCACAGGGCTCGGGAAAACCGTCGACGTCCTTTATCCGGTGCTCAAGGAAGCGCTGAGCCGGGGGCAGAAAACGGTTTATGTCACGCCGAAAAACAGTCAGCACTCGGTTGCCGAGGACGCAATTGACCGTTTCAAGGAATCGGGCGCACGCGTCAAATCCCTCTCGATCACCGCAAAATCCAAGATCTGCTTTAAGGACGAACCTCTGTGCAGCCCCGAATACTGTGAATATGCTCGAGATTACTACGCGAAGATCCATGCGCACGAAATTCCCGATATCCTGACCAGAAAGAGAAAGTTGAAGGCTAGAGCTTTTCGCGAGCTCGGTCAGCAGTACCAGGTCTGCCCGTTTGAATTGCAGCTCGAGGGCGTTCGGGAAGCGGATGTGGTCATCTGCGATTACAACTACGTCTTCGCTCCGCGTTCGGCCCTTCACCGCGTGACGGACCTCGGCGTCGATCAGGCAGGAAAGCCCTCCCTGGTCATCGATGAAGCCCATAACCTCCCCGCCCGGGCTATGGACTACTATTCCCCGAGCCTCTCATCCGCTGCGCTGGAGCGTATGCGCGAGGAGATCCGCAAACTACCCGGCCGCTTCGGGCTCGAGGCGGAGGAGCTCCTCGACGGCTGCATCAGGGCCGTGGAATCCTGTCGGCAGGATGATGGGACAGGGCCAATGCTGATCGATTCTCCAGGAGATCGCTTTTTTGGTCAGGACGCAAGGCTGCACGCCTTCCTGTCCCGCTACCTGGAATCGGACGTGGAGATACGTCGTCAGGACGTGGTTCTGCGGCTCTGCTTTTACTGGTCTGAATTCGCGGAAGCCCTGGAGTACGTCGGCGATCCCGACAGGCAGGAGTTCTTCACCACTTACCACCCGCATCCGCCCGGCGGCACGGTGAAAATCACCTGCAGCGATGCCTCCGCCATGCTGAAAGACCGCTATGGAGAGTACGAGCAGGTGGTGGGGTTCTCGGCGACCCTGAAGCCCTTCGAGTATTATGTGCGTCTCTCAGGTCTGGATGCGAAAAGGGTGAGGACAGCGGAATTTGAAAGTCCCTTTCCGCCCGATCGGCGAAAGGTTCTGATTATCCCCCAGGTCTCCACCAGATACAGCCGGCGCGAGCACAATTATTCCAAAATCGCCGATGCCCTTCAGCGGATAACGGCTCTGCGCCGCGGCAATTATTTCGTGTTTCTTCCGAGCTTCGATTTTCTGGACAGGGTAACCGCTCTCTTCCGGCCGCCCGAAGGCTTTGACGTACTGAGGCAGGAACGGAGTATGAAAGCTTCCGGCGTCGAGGCTATCGTGGACACGATTCGCAGCCATAACGTCCCGACGATTGTCTTCGCCGTGCAGGGAGGTTCCTTCTCGGAGGGGATGGATTACGCAGGGGAAATGCTCATCGGAGCCTTTGTGGTCGGTCCGCCGCTGCCCAGTTACGATCTCGAACGGGAGCAGATGAAAAAATACTACCAGAGTCGGTACGGCGCCGGATTCGATTACGCCTATGTGATACCCGCCATGGCCAAGGCGATTCAGGCCGCCGGGAGAGTCATCCGCTCCGAGACCGACCGCGGTCTTATCGTCCTCATGGACAGCCGGTTCATTGAACCGGGTTACACCCGCTCCATGCCGGCGGACTGGTTCGAGTCCGATGTCGCGGAACTGGTTTCCAGCAGCATCCTGGGCGGACGCGACTCGGCTCGAATCGGGGCCTGTCGTTTCCCCCTTGCAATCCCGGTGCTGAGATATATAAGAGTATCGATACTCAGGAGGAAAGTTCAACGATCATCAGGAGGTGAGACATGCGTCATTTGCTCTGGATCGGATTTCTGGGAATCGGAAGCTTTCTGCTGATAGCCGGTTGCAGCGGTCCGAAAAAAGTTGCGACCGTCCCTGCGGGTGCTGGTGAGAAGGTGATCGGGATCAAAGCCCAGAGCTTTGATTTCGATCCGGATATAATCCGGACTCGACCGGGAGACCGGCTGGTGCTTGAGGTTGAAAACATATCCGGCATGGGGCACAACATCACGGTGAAAAGTCCTTCCGGCACAATCCTGGTATCCCGGAATCTTCCCGCCCATGAGACGGTCCGTCTTGAGCTCGGCCTGGAAGAAAAGGGAGAATACCCCTTCTATTGCGACAAGCCCATGCATCCCACATTGGGGATGAAGGGAGTTTTGATGGTGGAATGAAGAAGAGGGGATCAGAAACAAAAGGGCCGCTCGCTGGCGGCCCTTTTGTTTCTGATATATCAGGATTGTTTCGGAGCGTAACCCATCACCGATTTGAGCTCCAGGAATTCATCAAAGCCGTGTGCACCCCATTCGCGGCCATTGCCTGATTGCTTGTAACCGCCGAACGGAGCGCGAAGATCGGTAGGGGCGCCGTTGAGGTGAACCATCCCCGTTCTCATCCGAGAGGCGACACGACGCGCACGGTCAAGATCACCCCCTTGAACATAGCCCGATAAGCCATAGATGCTCTCATTGGCGATGGCGATGGCTTCTTCCTCATCCTGGTAAGGAATGATGGACAAAACGGGACCGAAGACTTCTTCCTGCGCAATGGTGTCAGTGTTTTTCAGGTTCGCGAAAATCGTAGGTTTGGTGTAAAATCCAACCTCCAGCCCTTCCGGTTTGCCAACGCCTCCGCAGACCAGCTGAGAACCTTCATCGATGGCTTTCTGAATCAGCTTTTGCACCGTCGTCCACTGTTTCCTGTTGGCCTGCGGACCCAGACTGGCATTGGGATCGTCCGGCGCGCCCACCACGATTTTTTCAGCTACCGCTTTGGCGAGTTCGACAATCTCGTCATGCTTTTCCGCGGGAACAATCAGGCGGGTGGGGGCGTTGCAGGATTGTCCGGTATTGTTCATGCAACCGAGGACGCCGATTTTTACGGCGCGCTGCAGGTCGGCATCGTCAAGTATGATATTCGCGGATTTGCCGCCCAGTTCCAGGGAGACGCGCTTGATAGTATCTGCCGCATGCTTGGCGACTTGCGCACCGGCAAAGGTTGAGCCTGTGAGAGAAATCATGTCGACGTCGGGATGGGTCGAGAGCCACTCGCCCACCTGCGGGCCAGCCCCGTTGACCAGGTTGAATACGCCCGGAGGATACCCCGCTTCATCGATCATCTCAGCCAGCAGATAGGCATTCAAGGGAGCGACCTGGCTGGGTTTCAGTACCATGGTGCACCCCGTGGCCAGAGCTGGCGCCACTTTGCACATGATCTGATTGACGGGCCAGTTCCAGGGAGTGATGAAGCCGCAGACGCCGATGGGTTCCTTGAAAACCCGCGTGCTGTCCAGGTCTTCTTCAAATTCGTAGGTTTTCAATATTTCCAGGGCGGTGGAGATATGGCCCAATCCCGTAGCCGCCTGGGCTTTTTGCGAAAGGTTGTTCGGCGCGCCCATTTCCAGTGTGATGGTTTGAGCCATCTCCGCATAGCGGCGTTTGTATACTTCGGCGAATTTGGCCAGCAGGGCGATACGCTCTTCACGGGTGGTTTGGGAAAAACCCGGGAAGGCCGCCTTGGCTGCCGCGACGGCTTTATCGACGTCGGCAGGACCGGCCATGGATATTCTGCCGACCGGTTGCTCCGTGGCCGGATTGATCACATCAACCTGTCGAGGTTCGACAGGGTCGACCCATTCACCGTTGATATAAAATTGTGTGGCTTGTTTCATTTGATGCTCCCAGATCGAAGGTTAGTAAATAAAAGACTGAATCACGGAATTTCAGCTGAAGAAGCATTATCCAATGGCGTTTGATTCGATTACTCAGCCTCTGGATACCAGGGATTGAGTGGTGAATAAATGTTGATGACAGGTCTTGCCCGGGCAGGTTGACGCCGACAGCACAAAAACTATTCTTCCCCGCCGAAGATACAGCCTGAATTGGATATCTCTCACTTCTACATCATGCCCAGAACCATGTCAACCCCAAAACCCACCAGGGAAAAACATCGTTACCGTTTCAAAACGGATCGCTTCACGAGCTCCCCTGATGGCATGAAAGGACCTGGTGGCGGAATGATTAGGTCAGGGTGAAATTATGGGAGCTGAATTCCAGAGAGCCAGAAAAGGCCCATCCCTATGATGACGGTTCCGCCGAGCGAGCGGGTTTTCAGCGCAAAAAGCAAGGTGGGGATCGCGATCCAGAACTCCGGCCGCAGAAGATCGAGCGCGCCGTGCCGGTCGAGCAGCAGCTCCGGAGCCAATATGGCAGCCAGGATGGCGACTGGAATCAGCTCCAGCCACTCCGTCAACCATCGCGGCAGTTCCCGTTGAGAGAGAACCAGCAACGGAAGGAGGCGGGGCAGATAGGTGACGGCGCACATTCCAAGCAGAAGCAGAAGATATCTGGAAAAATCCATCACCGACTCTCCCTCCGTCGGCGCAGCAGGAATCCGCTCGTCGCCGCAACTATCGCGGCGCCGACGATATAGCTTCCGCCCGGGATCAAAACCTTCCAGAGAATGGCCGTCGCGCCGGCGATCAGGGCTGTAAGGAGGAAAATTCTCCCACGCAGCTGCAAAGCCAGCAGGGCGATGAACATCGCGGGCAGAGCGTAATCGATCCCGAACGCGCCCCTGGGGATGAGGCTGCCGGCCAGGGCTCCGATGATGGTCGCGATGATCCAGGTCAGATTGGCGGCATGGTGAACCACCAGCGCCCGCCAGCGATCCCATCCGCCGGTGCGAAAACGGGTCATGTTGACCGCGAAGCTCTCGTCGGTAATGCCGTAGGCGAAAAGCAGCAGAAAGCGCCGTCGCACACCCCGAAGCGGCACCGCCAAGGCCGAACTCATGAGGACATGACGGAAGTTTACGACCAGGGTGGTCAGGACGATCGCCGGCGCTGAGGCGCCGGCGGCGAGCATGGCGACGGCGATGAACTGGGCGCTTCCGGCGAATACCAGCACCGACATCAGGCCGATCCATGCAGGCGGCAGCCCCGCCTGCATCGCCAGAACGCCGAGAGCCATGCCGATGGGCAGGTAGCCCATGCAGATCGGCAGGGCGGCAAGGAGACCTTCCCGTAGAATCTCGAGAGAAGGACGCCGGTTTCCCGGCGGATTTATTTCCGGATCGTGTCTCATTCCTCAACCATTCCGCCCGGCGGGATGTTTTTCGGGAGGTGATCTTTCCAACGGGATTAAAACTATCCCGAAACATCCTTCCTGTCAGCAAAATTTAGACTTCAGGCAGGCAAGGTCAAAAATCATCTCTCGCTCGTTCGCTGCGCCCATAAAGAAATTTCCCTCCGCGGCCTCAGTGACCTCCGGGTAAAAACGGTTTTGTGATTTGTTACCCCTAAATCGAAGAATATATTAACATTTTCGATCAATTTGGCGGTTTACAAGCTTCGCGGCAGGATGTTAACATTCCAGATTGTCCGTAAGTTGTCCTCCTGCCGGAGAAAGTCCTTGAATATCCGAACCGCGCTTCCCGATGGGCTGCGGCAGCGTCTTACTGCGCTTCTCAGCCGTTTTCGCGTGAGCGAAAACACCTTCATGATCATCCTGGCGGTGGGCATCGGCCTGCTGTCGGGACTCGGGAATTACGCCTTCCGCAAGCTGATCGATTTCGTCCACTGGGCGGTCGTTGTGCAAGGATCCGATCTTTTCGGCATCTCCTTCCACACGTGGAGTTTCTCCCGGCTCCTGGTGGTTCTTTTCCCCGTCGCAGGGGGTCTTCTGATGATCCCCTTTTATATCTTTTTCGGACGGGACCTGAAATTCAACTTCGCCCGTTTCCTGGCCGCAGTCAATCTGAAGGGGGGGAAAATACCCGGGCGGACTATTTTCACCCGGGGGGCGGCGAGCGCCATCGTTCTCGGCACCGGTGGTTCGGCCGGGCAGGAAGGGCCTATTGCCCAGATAGGCGGCGCCATCGGCAGCCGCATCGGCAGCGCCTTCAAGATGAGCGGCGACCGTCTCAAGATCCTGGTGGCCTGCGGGGTCTCCGGAGGGGTGGCCGCCACTTTCAATGCTCCCATCGCCGGGGTTTTTTTCGCCCACGAGATCGTTCTTCTCTCCTCCTTCGAGCTGTCGAGTTTCACCTCCATCGTGATTGCCAGCGGCATGAGCACCGTGGTCTCCCGCGCCCTGCTGGGGAACATCCCCGCCTTCCGGGTGCCGCCCTATACGTTGTCCTCCGCCTGGGAATTGATTTTTTACGTGGTCCTGGGGATGATCATCGGGGTGTTGGCGGCTCTTTTCATCTCAGGGCATTTTCGTATCAAGGACCGCTTTGCGGCCCTTAAGGTGCCGCCACTGGTCAAACCCGTCATCGGCGGCGCCCTGGTGGGGGTGATCGGCATTTTCTTTCCGCAGGTGTTCGGCAACGGCTACGAGTTCATGGAAGTGGTCCTGCACGGGGAGGGAGTCTGGCTCCTGCTCACGGCGCTGATCCTCTTCAAGGCCCTGGCCACCTCCTTCACTGTGGGATCGGGGCTTCCAGGAGGGCTCTTTGCCCCCTCTCTGTACATCGGCGCCATGGCCGGGGGCGCATTCGGAAAACTGATCCAGATGATTTTCCCGGCGATGGGGCTCTCACCGGGAGCCTATGCCCTGGTGGGCATGGGGGCCTTTCTCTCCGCCGCCACTCACGCCCCGATGACCGCGATTTTCCTGCTTTTCGAGATGACCAGCTCCTATGAGGTCATTGTTCCCATCATGCTGGCGTGCGTGACCGGAACGGCCATCAGCCGCCGATACAAGAAGGAGAGCCTCGAGACCGAGGAGCTGGCCCGCGAGGGGATTGACCTGGAGGCCGGAAAAGAGCGCAATATCATGAAATCCCTCAAGGTGGGGGAGGTCATGACGCGCGATCCCGAGGCGCTCCCCGAAAATATGACACTGCGCCAGTTCACTCAGTTCATCGCCAGCACCCGCCATACGAACTTCCCTCTGGTGAACCGGGCGGGGGATCTGACGGGGATCATCTCCGTACAGGATTTCATGGGGGTGGTCTTCGAGCGGGACCTCATGGACCTGATCGTGATCAAGGAGCTGGCCACCACCAACGTGATCACCGTGACCGAGGCTGAGGATCTCGACCAGGCCATGCGCCGGATCGGCTACCGCAATATCGAGCAGCTCCCGGTGGTGTCCCATGAAAGCGGGCGGAAGCTGGTGGGGATCATTTCCCGCCGCGACATGGTTTCAGCTTACAACCGGGCCCTGATGGCCCGCACATTGAAATTCGAGAACGATGACGACTGATCTGTTGAAAGGGCTCAATCCCACGCAGCGCAAGGCGGTCCTCCACGGCGAGGGCCCCCTGCTGATCCTGGCCGGGGCGGGCTCGGGCAAGACACGGACACTCACCCACCGGGTGGCCCACCTCATCCGTGAGCGGGGCGCGGCGCCCTGGAGCATCCTCGCCGTCACTTTCACCAACAAGGCGGCTGGAGAGATGCGGGAGCGCCTGGAGAAGATCCTTGGCGCCGGAATCGAAATGCCCTGGGTGAGCACCTTCCATTCCGCCTGCGTGCGAATTCTGCGGCGCGAAATTTCAGCACTGGGCTATTCCTCGGGATTCACGATCTACGACGACCAGGACCAGGAGCGGCTGCTTCGGGACATCCTGAAGGAACTGGGGATCTCCGATCGCCTTCTCAAGCCTCGGGCGGCGGCCGCGGCCATCGACGGCTGGAAGAACCGAGGGGTGCTCCCGGAGAAGGCCGAGCGCTTCGACATGTACCGCGAGACCGCGGCGAAGGTCTACGAGGCCTATCAGGAACGCCTCCAGAGGGCGAACGCCGTCGATTTTGGAGATCTCCTGCTGCTGACCGTGCGCCTGTTCGAGGAGCATCCAGAGGTGCTCACGCGCTGGCGAGAGCGCTTCCGGCACATCCTGGTGGATGAGTTCCAGGACACAAACGCCGTACAGTACCGGCTGGTGCGGCTGCTGACCTTCGAGCCCTGGAACATCTGCGTGGTGGGGGACGACGACCAGTCGATCTACAAGTGGCGGGGAGCCGATATCGGCAATATTCTGGGGTTCGAGCGGGATTTTCCGGGGGCTACCGTGGTTCGCCTGGAGCAGAACTACCGCTCGACCTCCACCATCCTGGAAGCCGCCGGCGAAGTGGTGGCCCGCAACGTAGGGCGCAAGGGCAAAACCCTGTGGACGGAAAATCCCGCCGGGGAGCGGATCACCCTGGAGGCGCTGCCCGATGACCTGGAAGAGGCCCGATTTACCGCCGGCGAGATCCGACGCCTGAAAGAATCCGGCCGGCGTCTGCGGGAGATCGCCGTTTTTTACCGCACCAACGCCCAGTCCCGCTCCCTGGAGGAGGCTCTGCGCGGACAGGGGCTCCCCTATGTGATGTTCGGGGGGATCAAGTTCTACTCCCGGGCGGAGGTGAAAGACATCATCGGCTACCTGCGGCTTCTGGTCAATCCCGCCGATTCCGTCTCGGGAAGACGAATCATCAATGTTCCAGCCCGGGGGATCGGGGCCGCGACCGTAGCGAAAATCGCCGCCCAGGAAGAGAGAGCGGGGGGATTCCTCTCTGCCTGCCGTCTGGCTATCGAGGAAGGGGTTCTCAAGGGCGCCGCGGCCCGGAAGGTGCGCGATTTCGTCAAACTCATCGAGAGTTTTGCCGAAGCGATGGATCAGATTCCTTATCCGGAATTGACCGCCCGGATCATTCAGGAGACGGGATATGGCCCCGAACTCCAGGAAGAAGCCGAAGGCGCCCTTGCCGAGTCGGACCGGCAGGAGGCCAAGGGGCGCATGGAAAACCTGAACCAGCTTCTCGCCGGAATGGAGGAGCACCTCGGCTCCGAAGGGACCCTCCAGGAATACCTGGAGCAGGTCGCCCTGATCACCGATCTCGACTCCTACGATCCCAGCCTCGACCGGGTCACCCTCATGACCCTCCACGCCGCCAAGGGGCTGGAGTTTCCCGTCGTCTTCATGAGCGGCATGGAGGAAGGATTGTTTCCACATTCCCGCTCCGACAACGGGGAGGATATCGAGGAGGAGCGCCGCCTCTGTTACGTGGGAATGACCCGGGCCATGGAAAAGCTCCACCTCACCCATGCCCGCCGCCGGCGTATCTACGGCGACTGGCAGTTCAATCCCCCCAGCCGTTTTCTCGCTGAAATTCCCGCCCATCTCCTGGACCGGCCCGAAGAGCCGGCCTTGCGCACCCCGCCCGCCCACAATCTCGCCTCCGTTTTCGAGAATCTGGCCCCTTCGCCCTTCGAGGCGGAGGACGAGGATGAATTCTTCGAAGAGGAAGTGCGGGCCGTCCCCGAACCCGAAGAGGGCCTCCGGATCGGCGTCCGCGTGCGCCATGTCCGGTTCGGCATCGGCACCGTGCGCCGTATCGAAGGCGCCGGCGAAAAACAGAAAGTGACCGTCTGGTTCAATTCCGTCGGACCCAAGAAACTGCTGCTGAAATTTGCCGGGCTGGAGCCGGCTTAGAGCAAAATTGGCTCTCCGGTTAAGATACGGACCTGCGGTCAGCTCTCGATGTAAAAACCTGCCGCCCAAGACCCTGTCCCGGATGCGACCTGCGGACACCCCTGCTGGAGCTGATTTTTTAATCCCTTCCCTCCTTTGCTATCCTTGCGGAGAATTCATTGTTCCTCGACAAAGGACATGCAGGCTCTACCTCTTGTCGGAGAAAATGCTATCTCAAGGGTTCGAAGAGATATTCCAGTCCGTTCACCTTGATCTCATACACCGCCCGCAGCATCCTGCCGAGCCTGCCTTCGGGAAAACCCCGCTGAGCGAACCAGACGACGTAGGGTTCAGGCAGGTCGATCAGCCGCATGCCCTCATGTTTGCCGAAGGGCATACGCATTTCGGCGAGATCGAGAAGGGCCTTGTGATCGAATGAGGGGGTGGATTCCATTGTTTGCCTGGGAAACGGGATCGAAAAAGTAGCAATCTTATACCCGGCTTCCGGCATTTTTGCAAGGCTGAGCACCGCGGCATCCACTTTGGCGATTTCCGGGCGGCAATACACGGCGTGGCGGCAGGTGCGGCGCCACGCCGTCGGAGAGGGTGCTGATGCCAGAGGCAGGAAAGATGCTCGGCATCAGCCGGTTGCGAGAAAAAAGGGAGAGAAATTATCCGGGTCTCCGCCGGCCTCTCCTTTCGCCGGACAGTCCGCGCCCGATCAAAATGGATTCGGTTGCCGTCAGGTTGCCGCCGGAGGGGAAGAAATGGTAGAAAAGGGAGAGTGTCGAATAGAAATGGAGAATAGATTTGCGTGCGGAGAAAACAGTGAAGAAGCTCTTGTTTGCCGTCGGGATAATTTTTTTACTGATGGGCTGTTCCGATGGAGACTGGCGTACCGCCAGCCGGGAGCCGGCAGGAATCGCCCCCGATCCGTCGATGACCTCCGAGGCCGTACTGCAGGTGTATGCCGCCCCCGCCTGGGGATGGCGCGGCTGGTTTGCGGTGCACACCTGGATCGCCGCCAAGCGAACCGCCGAACCGTTCTATACCGTCTATGAGGTTATCGGCTGGAGGAAGCACCGCGGCCTCCCGGTGGTGCGGATCGCCAGGGATGCGCCCGACCGGTTCTGGTTCGGCGAAAAGCCGAAGCTGCTTGTCAATCACCAGGGTCCCAGGGTGGATGCCCTGATCGACGAGGTCGAAAAGGCGGCGAGGTCCTATCCGTGGCCAGGAACCTACCGCGCCTTCCCCGGACCGAACAGCAACACCTTTACCGCATGGATCGCCAGGGAAGTTCCCGCCCTTGATCTCGATCTGCCCTTATCCGCCATCGGCAGCGGATATGCCGATTGACCTGTGGATTAAGTAATCCACGCTTTGGCAAAAGCTTTTCTGAACAGATCCAGGTCAGGATCATCGCGCATCGTAAGTCCTTCAGACCGAAATCAGCTTTCTTATTCTCTCGGGCTCCTCTCCCAGCCACTTGGGATTTTGCGCGGTCGCGTCGAAGAGGGAGGAGTTCTTGAAGGGTTCGAATTCTCCCTGTGCGGCGGCCGGAGCGGTTTTTGCCAGCAGCGCCTGCACCTGCGTTTCGTTCAGGGGGCGGAAGCTGCGTGCGGCCTCGCATGCCTGATCGAGGATCTCCAGGCTGTCGATACCCGTTATGACCACCGAAGTCGGCAGGTTCAGGGCGTAATGCAGGCACTCGATTGCAGACACCGTTCCTGAGCGCAGGATGATGCCGTTGGCCATGCTCTTCATCCCGAGGACGCCGATCCGGCGCTTCACCAGCTCCGGCAGGACCTCCTTCTCAAAGCTGCGATAGTGGGCGTCCATGACATTCAGGGGCAATTGCACCGTATCGAAGCTGAAGCCGTTCTCTTCGGCGACGGAAAGCATCCGCAGGTGGATGGCCGGATCCTTGTGCCCTGTAAAGCCGAGGTAGCGGATTTTGCCCGCCTCCCGAGCGGCAAGCAGGGCGGCGTGAGCTCCTTCGGGGTCGAAGACGCGGTCCGGATCTTCGAGCCGGATGATCTCATGGTGCTGGACCAGATCGATGCAGTCGGTCTGCAGCCGCTGCAACGATTCTTCAAGCTGACGGATCGCCTCGCGCCGGGAGCGGCCGTCGATTTTGGTCATCAGAAACGCCTTCTTTCGATAGCCGTCGCGAAGGGCCTTGCCCATCCGCATCTCGCTCGCCCCCCCGTTGTAATCCCAGGAGTTGTCAAGAAAATTGATGCCGCGGTCGAGCGCCGTGCGGACGAGTCGGATGGCCAGGGGCTCATCGACGGTCGAAAGGCCGAGATGCCAGCCGCCGAGACCGATGATCGAAACTTTTTCGCCGGTGCCGCCAAGATCGCGCCGGCGGATTTCCGGGTCTATTTCACGAATCGACATGGCTCTTCCCTCTTGTTTCTTGTGGAGATGAATGTTGTAAATCTGCTATACAGTAGCAGTCCGAGGGACATTGTCAAAGTGCCGGAGAACCTGGACAACGAACAGATCAAAGTGACCCCGGCGCCTTAAGGCGACCACTCGTTGTCGACATCGATGAACATGAATGAGAGAGAATCCTTGCCATTGTTCGCTGAATTATCAGCTTTTGAGGAGGGCGTATGACTGACGCGGAACTTGATTTCAGAATCGAACGGCTCGGTGAATGCCGCTTCCCGTCTCCCATGCAGGAGGCTCGCTTCATTGATGATGGAGAGCGCCTTCTTTACCATGATCGGTATCGGGATCTGCAGCCGTTTATCGAGGCGAACAGGGAGCCGCCGGCCATGGAGCTGGGCGGCCCCCGCGAGCGGGTATTTTTCGATCCGGCGACCATCTCCTGCGGCATCGTCACCTGCGGAGGCCTCTGCCCCGGCATCAACGACGTCATACGCGCCGTGGTCCTGAGCCTTTATCACCATTACGGAGTTCGGCGAGTCTACGGTTTCCGTTACGGCTACGAGGGGCTGGTCAAGCGCCATGGACACCTCCCCCTCGTCCTCAATCCCGAAATGGTGAATCAGATCAGCGAATCGGGAGGGACGATCCTCGCTTCCTCCCGTGGTCCCCAGGATCCGGCCGAGATGGTCGATTATCTGGAAGAATTAGGCGTCGGCATCCTCTTCGCCATCGGTGGCGACGGCACCCTGAAGGGGGCTGCCGGGATCGCCGAAGAAGCGGCCCGTCGAGAAAGGCGGATCAGCGTCATCGGCATCCCCAAGACAATCGACAACGATATCAGCTTCATCCAGAAGACATTCGGATTCGAGACCGCCGTTGCCGAAGCTCACAGGGCCATCTACGCCGCTCACACTGAGGCGACCGGAGCTCGCAACGGTATCGGGCTGGTGAAGCTGATGGGGCGTGACTCCGGTTTTATTGCCGCCCACGCAGCCTTTATCGACAGCCAGGTGAATTTCTGCCTGGTGCCGGAGGCGCCTTTCACTCTCGAGGGTTTCTTTCGGAGCCTGGGTGAGAGGATGCGGAAGCGGGGTCATGCGGTCATCGCGGTGGCCGAAGGCGCCGGACAGGAGCTGCTGACAGGATCGGCGGACCGCGATGCTTCGGGGAATGTCAAGCTCGGCGATATCGGCATGTACTTGCGCGACGCCATCAGGAATCATTTCGCCGCCGCCGGGGTGAGGACCAACCTCAAGTATATCGATCCGAGCTACATCATTCGCAGTCAACCGGCCAATCCTCACGACTCGGCCCTCTGCCTGCTGCTTGGCCACAATGCCGTACATGCCGGCATGAGCGGTCGGACCGGCATGGTGGTGGGGCTGTGGAACAATCGGGTCACCCATGTCCCCATAAGTCTGGCGACCCGGCAGAGAAAAAAGATCGATCCCGAGGGTTGGCTCTGGAGCAGTGTTCTGGCGTCCACCGGCCAACCCCGGGAACTGCGCTGAGGTTCTCAGGATTCCATGAGCAGTATGGCGTCGGCCACTTCCTTGAGGCTCTTGCGCTTATCCATGGCGAGTTTCTGCATCCTGCGGTAGGCCTCGGGCTCGTTGAGCCCCTGTCGGATAAGGGCTCCCTTGGCTTTTTCGATCACTTTGCGCGTCTCCAGGGTCTCCTTGAGCTGCGCCACCTCGTCACGCAGGGTGGAAATCTCGACAAACTGGTGGATGGCCAGATCGACGGCAGGATAGAGCTGTTCGCCGCGAAAGGGCTTCACCACGTAACTCATGATACCGGCTAGTCTCGCCCGCTCTACCGTTTCGGCATCGGCCGTGCCGGTCAGCAGAACGATCGGCACCGGGTGATCTCTGCCTATTTTTTCAGCGGCTCGGATTCCATCCATTATCGGCATGGAAACATCCATGACGATCAGCAGGGGCTTTAAACGCCTCGCCAGATCGACCGCCTCCCTGCCGTTCTCGGCTTCCAGGATCTCTTCAAAACCATACCGGGCCAGGGTTTCCGCCACCTGGCGTCGAATCAACGGTTCGTCATCGACTACGAGTGCAGTTCTCATCGGCAATACCCTCTCCGTTTGCATGGGGCGGTATCAGCGCCCTGTTGTCGCTCCGTTAAAGAATACTGCAAAAAAAAGGCCGCCGCCCTCGAACAGGGCGGCGGCATATCATCGACAGGAGGCAAAGCTATCGACAATCAAAAGGCAAAAGTAGCGGTCAGTCCGAAAACGGTTTCGCTGTCGATCGCTGATTTGGCGTCATCACTGATCGGGGCCGAATAGAGAAAAGAGGGGCTCACACTGAAATTTTCGTTGAGCGCGTAGTCGACTCCGAGACTCAGCTCGTAATTGTGCCAGTCGGAATAGTCCCCGACGGCATAGTCGCTGTTCTGGTTGTAGCTGACGGCTGCGCCGAGGCCGAGGCTCAGGCTATCGGAAAAATCGAAACCGTGGCCTATGGCGAATTGATAGAACAGACCGTCTTCGTCCGCCTTGTCGTAATCATAATAAACGGTCAGGGAAGGCTCGAGAATGGTCGAGAGGCCGATACCCAGGTAGAGTTCGTTGGTGTCCTCCAGCCCTTCGAGCTGATAGAAGATATTGCCCACGCTAAGGGAGACGAAATCGTTCAAATCGAAGGTATAATCGAGCACGATATCGGTTTCGGTGATTTCCCCACCCTTGAGACCGGCGCCCTCGTCACCACTCAGCTGAAGGTTGCTCCAGTAACTGACGGTGAAACCGTAGGCGGAAAGATCCACGCCACCCTGGGCGACCGGTTCACCGCCGCTGAGATCGAACCCCCGCCAGAGATACTTGTTGAATACGCCGATGTAGGCGTCCCCTTCGACATTCACCGCCTGAGCGGGAACAAGGGTGGTGGCGACCAGGACAACTGCTGCCAGTGCGACAAAAAACTTCTTCATCTTTCTTTTTCTCCTTTTCGAGGTTAGGGATTCCCAGGGGCGAAGACATACATCAGGTATGTCGAAGCCCTGAAAAAACGGGTTGAGGCCGAAGGTTGAACTTTTTGCTTCTTTATCAGGATTGCTCCGCAGTTTTGGCGACACCGGCAACCGCGGAAGACGTGCCATACCCGGAAATCGATACGCCGCTGCTGCCAAAATGAACGGTCTGGAAATCGGGGTACGCTTCCATGCCGATCTCGGAGACATCCAGGCCGCGGTACTCGTCTTCCTCGCTGCAGCGGATCCCGACGGTGTATTTGAGCGCCAGCCACGCAGCCGAGGTGGCCACGATGACAAAGGCGGCGGTAGCGGCCACGCCGATGAACTGGGTGAGGAAACTCGCTTCGCTATTGGTAAAGGGGACGGCCATGGTTCCCCAGATGCCGCAGACGAGGTGGACCGAGAGAGCGCCGACCACGTCGTCGATCTTCAGCTTGTCGAAAAAGGGAACGGCGAGAACCACCAGCACGCCGCCGACGGCGCCGATCAGGGTCGCTGCTCCGAGAGACGGGGTCGCCGGGCCGGCGGTGATGGAGACGAGACCCGCCAGGGCGCCGTTCAGGCCCATGGTGACATCCGCTTTTTTGTAGAGAAGCTGCACCATGATCATCGCTGCGATCATCCCGCCGCAGGCGGCCATGTTGGTGTTGACCATGACATTGGACATCTCGATGGCGCTGGCGGCATTGCCCAGAGCGAGAACCGAACCGCCGTTGAAGCCGTACCAACCCATCCAGAGAATGAAGGTGCCGATGGTGGCCAGCGGAATATTGGATCCTGGCATGGGATTGACCCGTCCGGACTTGCTGTACTTGCCCTTTCGGGCGCCGAGGATGAGGGCGCCGGTCAGGGCGGCCCAGCCGCCGACCGAGTGGACGATGGTCGACCCCGCATAATCGGCGAAGTTCATCTCGGAAAGCCAGCCTCCGCCCCAGCTCCAGGAGCCCTGAATCGGGTAGATGATGCCGGTGAGGATGGCGCAGAAGGCCAGGAAAGGCCAGAGCTTGATCCGCTCGGCGACGCAGCCGGAGACTACCGAACAGGCGGCGCCGCAGAAGACCATCTGAAAGAACCAGTCGGAGGCGGCGGCATAACCGCCGGAATAGTCGCCGGCCAGGGCGGCGACGTCATTGGCGGACCACAAACCGAAGGAGCCAACGAATCCTCCGTCGACTCCCGAGTACATGAGATTGTAGCCGGACAGATAATACAGGATGCCGGCGATTCCGAAAAGAGAGATGTTCTTCAGGCAGATGGTGGCCACGTTCTTCGAACGCACCAGCCCCGACTCGAGCATGCCGAATCCGGCCGCCATCCACATCACCAGGATGCCCATGACGAGGAAGGAGAAGGTGTTCAGGATATAGGAAATCTCCGAAACCGGAGCATCCTCGGCAAGAGCCAGGGAGGGCAGAGCCAGCATCAGCGCCGCCGATATGAGGAAAATGAACCTTTTCATGTGATGTCCTCCTTGTTTTTAATTGTGAGTTTGGATCGATTAGAGGGAATCTGCGCCGGTTTCCCCCGTCCGGATCCGGATGGATTGTTCAACGGGGGTAACGAAGATCTTGCCGTCGCCGATGCGGCCGGTACAGGCTTCTTTCTGAATCGCCGCGACGACATCCGCGACCTGGTCGGCTGCAACCACAAGGTCGATTTTCATCTTGGGGATGAAATCGATCTGGTACTCGGCGCCGCGGTAGAGCTCAGTGTGTCCCTTCTGCCGACCAAAGCCCCGCACCTCACTGATCGTCATCCCGGAGACCCCCAGGTCGGTGAGGACGCTCTTGACGTCGTCCAGCTTGAAAGGTTTGATGATGCACTCGATTTTTCGCATGGGATTTCTCCTTTTTGGATCTTTTGAATCAAATAAAAAGGCGCCCGTCCTTCCATGTGGAAGGAGGGGCGCCTTTGCCCGATGATCGACCCCGCTCAGGACGCCGTTGTCCCTGGGATCGCTATTTCAATCGCTATTTTTTCTCTCTGTTTTCCGGCGGCGGCCGGATGCGTTCCGGCGAACTGTCGATGGAACTGTCGATACAAATAGCACGGCGCGTGCCAAAATTGTTTTTTCTTCTATTTCATTACGTTACATCAAATGAGAAGTCGGATCTGCCTGTTTTTTATTCAGAATAGAGGGAGGATGGCGATTCTGCAAGCATCTCGCCGCGAGGCAGCAGCACGCGGAAAATCGTCCCTCGGCCCTTTTTCGATTCGAGGAGCAGCCCTCCTCCATGTTCTGCAACAATGATCCTGTGGCAGATGTAGAGCCCGAGGCCGGTTCCCTCTCCTTCTTTTTTGGTCGAGAAGAAAGGCTCGAAAACCCGTTCGCGCAGTGCCGGAGGAATCCCCGGCCCCGTGTCATCGATCACTGCCTCGATATCGCCGGACGCCGAGAGGGCGGTCGCAACCAGCAGTTCGTCCCCTTCTCCCATCGCCTGACAGGCATTGAGGATCAGGTTGATGAAAACCTGCTTGAGCTTGTCGGGATCGGCCTGCACCAGGGGCAGGTCACCAAAGGATTCCCGCAGCCGGATGCCGCTGCGGGTCACTTCGAAACGCACCAGGCGAAGCACGTCTCGCAATACCTCATTGAGGTTGACCCACCGTTTGACGGCCTCACGCGGGCGGGAGAAAGAGAGAAGACTCCCGGTCAGGGACTTGAGCCGTTCGGTCTCCCCGGTGATGCGCTCGAGCAGTTCCTGCTGAAAGCTCGAGAGGTTTTCCTCCCGCTGCAGCAGCTCGGCGCCATAGGCGATTACCGCCAGCGGATTATTGATTTCATGGGCGATGCCCGCCGATAAACGGCCGACCTCCACCAGCTTTTCCGACTGGATGATCTGGTCGAGCAGGCGACGGAATTCGGTCACGTCCTCGACGATCACCACCACGCCGATGGTGTTTTCGCCCTCCTTGAGAGGAGCCAGTCGCCGTTTCTGAAAGCGCAACTCCCCCTTTGCATCCCGATGAGCCAGGCGGAACCTTTCCGCCCGGCCGGTCTCCAGCACTCTGCCGATGCGGACGGCAAAGCCCTCCCGTTCCAGGCCCGGGAAGAGTTCAAACAGGTGTTTTCCGATCACCTCATCCCGGGACATGCCGCTCATGGTTTCGATCCGTTCGTTCCACGAGGTGATCCGCATTCCGTCATCGATGGTGTAGATGCCCAGATTAACGCTCTTGAGAATCCGGTTGTTGAACTGATGCAGCTGCTGATAGCGAGCGGAGACGCTTCGCAGATCGTCATAAAGGCGGGCATTTTCGAGAGCGATGGCGGCCTGTCCGGCCATGGTCATCAAAGGAGCGATATCCCCCTCGTCAAAAGCATCAGGGAGAGGACTCTCGACATTGAACACGCCGACCACTTTGTCCCGCGCCACCAGCGGGACCGCCAGTTCGCTGCGCGCATCGTGAATGCCAGGCACATAATCGGGCAGGGCCCCCAGGTTGGTTATCAGGATCGGTTTTCCGGATGCCGCCACCCGTCCCATGACTCCCTGTCCAACCCGGATTTCCTGCCGGGAGGCTTCTTCCGAATATCCGTAGGCGGCTGCGGTGACCAGAAACTGGCGGTCGGCGTCGAGCAGTCGGATCATGGCGTTATCGAAATGAAAAACATCCTGTGAAATTCTTAAGATGCGATTCAGCAGCTCCTCGATCTGGACGGTCGAGGCGAGTTCCTGCCCGATATCGATGAGCGCCTGAAGCAGTTTTTCATGCTGTTCGTGCGATCGTAGCGCCATGCCTGCTCCTTGGTACGTCTCAGCTCCAGGGGAAAATCCAGCTTCTTCCCCCGTGCCTTCTATTAGGCATAAGGCGTGCCAGATCCCGATCGCCCTTAATGGAGGGAATCTGCCATGGAAGAGGCCGTCGCGTTGCCGCTATCTTGATCACCGGTAGGCGCCGTTGTGCAAAAATTGGGCAGAAAAGATCGGGACCATGCGGTAAGATCCCGTCCGTTGACCTTGATTTCGTAAACAGCCCGTTGCCCTGCCCGCCAGCATCCCTGTAAAAATGTTATGATTAAAATCTTGTTGAACCAGAATGGACAGGATTGCTCTTGAAACACCCGGCCCTCCCCACAGATGCCAACCCACCGTCTCGACATTTTCTCGATGTCTTCCGCTACAGCCGCCGTGCTCTGGAACTGGTGTGGACGACCAGCCGGCGACTGGCGATTATATTCGCCGTATTGACCCTGGTGGCCGGGGTGCTGCCAGCCGCGGTGGCCTGGATCGGGAAGTTGATCGTGGATGGCGTGGTCGCGGCCATGGGACAGCACCAGCAGACCGGCAGCGCCGATATCACCTTCGTGATGCTGTTTGTCGCCGCCGAGGCGGGGGTGGTGGGGCTGCTGGCGGGCACGCAGCGCGGCATCTCGACCTGCCAGGCGCTGCTGCGGGCTTTGATGGGGCAGCGCATCAACATGATGATCCTGGAAAAGGCGCTGACCCTCAAGCTCTCCCACTTCGAGGACTCGGAATTCTATGACAAGCTGACCCGCGCCCGGCGGGAAGCCTCGACCCGACCTTTGAGCCTGGTGACGCGCACCTTCGGGCTGGTGCAGAATGGGATCTCCCTGGTCAGCTACGGGGTGCTGCTGGTGCAGTTCTCCCCCTGGACGGTGCTGATCCTGGTGGTCGGCGGCATTCCGGAGTTTCTCGCCGAGGCGAAATTTTCCGGGGACAAGTTCCGCCTGTTCCGCTGGCGCTCGCCGGATACCCGCATGCAGATGTACCTGGAGACGGTTCTGGCGCGGGAGGACTACGCCAAAGAGGTCAAGCTGTTTCGCCTCGGGCCCAAGCTTCTCGAGCGCTACCGGGGGATTTTCGACAAGCTCTATACTGAGGATCGCAAATTGACCCTGCGCCGCGACAGCTGGGGCTTCGTGCTTGGGCTGCTCGGCACCGCCGCCTTCTATTTCGCCTACGCCTGGATCGCCCTTTCGGCCATTCGCGGGTTGATCAGCCTGGGCCAGATGACCATGTACCTGATGCTGTTCAAGCAGGGGCAGTCGGCGGTATCGGCCAGCCTGTCGGCGATCAGCGGCATGTACGAGGACAACCTCTACCTCTCCAACCTGTACGAGTACCTCGAGCAGCCGGTGCCGGCCGCAAAGGGGCGGCTTCTGCAGGGCCCGCGGCCGGGAGACGGCGTGCGCTTCGAGCAGGTCACCTTCCGCTACCCCGACAGCGAAGAGCCGGCCCTGCAGCAGGTGAGCCTTCACCTCAAGCCGGGCGAGAGCCTGGCGCTTGTCGGCGAGAACGGTTCGGGCAAAACCACCCTGATCAAGCTGCTGACCCGGCTCTACCGACCCGACGAAGGGCGCATCCTGCTCGATGGTCTGGACCTGCGGCAGTGGGATACCGACGCCCTGCGCCAGCGCATCGGCGTCATCTTTCAGGATTTCGGCCGCTATCAGTTTTTGGTGGGAGAGAACATTGGGGCCGGGGACATCGGCCACTTTGAGGACCGGCAGCGTTGGGAGCGGGCCGCCGAGATGGGAATGGCGAAGGAGTTCATCGACAAACTGCCGCAGCGGTACGAAACCCAGCTCGGCAAATGGTTCAAGGGCGGCCGCGAACTCTCCGGCGGTCAGTGGCAGAAAATCGCTCTGGCCCGCGCCTTCATGCGCGCCCGGGCCGACCTGCTGGTGCTGGATGAGCCGACCGCCACCATGGATGCCGCCGCCGAGGCCACGATATTCGAGCACTTTCGCGAGCTGAGCCGAGGCAAGATGACCATTCTGATTTCGCACCGCTTCTCCACCGTGCGCATGGCCGACAAGATCGTCGTCCTCGACAAGGGGCGCATCGTCGAGCAGGGCAGCCACGAGCAGCTCATGATAAGGGGGGGGCAATATGCCTATCTGTTTTCGCTTCAGGCGGAGGGGTACCGCTAGATTGAGGGTGAGCGGCCCTTCCTTCCGGGAATTCCGGACCCGGATATTGACAGTAAGTCCCGATTGATTCATTCTGGGCGGGTTCCAGCGCGTTTCTGTGCGCGCCTGCCGATCCTCTTCGGGAGAGTTCCGCCATGTTCATCTGGGATGTCGATCCCGTCCTGGTGCACCTCGGACCGGTATCGATCCGCTATTACGGCGTCTTTTTTCTGGCCGGGGTGCTCGGCGCCTGCGGCATTTTTCTCTGGCAATGGCGCCGGGGCGGCCGTTCGGTGGAATCGGGAAAGGTCGTGGTGCTCCTCATTCTGCTGGGGCTCATCCTGGGAGCGCGGCTCGGCGAGCTGCTCTTCTACCAGACCCAGCGTTTCCTGGCCGATCCGCTCGGGACTCTTTTTGCGTGGGAGGGCGGACTCTCGAGCCATGGGGCCGCGATCGGCATGATGATCGCCATGGTCCTCTTCAGTCTCCGGTCCCGCATCCCCCTATGGGAGGTTCTTGACCGGCTGGCCATGCCGATCATGCTGGTCGCCGCCTGTGTGCGCATCGGCAACTTTTTTAACAGCGAGATCGTGGGCCGGATCACCCACATTCCCTGGGGGGTCAAACTCCCCCGGCACGACCTCGGGCTTCCCATCGATCAGGTCCCCCTGCGACATCCCACCCAACTTTACGAGGTCGCGCTCGGGCTCGGGGTTTTGTTCCTTCTCTGGTGGGCCGACCGCCGGGCGGGAAAAGAGGATCGCCCCCAGGGGCTGCTCTTTTCGTTGATGCTGGTTTTTTATTTTTCGGGGCGCTTCGGCGTCGAGTTCCTGAAGGAATTCCAGACCCTCGATCCGGCACGCCACGGCCTGACCATGGGGCAGCATCTCTCCATCCCCTTTTTGCTTCTCGGGGCAGTCGGCCTTCTTCGCCTACGGGCAGCCCGGCGGGTCGCCCCGCAACGCTGAGACGCATCGAATCATGATCCCTACATTCGGCATCGACATCGGCTCCACCGGCATCAAGGCCGCCGTCGCGGGAAACGCATCGGCCCTGGAGCGCCACTTTCCCGCCTGGCGCCTGCTATCCGAGCGGCCCGCCGGGAGTGATCTGGCCGTTGCCGTCGCGCCGGTCCGGCCGTCCGGGGGAAATCCCTACGCTATCGTGGCGGAGCTGATCGAGGAAGTTGCAGGCGCTCTTCCCCCCGGGGGGCGCTCGGCGCCGGTTTTTACCGGGATCGGCGCACGCGCCTGCGCCGAGCGCTTCGGAGGGCTTGCCGTCAACGACGCGCGGGCTCTCGCCCGGGGGATCGGTCTGCTTCATCCCCACATCGCGCACGTACTCGAGATGGGAGGCGCCCGGGCGCGTCTCCTGAACATCGCCGCCGATCCCCGCCAGGGGGAGGTGCTCCTGCATGACTACCGGGCCAATGGCGACTGCGCCGCCGGCTGCGGCACCTTTCTTGACCAGCAGGCCAGGCGTCTCGGTGTCGACCTGGCCGAAATCGGAGATCTGGCGCTTCAGGCCGGACAGGCCGCCCGGATCGCCGGACGCTGTTCGGTCTTCGCCCGCTCCGACATGATCCACGCCCAGCAGCGCGGAGCGACGCCGCCCGAGGTGCTCAAAGGGTTGTGCGACGCGGTCGCCCGAAGCTTCAAGGGGAGCCTTCTCCTGGGGCGCGATTTTTCCGGCGGCGCCCTGTTCGTCGGCGGGGTGGCCCACAATGCGGGAGTGGTACAGGCGCTGCGCGAGGCGCTCGGGCTGACGGCCGAACAGCTCAGCATCCCCCAGGCTCCGGCCCATTACGGAGCCATCGGCGCCGCGCTTTGGCGCTGGCGTCGGGAGGCGCCGGAGCGGGATTTTGAAACCTCGAAGCCGTCCCTTTCTCCCTCTCCCTGGCCCGCTCTGCATCTCGATCAGGTGGTGTTTCTTCCCGCCGTTGCCCCTTCTGAGGAAAACCCGCATCAGGTCTTTCTCGGGCTGGACAGTGGATCGGTCTCCACCAATCTGGTCTGCCTTGACGGAGAAGGGCGGCTCCTGCACGATTTTTACCTGCGCACCGCCGGTCGCCCCGTCGAGACGGCGCGAAAGGCCTTTTCGGCTTTGCGAGCGCTCCTCTCTCCGGGAATTGTCATCGCCGGGGTAGGAACCACCGGCTCGGGACGGGAACTGATCGGAGAGCTGATCGGAGCGGATGTCATCCGCGACGAAATCACCGCCCACCACACCGGGGCGGCGCGGATGGCACGGGAGCACCTGGGAAAAGACGTGGACACCATCTTCGAGATCGGAGGCCAGGACGCCAAGTATATCCGCCTTTCCGAAGGCGTGGTGGTCGACTTCGCCATGAACGAGGCCTGCTCCGCGGGTACCGGATCCTTTCTGGAGGAGCAGGCCGAACGCCTCGACATCGATCTCTGCGAGGATTTCGCCCCCCTGGCCCTGTCCGCCGAACACCCGGTGCGGCTGGGGGAGCGCTGCACCGTCTTCATGGAGCAGGATGTTCTGGAGCGCCAGCGCGGCGGCGCGGCGCCCGAGGACCTTGCCGCCGGGCTGGCTTATGCCGTGGTGCAGAATTACCTCCACCGGGTGGTGCGGGGACGCCCAGTCGGCGAGGTGGTCTTCTTTCAGGGTGGAACGGCCTACAACCGGGCCGTGGCGGCGGCTTTCGCCCGGGTGCTCGGACGGTCCGTCATCGTTCCCCCCCATGCCGGAGTGATGGGAGCCTACGGGGCGGCCCTCCTGGCCATGCAGGCGCAGGGGGAGGGGCCGCGCCCCTCGCGCTTTCGCGGCTTCGAGGGACCTGCTCTCGAAGAACAGCGGCGCACGTTCACCTGTTCGGCCTGCGCCAACGCCTGCGCCATCCAGGAGTTCACCATCGAGGGGCGTCGAAGCTACTGGGGCGACCGCTGTTCCGAACGCTTTCGCCGGCCGCGGCGCACCGACCGGGAGCCGATCGTCCCCGACCTGTTCCGTCTGCAGTCCGAGTCGCTCCACCGGAACCATCTGGCCGATCTCGCAGGGGATGAAGGGGAGGCAGGACGGCGGATTCTGGCCGGACGAATCCGGCGAAAGGCGGGCTGCGTAACGCCGCTGCGCATCGGGCTCCCCCTGGCCATGCACACCTACGAGCGCCTCCCCTTCTGGCGCACCTACATCGAGGCTCTCGGCCACGAGACGGTGCTTTCCCCGCCAACCAGCGGGGTTCTCGCCGAAGATGGCATCGAGGCCGCGGTGGCCGAGCCCTGTTTTCCCGTGCAGGTCGCCCACGGGCACGTCGCCGCCCTGCTGCAGGAAGAAATCGATCATCTGCTCCTGGCGGCGCCGATCAACGCCGAGACCGACACTCTCAAGCTCCAGTCCCACGTCTGCCCCTGGGGCCAGACTCTCCCTTTCGTGATCGGGGCCAGCCCTGCGGCTGCCGCGGCCCGGCAGAAGCTGCTGCAGCCCGTCATTCATTTTCGCGAGGGGCTCGCCCGCGTCGAGCGTGACCTGTGGCGCACCTGCGCCCCACTGGCTGCTTCGCGCAGCCATCACCGCGACGCCGTCGCCCTGGCCGAGCAGGCCCAGCTCCGCCATGAGGCCACCCTGGCCTCCGCAGGCGCGCAGGCCCTTGACATCCTTGAGCGCGGGAATGAACAGGCCGTGGTGCTGCTCGGCCGCGCCTACAACCTCTACGACCCGGGGGTCAACCTCAACCTGCCCCACAAGCTGCGCGAGCACTTCGGGCTGAATGTCCTGCCGATGGCCGCCCTCCCCCTGCAGGGGGAGAAAATACCCTGCGATAACATGTTCTGGCACTCGGGAAGGCGCATTCTGCAGGCGGCGAGTTTCGCTGCCCGCCGCCCTTGGCTGCACCTGATCTACCTCACCAATTTCGGCTGCGGGCCCGATTCCTACATCAAGCATTTCGCCCGCAGCGCCGCCGGACGTCCCTTCCTGATTCTGCAGCTCGACGGCCACAACAGCGACGCAGGACTTCTCACTCGGGTCGAGGCCTACCTCCATTCCAAGGGGCTGTTGTCATGAGCGGCCGGAAACGCCCCTTGGACGGCCGCATCTGCTATATTCCCCGCATCATCAACCGGTCCTCCCGGCTGTTGGCCGCTGCGCTCGAGGCTGCGTTCGGCGGAACGTTCCGCATCGTCCCCGAAAGCGACGAACATACAACTCTGCTCGCCGCACCCCACCTCAACGGCGACGAATGCTATCCCCAGGTACTCACCCTCGGAGATTTTCTCAAGGTCCTCGAGTCGCCCGACTTCGATCCGGCCCGCACGGCCTTTTTTCTCCCCACCTCCAGCGGTCCCTGCCGTTTCGGCCAGTACGGCGAGCTTCTCAAACAGGTTCTGGCCGAGCGCGGCGTCGGGAACATGCAGGTCCTTTCGCCGGGATTCGACGACGGCTACCTCGGCATGGGCTGGAAGGGGCTGCGCTACGTCTGGTGGTCGATTATTCTTTCCGACCTCCTGGAGCGGCTGCTGCTGCACACCCGCCCTTACGAGGTGCATCCGGGGCAGAGCGATGCGCTCTACGAGGAGAGCCTCGATGTCCTGTGCGCCCTCTTCACCGACCCCGCTCTGGACGGACGCGGCCTGCTGCGCGCCCTGCGGCGCACCCTGGCCGCGAGCGGCGAGCGATTCGGGGCGATACCCGTCGACCGCCTTCGTCCCAGGCCGCTGATCGGGGTGGTGGGGGAGATCTTCTGCCGGCTGAACAGCTTCAGCAACGACCAGGCGGTGCGCCGCATCGAGGCGGCCGGGGGGGAGGCCTGGATGACCGGTTTCTCCGAGTGGCTCCTCTACGCCGCCGCCTGGGACCGCATCGAACGGAGAGAGGCGGGCCGCGCCTTCTCCCCCGGCGCCTGGCGCAGCGCGCTTCTGGAGGCCCTGCTGCGGCGTGACGAGCACCGCCTGTCCCGGGCTCTCGGCGAGCTGCTCGCCGCGCGTCCCGAGCCAGGGCGGGTCACCGAGCTCCTCGAGCTGGCCCGCCCCTACCTGCCGCCCCAGGCCGGTCTCGGGGAGACGGTGCTCAGCCTCGGCCGGGCGGCCTACCTGCAGCGCGCCGGCGCCGACGGCATCCTCGACATCAGCCCCTTCGGCTGCATGAACGGGATCGTCAGCCAGGCGATCTATCCCGCCCTCAGCCGCGATTACGGCGGCATCCCCATACGCACCCTCTATTACGACGGAAGCGGCGGCGGACGTGACGAGGAGATCGCCCTGTTCCTCGAGCTGGCCGCCGCCTATCGGCGAAAAAAGGGAAAAAAGGATTGAAATAGGATTGATTTTTCATTAGGATGTCCGGTAGTTCCCTTTGGAATCTCAAAAAAACCTTCACCCAGAAGGCGCAGGGGTCCCGAAGGAGTTCAAGAAACCCCATCTCACCCCATCTCACCCCATCTCACCCCAACTGATCTTCTCTCCGTTTTGCCGGAGCCCCAGCGAAGCGACGAGTCTGCTGCCAAACGATTATCATGCCTGTCCATCGGGGCGCTACGCCCCCCGGGCCTGTCTTTCAATCAAGGGAGGAATCATGAAAAGGACGTACTGGATCGATCTGGCGCTCCTGCTGTTTTTTGCGGGGCTGCTTTTTGCCATCGGCTGCGGTGAAAATCCCGATGAGCCATCTGGCACCACTGGTGCGCACGGATCGGCAGTGATTACGGGCCCTTCCAACGCTTCATTGGGGGACCGGGTCACCTTCGATGGGAGCAGCAGCAAAAGTTATGACTTACAAGGGGAATGGCATGTCCAGGATCCGGATAAAATTCCGGTGGATTGCGAGCTTTCGGACCAGGTCATAATACGCACACCCGCGTGGTACCCTGCGAATGATGGGGGTTCTTCCAGCAATTACTACATCACCTTCAAAGATGCAAAATGCACTATTACTCCCGATAAAACAGGGCGATATGCCGTAGATTTCTGTGCCCATGGGGAGACATTTAACGTGGGTACTCCCGGGAAGACGGTATGTGGTACGTTCACATATTTTAGTGTCTCCCAAAACGTCCCGACCGCCGTTTCGGTCTTGCCGGCCGAAAAGATTTTTTGGGTCGACGATTCCCGCACGCTGTCTCTGGAGGGCGCCGTCACCGACCCCGATGACACCCCCGCCCTGGAATGGCGCGTCGTCGGCGCCGAGAGGTGCGACGTGGCGCCCGCCTTCGACGCCCCGGCCAGTCTCACCCCGACCCTCACCGTGGGGAATCAATACGGATCGGACTGCACCTTCTCCGCGAAGCTGACCGCCACCACCGAAGGAGGCTCGGCCTTCGATGCCGTCACCGTGACGGTGAAGGCCCGGCCCTCGACCGGAGGAACCGGCGGCACGGGCGGCACCGGTTCGGGGGAGTAGGCCCTCGGGTTTTGAATTGCTCATGACATTTTTCCGGAGGACGACCATGAAGATAGAACAAAGAACCTGTTTTGTGTTGATCCTTTTTGCGCTGCTGGCCTTCTCCCTTTTTGCCGGCGGCTGCTCCAGCGGTGATTCGTCCGACCCCGACCCCAACCCGCGGCCCAATGCGGCCCAGAAGAAGGTGGACGAGGGGCAGGCGGCCCTTGAGGCCGGCGACTACAATACAGCGGTCTCCAACCTGGCCGAGGCCGACGCCCTGGCCCCCAACGACCCCGAGATCCGCACCCTGCGGGCGACCGCCTACGCCAGCCGCGCGGGGGTGTCGGTGGACTCGCTCACCGAGAGCCTGACCGACCACTACACCGACGGTAGCACCGCCCTCGCTCCCGCCCCCCTGCCCAAGATCATCGGCCTCATGAACTACGCGGACCCCGGCGAGTTCGCCGTGCGGACTATGGACACCGGCAAAGCCCTCGACCTGATGGTGGCCGGCGATCCCACCCTCGCGTCCCTCGGCGACGAGGACCGGGCCACCGTCGGAGCCCTGGCCATGGTCCACACCCTGCAGCAGACGACCCTGATCCTGGAGGGGAACAGCCCCGCCCGGCTCACCGACGCGGAAATCGAGACCCTGGTGAGCGCCAACTACGCCGACCATCAGGAGGGCCTCAACCGGGCCGTGGCCGTCGCCGCCCATACCAGGGGCGATCTCATCGCCGCCATGACCGACCCGCTCACCGAGCTGGTCGCGTCAGGCGAGGTGGAGACGCTTCTCGCCGATTACGGCATGGATGATGGGGAGGTGACCGAACAGGAACTTCTGGACTTGCTGCAGGGGCTCAACGATCCGGCGCCCTAGACGTCCCGGGCAGACCCAGGGTCTACGGATGACAGACGAATGAATAATTTTCAAAACCAATGCCCGGGCTCGCCTCGGGCATTGGTCTAATCGCCGCGATGGTGCCATGACGTCTCAATTGCGCCGTGAATGGCGGGAATTTATCGCCGCCGTGCGCCGGCTGGACCCCCAGACGGCATTCGTTCTGGTCGCCGCCGCTCTCTTTGCCCTGATCCAGGCCACCTTCGGCGGGCGGCATTTTTTTTCGGCGGAGTTTTCTCACCTTTTCGGAAGAGAGTTTCGGGAACTGGCAGGGTGGGCCTGGTGGTTCGGCCTGCGGGGGCTGACGGGTTTCATCCTGCCGGCGCTGTGCCTGCGCCTGATCTTCAAGCGCTCTGCAGCCGAGATGGGTCTGGGCCTTGGCGACTGGAAGCTGGCCCGGACGATCGTTCTGGTCTATCTGCCGCTGGCTTTCCTCGGCGCGTGGGTGCTCTCCGGCCAGGCGGCGTTTCAGGTGCGATACCCTCCCTTTCGCCCGGCCGCCTTCCACTGGGGTCTGTTCTTCACCTTCGAGGCCTTCTCCCTCTTTTACTGGATCGGCTGGGAGTACCTGTGGCGCGGCTTCGTCTTGTTCGGCACCGCCCGCACCTTCGGAGTTTACGCCATTTTCATCCAGATGGTGCCCTTTGCGATGCTGCACTACGGTAAGCCCCTGCCGGAAGCAATCCTTTCCATTGCCGGCGGCCTGGCGGTCGGTGCGCTGGTGTGGCGCTGCCGCGCCTTCTGGATCGCCGTGCCCCTGCACGTGACTCAGATCTTTGCCCTGGATTTCTGGTGCGCCCTGCGCCACCGCACCGGCATCTCCGGCATCGGCCCGGAGGACCTGATCGATCTGCTGCGGGGTTGGCTTGGATAAGTCTCCTCAGTGGCCCTTTCGCTGGCGGCAGACATTTTCTTCAAAGGTGTTATAATGAATGGCATGGACGATCTGGAAGTCTTCTTCGATTACGTCTGACCCTGGTGTTACTTCGGTGCCGTGCGCACCGAGCAGTTGCGCGAGGAGTTCGACCTGACCCTGCGCCACACGGTCTTTCCGCTGCATCCGGAAACTCCGCCGGGTGGCCTGGAGCTGTCCGAGCTGTTTGCCGGCAGAGGTAAAGATCTGGGGGCGATGTTTCAGCGTCTGCAAAATGCGGCCGCCGAGGTCGGTGTGCCGCTCGGAAAGCGCAGCCGCACCTACAACAGCCGCCGCGTGCAGGAACTGGGAAAGTGGGCCGAGGAGCAGGGGAGGGGCGATGCTTTCCGCGAGGCCGTCTATCACGCCTATTTCGTCTCCGGGGAAAACATCTATCTTCCTGAGACCCTCTCCGCCATCGCCACAAAGGCTGGACTTGACGCCGAGGAGGCGCTGCAGGCCGTGCGCGAGGAGCGCTACGCTTCCGCGGTCGATGCCGACTGGCTGCGGGCTCGCGATCTCGGAGTCAGCGCCGTGCCGACCCTTCGCTATGAGGGGCGCACCCTGGTCGGTTTCACTCCCTATGAGAATATGCGACAGCTGATTATCGGCTGAAGAGGTTTTCCTGCCGGCAAAAACTATAGGAGACCGCCCTGTTCGGGGCGGCCTCCTTTGTTTTTTTGGATGTGAACACCTCGGCGGCGGTTTACAGAGGTCTTGGCCTGCAGAGGTTCTCGGGGTGGTGGGTTTCTCTTCTGCAGTTGGTGCAGACATAACGGGGATTCTCGAAAATCTTCTCGACTTCGGGATTCATCACCGTCGGTTTCAGCTGGCAGGCATGAAGATCACAATGTTCCTCGGGGTTTTCGCAGTCGTTTTCAGCCATGGGCTTTCTCCTTCCTGTTACCTAAAATGTATCGCAGATCCTTCCGGCGTCAACTTCCGTCATCTTCCCTAGGCTTCAGACGATCAGCTTTTCAGCAGAAACGTTCTCTGCCGTCTCTGGGCATAATCGAACTCGTGAATCATTTTCCAGAAAAAGATCAATCTTCGCCGTGTCGCCGGCAACCGGCTCAAGGCTGTTGCGCAGGCCATGGCGCTCCAGAGGATCAACTTTCCGCCGCTATAATCGAAACCTGATTCCCTTCGGATGAAACCGTAACCATAATAGAATAGAAATCCGCACAGAACCGCGATCACGGTGAGCTGGAACATCAGCCGCAGAATGATGCCGGGGTCGACATGATTCACGGAGGGCTTGCCCGCCAGACGTTTCCACCTGGCATTGATCAGTGCAAGCAGGCAGAGGATGACGCCGACCAGAGAGTCCATGATGCGAATGAGCAGATATCCGGAAACAATGCCCCAGGCCATGGCTATAGCGATGATGTCGATGCTCATAATATTTATCTTCTCCGCCCTTCTCCAAAGACGTTCATGCCGGCTCTGCAAGCAATAAACGGTTTTTCGGGGTGATATCCCTCGGAATGATTTGTGTGTAGATCTTGTAACCCTGGGAGCTCAGCCGTGCCGCCCGGGTGGCGTCAATCGCCAGCGGCCCATCCATCCATCCCTGGAGCCCTCCCATATTCCCATCATCCAGATGGTGGCAGCATGGCAGCACCGCTACCCTGGAGCCCGCGACCATCGCCCGTTCCAGAACGAGGTCGGTCAACGCCCCGCAGGCGTGGACGGAAACGACCAGGTCGTCCGGTGTAAGGGCGATCTTCTCTATCTCTCCCTGCTCAAACCGGATCCGCCCGCGAAGTCGAGGCCACGTCTCTTCAAGCGCTGCAGCAAGCGCCCCGGCGCTTTCAGGAATATGAAGGTCGACGGCCAGCGCTTCCGGCGAGCTGTCGTCGAGAAGCATCAGTATATAGGCCAGAAGACCGTGCCCGCAAGCCAGGTCGACTACACGCCCTCCGCGGAAACGGCGCCGCACCCGACGGGCCGTCTCCCAGGCCTCGAACAGCTCTTTTCGCGGCAGACACCCGGCATGGCATACGGAACGGGCGATGCGGTCGAACAAGGTTTCCCCGTCAAACCGGGAGAGCTGATGGTCATTGAGCCGGTTGCGGGAGGATCGATCCATGATCGGTTCCTGGCTGGGAGAGGGCGAATATCCGGAAAGAACGACAAAGCAGGAGATTACTTTTGATTCCTGAAACTTGTCAAAGATAATGCGACAAGGATTCGAATTCTTCCTGAACGCAACGAAGGCGGGCCATCGGTCCGCCTTCGAGTTAACCGGATCTATTTCAATAAATTCCAGGACCTTATCTTTTTTTATTTTTTTCACGCAAGCCGGACCTGACGTCGCTGCGAAGCCATCAAGCCGAAATCAGACCTTTATCTCTCGATGTCCACTCTCCTTCCATGGTCCCAAAGGAGGATAGAAATGAGGCCTCGATTGACAAGTGAGGATCTCGGTTTTGTTACGATTCCAGCTCCAGCATCCGGCAGGCAGCGGAGAAAGCGGCTTCCAGCCGCTCCCGATCAGGAGGGGCTTCGGCCTCGCTGAGAACGACGATGTCGGCGATGGTCTTTTCCACCTCGGAGGGCGATTCCTCGGACAGATCACCGGCGCGTACCAGCAGTCGGCTCCAGATGAGGAGTCCCTGCAGGTTTTCCGCCTGGGCATAATACAGGACGTTCATCAGAGCGGTAAGGCGTACTTCCTCGGCGTTGATCGGGGGGTACATTTCAAAATTTTCGGGCATAGACAGTCTCTCCCAGGAATGACGGGCACGGCTTGCAGGAGCACCGGACCCAAAGACGGGATGCGGATGGCGCTGCCGTTCACCGGCTTCTTTCTGGCGGATGACCACGGGCCTCGAGGGGCGAATGAAAGATACCAGACAGCCGACTTATTTTTAAAAACGTGCCGTCGCTGACAGACAAGAAGATCACGATGTTTCTCGAAGTCGAAAAGGAACGAAGGCGGACCATCCGATCCGCCTTCGCAGTATTCCGGTTTGGAAAAGGAGCAATCAGATCAGCTCCAGCACTGCCTTAACCGTTTTCTCGATCCCCTCCGCCGCCTCGCTGATGCGGCCTGCGAGCATGTAGGCAGGGGTGGAGACAATTTTGTTTTCCCTGTCAATCACGAACTCGTTCACCGGGCAGGCCTCGTGGGTGGAGCCCATCGCCTCCAGGGCGCTGGCCGTATCCTTGTCGCTGCCTATGGTGAGTTTGTGGGCCAATTTGTCATTGCCGAGGACTTTGGACACCAGAGCAGGGGCGATACATATGGCGGCAAGCGGCTTTTTGGCCTTGACCACCTCCCGCACCAGGCGGGCCACCTCGGGGTGGATGTCGCAGTCGGGACCTTTTACGGCAAAATCGCACAGGTTTTTGGCCGCGCCAAAACCTCCGGGAAAAAACAGAGCGTCGATATCAGAGACGTTTACATCTTTAACATTTTTAACGGCCCCCCGGGCAATTCGCGCCGATTCGACCAGAACATTGCGTTTCTCACCCTCTGCCGGTTCACCCGTCAAGTGGTTGACCACATGCATCTGCTCCATATCCGGCGCCATGCAGACGGCTTCGGCGCCGGCCCGGTCCAGGGCCAGCAGCGTGATGACCGCTTCATGGATTTCACTGCCGTCGTAAACGCCGCAACCCGAGAGAACCACTCCAACTTTTGCCATAAAACTTTACCTCCTTTGTTGGTCATTCAATCCGCTTCTTCGATCAGGAATTTTGTCTGTAAGAGCAATTTAGCGCAGGTAAAAATCGCCATTTCGATTAGAATTTTCTTTTCATTTCTTCCTGTTTTTACCTTCAGGACATGAACAAGTCAAGGTTAAATATGCTCTGAAATATAATTAGCAATTTTTCATATCGACTCTTGATGCCATTCTCACAGCCGGTAGACTGATGGTGGGCGGATAAGGGGGTCAGGCGGAAATGATGACGAAAACTTCATGTGGCGTTCTCCTGTCGTTTTTTTGCATTCTGGCGATTCTTCCTGCTTTGAACGGATGTGGGGGGGAGGAGGGGCTGGTCGAGAGTTCGGCCGTTCTGAATTTTCCTCCGACGGCCGAGGCCGGTCCCGACCGGACAGTCCTGCCCGGAGAAGAGGTTCTTCTCGATGGCAGTGCAAGCAGCGACCGCAATGGTGATTCATTATCCTTTTTCTGGAGGTTCATCTCCCGACCGACCGGCAGTTCGGCCGTTCTGTCCGATCCCGCCGCGATTATGCCTGCCTTTATCGCAGATGCAGGGGGAAACTATGTTCTCGAACTGGCCGTCAATGACGGGCAAAACGAAGATAACGACCTCGTGACGATCCGGGCGGCCGAACCGGAGGAGAATCTTCCTCCCGAGGCGGATGCGGGACTCGATCGTACGGTTCGGACTGGCGTTCCATTGCTGCTCGATGGAAGGCAAAGCAGCGATCCCGAGGGAGATCTTCTCCGCTATTCCTGGGAAATCATCTCCCATCCCGGCGACAGCCTGGCCGTCATCTCCGGGCCGCTCACCTCAACGCCCGTCCTTGTTCCGGATGCAGTCGGTGAATTCGCTCTTGATCTTGTCGTGAGGGATTCCCTGGGTGCGAGCGCCACGGACCGGATCGTTCTGACGGCGGTTCCGGGATCCCCGCCTCCAGCGGGAAATCGCGAGCCTTTGGCCAATGCGGCGCCCGATCGCCTCGTTCCCACGGGTGCGCTGGTGACCATCGACGGCGGGGAAAGCTTCGATCCAGACGGGGATGAGCTTTTCTTTTTCTGGAGTCTGATCGAAAAGCCTGCTCAAAGTGAAACCTCTCTGGTGGACCCTGCCGGTTCCATCGCTATCTTCCGGGCGGATGCAGCGGGTGATTATCATTTGCAATTGACAGTCACCGATGGATTTGCAACCAGCGATCCGGATTTTGCGATCGTCACCTCCAGTCCGTCTCCGCCGGATGGAATGGGTCTCTATGACAGCCTCTGCAGTGTCTGCCACAGCCTCGGACTTCACGATCCATTGGGA
This sequence comes from Desulfuromonadales bacterium, assembly GCA_024636295.1. Taxonomy (GTDB): domain Bacteria; phylum Desulfobacterota; class Desulfuromonadia; order Desulfuromonadales; family JAGXHI01; genus JAGXHI01. The sequence continues at coordinate 48,408 of JAGXHI010000068.1, forward strand.
GCGCCCGAGCTGTCCGGACAAGGTGAACTGCTGCCTCTGGTTTTCGATCCGGTCCACAAAGAACGGGTTCTATCCCCCGGAGAAATTCTTGCTCTTCGGGATTTCATCGATTTTCAATAAGCAGGAATTCTTCACATGAAAATACGTTGAATTAACGACTTGGATACAAATCATTTTCGCTGAACAAAAAATTTTGCAAAATTGACAAACTTAATTGTTGTGATCTAATAAGAAGAATTTTTATCCTTTTTCTTCGCAGCATTCAGCACTTAGAGCTTCGAAAAGCCAAACCGCCCGTGAGGGTGGGGCGGAAAGCCGCGGATCTTCCAGAGTGAAGACAGCCGGGTTGCCCGAAGAGCCTTCCGGAAACCCGGCTTTTTGCCCCATTCTGAGGGCGCGTCAACCTGAAACTCATTCAAGGACAAGGAGGAAGTATGAGAGGCAGAGATTCCCCATGATTTCTTTTGAACGCGAGTCTTTTAACTCATGACAAAAATGACTAAAGGAGAAGGAAAATGGAAGGATTAAGATTGTTTCAACGATTGGCGATAATTGCCATTCTGATTTTGACGGTCGGTATGCTCGGCTGCTCGGGCGATGACGGCGATCGCGGACCGGCAGGACCCCAAGGACCCGAAGGCCCGGCAGGACCTGAAGGACCTGAAGGACCCGGCGGGGGTGACGGCACCGGGGAGTCTATTCTCTCCGACTGGCAGCAAAGCGGGCACGCCGATATTGAGGGTGAACCCTTTCGCCACTGGGACGCAGAAGGGGAAATTCCCACGAGTTGCGCCCGGTGTCACTCCTCCGAAGGTTTCACATCCTTTCTCATGGATGGTGAGATCGAGGAAGCTGCCAATACCGAGGGGAGCATCTCCTGCAGCGCCTGCCACGCCAGCACCATTTACGATTGGGCCTCGGGCCAGTTTAACGCCTCGACACCTCAACTCGAGCCGGTGACCTTCCCCTCCGGGGACACCGCCACCCTGGACGATCCCAGCAATCTCTGCATGGTCTGCCACCAGGGGCGCGAATCGGGCGTGAGCGTACAGACGGCGATCGACGCCAATCCCGGCGGTCCCTTCCGGTTCATCAACATCCATTACTATGCGGCGGCAGCCTCCCTATTCGGAAGCGAGGTCAACGGCGGTTTCGAATATGATGGCAAGGAATACGTCGGCCGCTTCACTCACGTGCCTACGCGGGATACCTGTCTCGAGTGCCATATGGGACCCACTCCCGCCGAAGGACACACTTTCAATCCTCAGCCCGCGTACTGTACGGACTGTCACGGGGAAATCGATCCGGACGCCGAAAATCCTTTCCGCGACATCCGTCTGACGAGCACCACCGATTTCGATGGCGACGGCGATGCCCTGGAAGGGCTGTTTTTCGAGATCCAGACCCTGGCCGACGCTCTGCTGGCCGAAATTCAGGATTATGCGGCCGTCGAGATTGGCACGGAAATCGTGTATGCAAACAATTATCCCTATTTCTTCGCGGATACCGACGGGGACGGTACGGGTGACGGAAACTACACGGAATTCGACGCACCCCTGCTGAGGGCGGCCTATAACTTCCAGGTCACCCAGAAGGAGCCCTGTGGCTACATCCACAATGCCCGATACATTATGCAGCTGCTCTACGATTCCATCGAGGATCTGGGCGGGGATGTCTCCGGCTTTGTTCGTCCGCCCGATGTGGGGGCAACAGGCGTCGTGGGCGAATGGCTGCAGAGCGGCCATGCCGACGTGACCGCCGAGGCCTTCAATCACTGGAATGACCCCGTGGAAGATCCGGAGGGAATTCCCGTTGGGTGCGCCAAGTGCCACAGTGAGGACGGGTTCCGTGATTTCGCCGAGGACGGAACCGTCGCGGAACCGGTTCCGGTCGTCCTCAACGAGGCAGGAACGCAGGTAACGCATGAAAGCACCCTGAGTTGTGGAACCTGCCACCTGCACGAGGGACAGATCGCTGTCACCACCGATTCAACGACCCTCTATGAAGCGGGAGATTTCACGGCCCTCGAGCCGGTGACCTTTCCCTCAGGCGCCACGGCGACGTTGAACGGCAACAGCAATATGTGCATGGCCTGCCACCAGGGGCGCGAGTCCGGGGTGAGTGTCTCCTCGGCCATCGAGACCCTGGACGAGCACCGCTTCATCAACCGTCATTACTTCGCCGCCGCTGCCATTCGCTTCGGCACCGAGGTGACCGCGGGCTACGAATACCCTGGCCGCACCTATGCCGGTCAGAACACATACCCCGCGCATCCCGCGGACCTGATCACCTGTGTGGGCTGTCATATGCGCGAAGGCGAAGCTTTCCACGTCTTCGAACCTGACATCACCCGCTGCAATGATTGCCACGTCGGCATTCAAAGCTTCGAGGATATCGGCATGACCGTGGGCCAGGATTACGACGGGGACGGCACCGTCGAAGGCTACCAGGCGGAACTCGACGCCTTCAAGGCGGAACTTCTCGCCGAGATTCAGAATTATGCCACCAATACGATCGGAACGGATATCGAGTACGTGCCCGGTCAGTATCCCTACTTCCTGGTTGCCGGAACTACCGATGGGTTTACGGTTTTTGACGACACCCTGCTTCCCGCCGCCTTTAACTTCCACTCCGCGCAGGACCCCTGCAACGACATGCACAACATCGAGTACGCCATCCAGACCGTCTACGATTCTATCGACTCCCTGGATGACGGCACCCTCAACATGTCGGTGCAGATTGACGGCAATGTCGTGACGCGGCCGACAGCCGCGGGTGGCGGCGGAAACGGCAATACGGCCCCCAGCGCGAGCGCGACCTTTAGCCCGGCCGCACCGGCCATCGACGACACGGTCACCCTTGACGCCAGTGGCAGCACCGATACGGAGGACGCCCCCCTGCAGCTGAACTACAGCTGGGCGCTGACGGCTCCTGACGGGAGCACCGCGGTTCTCAGCGACGCTACCGCGGCCTCACCGACGTTCACCGCCGATTTGGCAGGCGCCTATTCCGCCACCGTGACGGTGACCGATACTGGAGGACTTACCGACACCGCCACAGCCTCCTTCACCATCGGGGACGGGGGGGCCGAGCCGCCGACAACGGTGATTTTCCAAAACACCATAGGCAATATAACCTTCAGTCACCCGATTCACACAAGTACTCTGGACTGTTCAGCATGCCATACAGCCGATCCGTCCGAGCTGGTGGTGGATAATACGGGGCGGACTCAAGCTCACGGTTTCTGTGAAGAGTGCCACGCGCAACCAACCAGTGGCCCATGCAGCTTCTGCCATGGAAATTAACCTCTGGGAATAACAATTGAAGATTCTTTTCAGCCCATGATCATCGGGGGCGGCTCTCAAGCCGCCCCCTTTTTCAGGTCTTTTTTACCTGAGGCGCCGGGTTTGTCACCTGATGACTCTGCGGCACGATTTCCTTCCGGGAAGATCGATTTTAAGGCGGAAATGAACAAAGGCGAATCCGTTGCCGGATTCGCCTTTTGTTTCATCGCGTATTTTGAAAACAGCAAACCTTACTTTTCGTAATAGGTATACCCGCTCAGGCTCGCCGAGAACTCTTCCAGGAGTTTCTGTCTCTCCGCCACGCTGATCTTCCCCCGGCGGACCGCCTTTTCGGCCGTGGTGCGGAATTCCTCGAAGAGAGTTTCGGGTTGGTATTCCACATAGCTGAGAACGTCGGCGATGCTGTCGCCAGGGATCTCCTCCATCACGTCGAAGCCGCCGATCTCGTTGATCCGCACGCTGACCACGTGGGTGTCGCCGAAGAGGTTGTGCAGGTCTCCCAATGTCTCCTGGTAGGCGCCCATCAGGAAAACGCCCACGTAGTATTCCTCTCCCGGTTGCAGAGGATGCAGGGGGAGCGTGCGGCGTTCTCCTTCGGCGCCGATGAAGCTGTCGAGCTTTCCGTCGCAGTCGCAGGTCAGGTCGGAGATGATCGCTTCGCGCACCGGTCTCTCCCTATGGCGGTGGATCGGCATGACGGGAAAAACCTGGCCGATCGCCCATGTGTCGGGCAGTGACTGAAAGACGCTGAAATTGCCGTAATAAATATCCGCCAGGCTGTCCCTGAGACCGTTGAGCCCCGGAGACGCCTCGGGGAGGGAATCGAGCCGGACGGCAATCCCCTGGGCGACGGCCAGATAAATGTTCTCGGCCAGGGAGCGCTCCCGCAGGCTGATCTGGCCGATCTTGAACAGGTCGCGAATTTCATCCCGGAATTGCACGGCTGTTTCGTAACGTTCCCGGAGATTGGCCGAATCCAGATTCTTATGAATGGTGAAGAGGTCGCGCACCCGTTCATGGGAAGGTTCGGGGAGGCTCTCCGGCAGCGAGACCGCCTCGAAATGGGTGATATCGAGGATGTTGAACAGAAGAATCGAGGAATAGGCGACGGTGGCGCGACCCGACTCGGTAACCAGGTGAGGGTGGGGGATGCCCTGGGGGTCCAAGGTGGACATGACCGTCTCCACGATGGCGCGGCAGTAATCCTCGAGGGTGTAGTTGGAGGAATGCACATGATTGGCGCGCGCCCCGATGTAATCCACCGCCAGCCCCCCCCCGAGGTCGAGACAGGACAAGGGCGCTCCCTCCCGGACCAGGTCGGCATAATACCGGCAGGCCTCCAGCACCCCGGCGCGGATGTCCCGGATGTCGGGAATCTGGGACCCCAGGTGGCAGTGCAGCAGCTCCAGGCAGTCAAGCATGCCGTTTTCCTTCAGGGTGTCCACCACCGTGATCAGCTGGGCCGTGCTCAGCCCGAAGCTGCTGCGGTCCCCGCTGGTCTCCGTCCAGAGTCCGCCCACCCTGGACGAGACTTTGATGCGAACCCCTATCAGGGGCTGGATGCCCAGAGCCCTGCTTCGTTCGATAATCAGGGGCAGCTCGGCCGGCGATTCGATGACGAAGAAGCAGCGGAAGCCGAGCTTGCGCGCCCAGAGCCCCAGGTCGATGAACTCCCTGTCCTTGTAGCCGTTGCAGATCAGAAGTCCGCCTTCGCGAAGATTGGCAAGTGCCAGGACCAGTTCGGCCTTACTTCCGGCCTCGAGGCCATGGCCGTACGGCGCGCCGAAGCGGACGATCTCCCCGATGACGTGGCACTGCTGATTGACCTTGATGGGGAAGACCCCCCGGTATTCACCCCCGTAGCCTGCGCGGTTGATAGAGGCCCGGAAAGTTTCATTGAGCAACCCGATGCGGGCGTCCAGAAGATTTTCGATACGCAGCAGGACCGGCATTGCATGCCCTCTGGCTTCGATGCCGCGGATGATCTCCATCAGGGAAACGGTCACCTCTCCCGAGGGGAAGGAGGCCTTGACGGTCACCTCTCCGTCACTGGACAGATCGAAACTGCCGGCGCCCCACTTACGGATTCCATACAGGGCGGCGGAGTCCTCGACGGACCAATTCGGCATCGTTCTGGGATTCATCCTTTGCATTCTCCTGGTTGAATTTCAAGACGGCAAAATCAGGCCGGCGAAAGGGCGAACAAAACATTCGCCCCCACGTAGGGGCGTGATTTATCACGCCCCCGTATTGCGTGTAGGGGCGACGCATGCCTTGCCCCTACGGAGCGATATTCTCCCGGGCGAAGGTCGGAAGCATGAACGCCCCGAGGTGAAGGTCCTCGTTGTAATATTTCGTCTGAAACCCGCGACGGGCGGCCCGCTCGCGATCGAAGTCCTTCACCGGGTGGTACTTCTTGCTGGCGAAAGCAAAACTCCAGAGGCCGCTCGGATAGGTGGGAATGAAGGCCTGGTACATCTCCACGAGGGGAAAGACCGCTCGCAGATTGCGGTACATCTCCTTCTGGATCGCCGCGTGGTAAAAGGGCGATTCGCTCTGGGCCACCATGATGCCGTCCTGTTTCAGGGCGGCGAAAACAAGGCGGTAGAAATCCTCCTCGAAAAGACCTACGGCCGGTCCGATGGGGTCCGTGGAATCCACCAGGATGACGTCGAATTCATCCCGGTGATCCCTGATATAGGCGATGCCGTCATCGACATGGAGCTTAACGCGAGGATTGCTTCCGTCGATTTCTCCGGCCATGGTGGGAAGCAACTCGATCGATTTTTCAATGACGAGTCCGTCAATCTCGCAGAGAACCGCCTGCTCGACCCCCGGATGTTTCATGATTTCCCGGATGCTGCCGCCATCACCTCCGCCGATCACGAGAACCTTCTTCGGGTCGGGATGGGTAAAAAGTGCAGGATGGGCGATCATGTCGTGATAGACGAATTCGTCCCGCTCGGTCACCATCACCAGGCCGTCCAAAAGCATCATCCGCCCGTATTCGGGGGTCTCCAGAATATCGAGCTGCTGAAACGCGCTCTTTCCGGAGAAAAGGGTCTTGGTGGTTTTGAGAGTAATTCCGACATTTTCCGAGTGTTTTTCGGTATACCAGAGTTCCATGGGCGCATCCTTGACAAATGCACGGGGGCGTGTGGGCACGCCCCCGAAGTCTTCTATTAGGTTTGATGAACTCGCAAAAAATTTTCCGATGGCTAAGCGACGCCATCAGGTTTGAATGATGAAAAACAGCCTACCACCACTTGGAAGCCGGGGCAAGTTTCCTTCCTGGACTAGGAGGCTGTCGGACTATCCATGAGCCGGCTGCAAATCCGGCTGCTTGGCCCATATTTCGGCTTCTTTTCGGCCCATAGATCTAGCTAGTTTTCGTCCGGAAACGGCCCTTTTCCGCAATCTCTGCGTCAACCCGCGGATTTGATTGTCCGGCGTAAAGTACTACGCCTCCGCTCAAATCCTTGATTTCCTTGATCTTGCGAAAAATTGTTCGTTTCCAGATCGAAAACTGCATTTATGCTTACCGGGGTTTCCGGATGGACACTAGCTATGAGCTCTGTTTACCCTTGACCGCAAGGGCGGTTTTATACTCCTCATGAATTTTCCCGTCAATCATTTTCTTCAGACACGGAACCGGAAATTTTTATGGAGGGCAACTTCTTGACATTACATCTGTTTTTCTTCTAAAGTGCCTTGGAGATTTATTTGCGCACTGGAAAGGAACTGGCGATGAAAGAAAAGGAAAAAATTGTTTTCATAGGGGGAGGGAATATGGCGGAAGCCCTCATCAAAGGACTTCTCAAGAAGGGATTTCCCGCCTCCGGCATCCTTGCGGCCGAACCGCTGGTTGAGCGCCGTGATGCCCTGAAGCGGAGCTATGGGATAGGAACCACAGGGAATAACCTGGAAGCGGCGCGCGAAGGCGATATCGTCTTCCTCGCGATAAAACCTCAGGTGTGTAGGGAGGTGGTGTCCGGATTTGCACCGACTTTCACGAAAGACAAACTGTTGGTTTCCATTCTGGCCGGGGTGGATACCCTGACCCTAGAGAAATTGTGCAATGGATCATCGCGGGTTGTCCGCGCCATGCCAAATACCCCGGCTCTGATCGGCGAGGGCGCCACGGCCCTTTGCGCCGGACGCTTTGCGAACGGCGAGGATCTGGCCCGTGCGGCGAGGCTCTTCGAGACAGTGGGCGTAGTGGTGACTGTCGCCGAATCGCAGATGGATGCGGTGACGGGACTTTCGGGCTCCGGCCCGGCTTACGTGTATACCCTTATCGAAGCACTGGCCGACGGAGGGGTGCGCGAGGGACTGCCGAGGGAAGTCGCCCATGCCCTTGCAGTGCAGACCGTGCTCGGAGCATCTCGTCTGGTGAAGGAGACAGGGGAACATCCCGCTCTTCTTCGGGAAAGAGTTTGCTCCCCCGGTGGAACCACTATCTCCGGAATGGGCGTTCTGGAGAAAAAAGGATTTCGGGCCGCCCTCATGGAAGCGGTGGCCGCTGCCGCCAGGAGATCAAGGGAACTGGGTGGAAGATAAGGTTTTTCGAAGAATTTCCGATAAAAAAGGGCCGATAAAAGTCGGCCCTTTCCATTTTCAGCGTCGGCCGCCGTGATGATGGGGAAACGATGACCAATGGGGTCCGCATCCGCAAGCCGAAAGAGAAAGGCTGAATGCCGCGACAGCGACGAATACCAGTGCCAGTTTTTTCATTCCAGAGCCTCCGTTTAAAAAAAGATGTTTCCTACTTTGACGAAAAGGGACCGGAAAGGTTTACATGGATTTCTCCTGGTCATCTTCCAAAAGGAACCGACGATTCCGTCGAGAAAAAAATGGTTGTTCGAAATTCCTTGAAAAAAGATTGAAATCACTTTTCGCTCCCGTCGCATTCGCGGTTGATTTCCTCGTACAAGGCGATTTGCTCCGCCATCGACAGCTTCTTGCGGCATCCTTTTTCGGAGCGCAGACAGAGCCGACACCGGTCGTCCGAGCACCACTGGCACTGGCGGCAGTCGGAACAGGGGTGTTTTTTCTCCATGTCTCCTCCATTTACCATCTTACCCCTGTGGGGGACCGCCGGGCAACAGGCCCTCCGCCGCTAATTCATGCGCGCGCTGTCGGCGAAGATAAAACGCCTCGAAGAATTCACTGCTGATAAGAAGAAAGACGGAGATGGCCACTCCGGAGACAGGAACGGGAAAGAGGGAAATGACCGCCCACCACGCGAGAAGATAGAAAAAACGAAAAATTGTGGAACGGCCCAGCTGGCCTGTACGGTGAGAGATGGAAAACCACCCCCGCAGTAGATTGGATGCGCCGTAAATAATCGGGAATATGGCGCAGACCGCCAGCGGCAAAGCGATATAGTTCCTCATTTCATCATTCAGCCCCATGATTCCCCCCAGCACAGCCCCGTTCAATGGATAGGCGATAAGAAGGGTCAGAATGCTCATGCCGGCGCCGACCCTCCAGAAAAAGGTGAGGAGCAACCGGTAATCGGCGGCGTCACGCACCAGGGTGAGATAGGCCTGCTGCAGATTGCGCATGGGACCGGACAAAAGGAAGATGAAACCGCGGATGACTCCGAAGGCGGCCAGGGCGAGGGCGCCGTCCGGCAGCCGGCTGATGATGGCATTGATGGTCAGGGGCACGCTCTGCTGCAGACAGGAGGAATACGCGAGGGGAAAGGCGTATTGCAAGATCTCCTTCGTCCCTTTTTCGGGCTCACCGGTGGCAGGAAGATGGGCGCGCCAGGCGAAGAAGCCCATAAGAGCGGATTCCACCATGATGCAACCCAGAAGGCCGAATCCTCCCAGGGCCGCGCCGGAAAAAAAGTGGCGACCCTGGGCCAGGATGATAAAGAGCGCCGCAATACGCACTCCCGTTGCGAAAGATACCAGTCCCGTGCGGCGGGCCCTGATGACCAGTCCTTGGAAAAAACCTCGAAAGCCACTGAAAAAAGGAAGAAATATGGTAATGCGAATGACGGCTTTAGCCTCTTCAGCTACCTCCCCCCGTACTCCGATTATGGTTTCAAAGACGAAATTCCCGATTCGCGTGTAGCCGATCAGCGCCAGCATCGTGGAGACGTATATCGCCACCAGCACCACGAAGATCAGTGTTCCTTTCATCGATTTTCGGCCCCTGACCATGGCGATGGTCACGGTGTGGTTCTGATAGGAGGGGGAGGATATGAAGAGTTGCAGGGTCAGGGCCACCGAAAAGGCCGCCAGGGAAATGACGAATTCCTGTTGTCGGGCGAGGGCGGCATTGATGACGGAGTGGGACACGCTCATCAACTGAACATTGAGGAGGAGTGGAAAGAAAAAAAGAGAAATTTCTTTCAGGGAGAGGGGTCGGGGGCCGTTCACCGGCCCTCCCGGGGGAAAAGAGAGGCCAGCTCCCCCGGAGAGGAGGCGCGAAAATCATGGGGCACTCCTCCGTCGGTTCCGATTCCCCAGGTGCAAAAGCAGGTTTTCAGTCCCGCGCCCCTGCCCGCGAGCAGGTCAGTGTGATGGTCTCCGATCATGACGGTCGAGGCCGGATGCGCTCCCAGTTCCCGCATCGCTTTCAGAACCGGCTCCGGATGGGGTTTTTTCTCCGGACAGCTCCCTCCTCCGATCACGACGGAAAAGAAGGGTGATAAATCCAGTTTTTCAAGGAGTTCGAGAGAGTGAACCAGAGGCTTATTGGTGACAACCGCCATTTTGCGGCCGCTCTGCAGCGTCAGGAATTCCCGGATGCCGGGATAAACAAGGGTCAGTTCCGCCAGATTTTCCCGGTAGAGATCGAGAAAACGCTTCAGACGTTCACCGGAAAAGGCGTCGTCCGGCAGAGAGCGGCGCACCAGCATTTCCGAGCCGTCTCCGATATGGGAGCGGACGGTCGCAAGATCCAGGGGAGGCAGGCCCATTTCCTTGCGGAGCCGGTTGACGGCGGTACAGAGATCTCCCGCCGAATCTACGAGAGTGCCGTCAAGATCGAAAATAAATGTATCGAAGCGCATAAGCGAAGCGGCTCAGAAAAGTGAGGCGATCCAATTGAAAAATCCCGTATCCTTTGCTTTGAAGATAAGGACGATGGCCACCGCGGTCGGAGAAACGAAACGGATAAGAAAGTGCCAGGCGGGATAAATCCAGCCTGCGTCTCCGGCGATGAGCTCTTCTTTCTCCTCGGATCCCTTCCAGAACCACCCCACGTAAATGGAAATCAGCAATCCGCTGATCGGCAGAAGATAGTTGGAGGCGATCAGGTCCATACTGTCGAAAAAGGTCAGATCACCGATCAGCGTCCAATCGGAAAGCAGATTGTACGAGAGGGCCGTGGGAACGCCGGCGGCAAAGGCCAGGAAGGCAAGGAAGGAGGTCGCTTTTTTCCGTCCCCACCCTCTTTCATCGATCAAGTAGGCCACCTGGGCTTCGAGCAGGGAAATGGCGCTGGTCAAAGCGGCAAAGGCAAGGAGCAGGAAGAAAAGGATGGCCAGAACATACCCGCCGGTGATTTTCGAGAAGACCACCGGAATGGTCTTGAAAACCAGCCCCGCGCCTTGACCCGGCGCCATGCCCACGGAAAAGACGATGGGAAAGATCGCCAGCCCCGCCATCAGCGCGATCATCGTATCGAGAATCACCACCCGCAGGCTTGCCGAAAGGAGATTTTCGTTCCTGCTCAGATAGGAGCCGTAGGTAATCATGGCGGCCATGCCCAGGGAAAGGGTAAAGAAGGCGTGTCCCATGGCCTCAAGAACCGAACCGGCGGTAAGCTTGGTGAAGTCGGGCCGGAACATGAAAACGATTCCCTCCCAGGCGCCTTTGCTGAACATGCCGTTGAGAAAGAGGAGGACCAGCAGGACCAGCAGGATCGGCATGAGAATTTTGCTCCAGCGCTCAATCCCCTTCTGCACCCCCCCGATAACGATTCCAAGACAGAGCAGAATGAAAATGACATGCCACAGGAGCTGCCTTGGGCCGTTTCCGATCAGGCCGTCGAAAATCCCCTCGATCGCCTCGGCGGGCTGTCCGGTAAAGCTCCCGGCAAGAGCCCGGAAGACGTAATCGAGAGTCCAGCCCGCGACTACCGAATAATAGGAAAGGATGATGAAAGCGGCCGCTACACTCACCCATCCCGCGGACAGCCAGAACGAACGGCGGTGCTCCAGCTGAATAAAAGCTCCCACTGCATCGCGGCGGGTATGGCGGCCGATCATGAGTTCCGCCATCATGATCGGCAGACCGACGACCACAATGCACCCGAGGTAGACCAGAACAAAAGCGCCACCGCCGTTCTGGCCGGTGATATAGGGAAATTTCCAGATGTTTCCCAGACCTACCGCGCTGCCGGCGGCCGCAAGGACGAAACCCAGCCGTGTCGTCCACAGTGCCCGAGTAGAATCGTTGACTTGCATGTCATTTCACCTCATTTCATGCGTTCCCCGAAAATGGCGGTGCCGATGCGGACCAAGGTCGCCCCTTCCTCCACGGCCACCTCGAAATCATGGCTCATGCCCATGGAAAGCTCGCGCATCTCCACGCCCGGTACGGCGCCGTCGCGAATTTTTTCACTCAAATCCCGCAATCGCCGGAAATAAGGGCGAACCTCCTCGGGATCCTCGGAAAAAGGGGGCAGGGACATCAGACCGCGAATCCGAACCCGGGGAAGGGTGGCCACTTTCCGGACCAGTTCTTCGATATTCTCTTCCGCAGCCCCGGATTTGGATTCCTCCTCCCCCAGGTTCACCTGGAGAAGGATGTCGGCTGACTTCTCCAGCTTTCCCCACTGGCGGTCGATTTCCCTGGCGAGGGAGAAGCGGTCCACGGAATGAATCAGGGAAACCTTGCCGCGCAGATATTTGACCTTGTTGGACTGGAGCCCTCCGATAAAATGCCATTCAACCGGAGAACGGACCTCCGCGGTCTTATCCATCAGTTCCTGCACATAGCTTTCGCCGAAAACCCTCTGTCCGGCCGCGAAAGCCTCCTCGACGAGAGCGGCCGGCTTGATCTTGGAAACCGCGACCAGGCGGACCGCTTCAGGATCCCTTCCGGAGCGTTCGCAGGCGGCGGTGATGCGATCTCGGATGAGGCGGATATTGTCCTGAATGTTCATGGGCAGATCGTATCCGATAACTGGAGGTGCGGGGGAGGGGAATCAGGCGAAGAGGCGGATCGCCCCGAGGCGTTCCAGAACCTCCACCACTTCGCACAGAGGGAGCCCCACCACGTTGGTATAGCTCCCCTCGATGCGTCGCACCATAAAGGCGCCGATCCCCTGAATGGCGTAGGCGCCCGCCTTGTCGCGGGGTTCTCCGGTGGCAATATACCCTGCGATTTCCGGGTCTGTCAACTTTCTGAATCGGACGATCGTGGAAACCATGTCGGAAACAGTGGTCCCGGTGCATCGGTCGTGAACCGCATAACCGGAGAGGACGCGATGATTCCGGCCGGAGAGGGATCGCAGCATCTCCGCAGCTTCCGTGTCATTTGCCGGTTTGCCCAGGATAGTCCCGTCCCTCAGCACGATGGTGTCGCTGCCGATGAACCAGCGGCCCGGAACCTCCGGGCGGGAGGCCACTTCGAGGGCTTTGTCACGGCTGAGTCGCAGAACGTGCTCCTCGGGGCTCTCACCCGGCAGAACCTCTTCTTTCGCACGACTCGGCGTCACCGAAAAGGCGATTCCAAGTCCAGTCAGAAGCTCGCGGCGACGGGGGGAGGCGGAGGCGAGAACGATTGCCGGTTCATTTTTCATGCTGTTCCTCCTGAGCGCATCTGTTCCTGCCATTTCTGGATTTCGCCCAGGGCTCGCTCGGCCAGGGCGAGACGCCGCTCGGATTTCCTGCGCCGGCCTTCCAGCGAAGGGAACAATCCGTAATTGATGTTCATGGGCTGAAATCCCTCGGGATTCGCCTCGGAGACATGGGACAGCAGCGCCCCCAGTGCGGTGGCGGCTGGAGGAAGAACGATCGGTTCCTCTTTTAATTGACGGGCCGCGAAAACTCCCGCCATGAAACCCGCAGCCGCTGATTCCACATAGCCTTCGACTCCCGTGATCTGGCCTGCGAAAAAAAATCTCGGATCCTTCCTGAAACGCAGCGAGCGCTCCAGGCAGACGGGGCCGTTCAGGAAGGTATTGCGGTGCATGCTTCCCATGCGAGCGAAACGGGCGTTTTCAAGGCCCGGTATAGTGCGGAAGATGCGTCGCTGCTCCGGCCAGGTCAGCTTGGTCTGAAATCCCACCAGGTTGTAGAGGGTGGCATGCGTGTCGTCCTGCCGCAGCTGCACCACGGCAAAGGGCTCGCATCCGTTGTGGGGATCGGGAAGGCCCACGGGTTTCATGGGACCGAAGGCGAGGGTCATCTCCCCCCGCCGCGCCATTTCCTCGATCGGCATGCATCCTTCGAAATGTATTATTTTCTCGAATTCTCGCCCCTGAACTTTTTCCGCGGCTCTCAGGTCTTCGATAAACGCATGATATTCATCACGGGAAAGAGGGCAATTGACGTAATCGTCGCCCCCCTTGCCATAGCGGGAGGCCTTCCAGGCTTTGGAGAAGTCGATGGAGTCGGCATATACGATGGGTGCGATGGAATCATAGAAGTAGAGGTGTTCCGCGCCGGTGAGCCGGGCGATATCACCGGAAAGAGCATCGGAGGTCAGGGGGCCGGAGGCGACAATGAGGGCGCCCTCCTCGGGAAGAGAGGTCACCTCTTCGCGCAGAAGTTCAATGCGGGGATGGGAGACGATTCTCTCGGTGATGAATTCGGAGAAGGATTCCCGGTCCACCGCCAGCGCGCCCCCCGCGGGAACGGCTGTGGCGTCGGCGGCGCTCATGAACAACGCTCCGCAACGCCGCAGTTCTTCCTTGAGCAGACCCACCGCATTGTTCATTCCGGCGCCTCGCAGGCTGTTGGAACAGACCAGCTCCGAGAGTTTTTCCGAGTGATGGGCCGGAGAGAAGCGCCGCGGCTTCATTTCGTAAAGGCGCACCCGGATCCCTGCTTCGGCGGCCTGCCAGGCCGCCTCGCAGCCGGCGATGCCGGCCCCGATCACGGTGAGTTGAAGTGAAGGGTTCATGTTGTTCCTGTTCCTGTCAATCCTCGGTATAAACGCCGACGGCCGGGCGTTCGGGCCCGGCCGTTTTCAGCGAATGAAAAGCGATCCTATTTTTTTGCGCTTTTTCCGGAAGGCGCCTTTTCAGAAGCGGTCTTTTTCTTGGAAGCCGTCTTTTTTCCGGAAGCGGTTTTCTTCGAAGAGGGGCCCTTGGCCGATGCCTCTTTGGGTGCTTTCTCCGGGGGCGCAATGACCTCGTTCCAGTCACAGCCCTCCCGAGGGCATTTTCGAACCGTACCGAACCTTTTGGTCGTCTTCTCCACCACCAGGGGGAATGAGCATTTGGGGCAGGGTTCGGGAATCGGCAGGTCCCAGAGAGCGTATTTGCATTTGGGATAACGGTTGCAGGAGTAGAAGATTTTGCCGTAGCGGCTCTTCTTCTCCATGAGCTCCCCTTCCTTGCATTCAGGACAGGCTATCCCGAGGGACTTCGGTTTTACCAGGGGTTGTATGTTGCGGCACTCCGGGTACGCAGAGCAGGCCAGGAACTTGCCGTACCGGCCTTCCTTGATGAGCATGGGCGCTCCGCACTTGTCGCATTTCTCCTCGGAGAGGACAGGCTCTTCCCTTTCTTCCGAAGAGAGCGGCTCGGTATGCCGGCACTCGGGGAATCCCGAGCAGGCAAGAAATTTGCCGGCGCGGCCGAGTTTCACCACCAGCGGTTTTTCACATTTTGGGCAGGTGCGGTCGGTTTTCTCCGTGGTGACATCCTCTTTCGTCACCTCCTGTTCCTTCTGGCGAAGCAGGCTTATGAAAGCTTCCCAGAAATCCCGAAGAACAGGCTGCCAGCTCTGCTCACCCCGGGAGATGGCATCGAGATTTTCCTCCATCTTCGCGGTGAAGTCGTAATCGACGTACCGCTCGAAATGCCCCGTAAGCAGATCGCTGACCACCATCCCGACATCCTCGGGATAGAAGGTCCGCTTTTCCAGTTGCACGTACTTGCGCATCACCAATGTGTTGATAATGGACGCATAGGTGGAGGGGCGGCCGATGCCATATTCCTCCAGGGTCTTGACCAGGCTTGCCTCCGTAAAACGGGGGGGCGGCTGAGTGAAATGCTGTTCAGGATCCAGCTTTTCGCAGGGGAGTTTTTGCCCTTCATCGAGAGGAGGAAGCATTCCTTCCGCTTTTTCTTCGGCGTCGTCGGTTCCCTCGATGTAGAGCTTCATGAAACCGGGGAAGCGGATCACCTGACCGGTAGCGCGAAACAGAAAGCGCTCTCCGGCGGAGATATCCACCGATGTGGCATCCAGTATGGCCTGCGCCATCTGGGAGGCTACGGTCCGCGTCCAGATAAGGCGGTACAGACGGTGCTGATCGGAGGTGAGGTGCGGCTTCACCTGCTCCGGAGTATATCCGATGGTCGTGGGACGGATCGCCTCATGGGCTTCTTGGGCGTTTTTGGATTTGGTCTTGTACACCCGGGGTTTGGAAAGAGCGTATTCTTTTCCGTAGAGGCGGGTGATGACCTCGCGCGCATCGGTCAGGGCCGTTTCCGACAGAGTGACCGAGTCGGTCCGCATATAGGTGATCAGGCCTTCGAGCCCTTGGCCGACATCCACACCCTCATAGAGCTTCTGGGCGACGCTCATGGTTTTTCGGGCAGCAAAGCCGAGTTTCCGGCTTGCTTCCTGCTGTAGGGTGCTGGTGGTGAAAGGAGGCGCCGGATTGCGCTTTTTCTCGCTCCGCGTCAGTTGGGTAACGACGAAATTCTCCCGGGAGATCTCTTCGACCAGCTTTTGAGCCTGCTCGCCGTCACCGATGGCAAATTTGTCCAGCTTCCGGCCATCCACCGCAAAAAGCCGGGCGGTGAATTCTTTTTTTCCTTCCGCTCCGAGCAGAGCCTCCAGGGTCCAGTATTCGCGGGGGACGAAGATCTGGATCTCCTTCTCCCGCTCGCAAATCAGCCGCAGAGCCACCGACTGAACCCGCCCGGCGGAGAGGCCGTAGCGAATTTTTTTCCACAGGAAAGGCGAGAGGTTGAATCCGACCAGGTAATCGAGAATGGCCCTGGCCTGCTGGGCATCCACGAGATTGCGCGAAATGCGCCCCGGATTCTCCACGGCGTTGCGCACCGCATTACGAGTGATCTCGTGAAAGGTCACCCTCTTGACGAGGGGGAATTCACCATCCTCTGAAATGCCGAGGGCCTCCAGAAGGTGCCATGCGATCGCCTCTCCTTCCCGGTCCGGGTCGGTTGCGAGGATCAGTTCATCACTCTTGCTGACTTCCTTTTTGAGATTTTCAATGTGTTTGCGACTTTCAGGCAGGATGTGGTACCTGGGTTCAAAATCATGGGCGATGTCCACGGACCCCTGTTTGCTGGGCAATGCCCGCACATGGCCGTAGGATGCCATGACCTTGAAGTCCTTTCCCAGGAACTTTTCGATCGTTTTGGCCTTGGCCGGAGATTCCACAATCACAAGAGACTTTGGCATATCGTATCCGGTTCTTTTCAGATGTTTAGCCGATCCCTGATTCCGGGCCCGAAAATCAAAAAGGCTGCAGGATCTCCCGCAGCCCCGTTTCGGATCAGTGATACAGACGCGACCAGTCGTCCTCGAAAATACAGTTGATCTCCCGGTGCCAGTCCCGCTGTGAACTGGAAAAAAGGGTCAGCGCGGTGATTGTCTTGATATCCTTCAATGAAAGGTCCTCTTCTTCCATCTGGAGGGCCTTGTCGATGATTTCCTCCTGAAGATCGTCATCCAGAATGCCCATGCCGCGAAGCCGGACCAGGAAGCCTTGTGCCTCAGGGGAGAGGCAGTGGCTTTCTTCTACCGTGAAGATCCGGTTGGTGGGCAGCTGCAGGCCGTCATGGGATGCCTTGCGCAGGTGGAGGGAGATGTTTTCCATCCAGTTGAAGGCGGCATCGATTTCGTCCGAATCGAATCCTTCGTCCAGCAGTTCCTGTACGATGTCCTCGTTGGAAATCGGCTCATGGTCATCCATGATGTACTGAGCGATGAGACTCACGATCGCCAGAACTCTTTCCCGCAGAAATCCCGTCATGAAATCCTTCCGTGTTCAGCGCCGGAGAGCGCGAACAAAACGCATCCCGGGAAGCTGTTCGATTCCTCCCTGAAGTTCCAGGTGCAGTAAAATATCGAAAACCTCCATAGGTGTCAAGCCGCATTTCCGAACTATTTCATCTGCTGCAAGAGGTTCCCTGCCGAGAAATTCATAAATGCGGTGGGCATCTCCTGAAAGACGGGAGGCGAAAGCGCTTTCGGCCTCCCGCGATTCCACGGAGGGAATCCCGGGCCAGAGCACCTCCAGGATGTCGCGCGATTCCGTAACCACGTGAGCCCCGTCTTTCAACAGTTGATTTACGCCCCGGCTTCCGGAAGCATGAACCGGCCCGGGGACCGCAAAAACCTCGCGTCCGTGTTCCAGGGCGAATTCGGCCGTAATAAGGGATCCGCTCTCTTCGGCGGCTTCCACCACCAGGACGCCGCGGGAGAGTCCGCTGATGATGCGGTTTCGGCCCGGGAAATGGCCGGGCAATGGCGGAGTCCCCGGCGGATATTCGGAGAGGACGGCGCCCTTCTCCAGAATATGGTTAAGGAGGTGTGCGTTTTCGCGTGGATAAACGCGGTCAATGCCGCACCCGAAAATTCCCACTGTCACCCCTCCGCCCTCCAGAGCGCCGCTATGGGCGGCTGTATCGATGCCCCGGGCAAGCCCGGAGACGATGGTGATGCCTCGCGACGCGAGTTCGGTGCAGATCTCGAAGGCCAGCTCCCGGCCCGGATCGGAAGCGCGCCGGGCGCCGACCACTGCCAGAGTCTTATCTTGGGACAGCTTCCCCCGAACATAAAGAAGGGCGGGAGGATCATGGATGGTCTTCAGCAGGGAAGGATAGGAGGAGTCGCTGAGGGGGATGATGCTAACCTGCAGTTTTTCCAGGTCGCACAGGGCCTTTTCCACCCGCGGGTGCGGCGTCGCCGGGAGGGCATGGGCCACATCGGGGCGGATTGCCGCTTTGCCGATCCAGGCCTCCGGTCCCGCTTTCAGGATGTCTTGGGCGGATCCGAACACGTCCATCAATCGGATCAGTGCTGTTCGGCCCAGCCCCGGCGTCAGATGCAGGCGCAGCCAGCTTTTTTCTTCCGCGGTCATTTTCCCCCTCCCATGGAAAAAAGGATAGCTCCTTTAATTCTGCTTCAGATCCTGGTTAAATGTAATTTTCCATTCACCTCAATTGAAAATGAAAAACATCTCGCGTCCGTTCACTGGCGCTTGCTCAAAACGCCAGGGACGGCAGAGAGGACTCCTCGCCGCCATCCTCTGAGTTTTTGCGACTGCATTAATCCTTGAACGTGGAAATCCGGTCGCCCCGGTAAATGGGGCCCACCGACTTCAGTAGCAGGGCGGAGGCGGTGTGGGGGCGGGTTTCCAGAACAACAGCGTGTCCCAGCAGAACATCCGGAAGCTTGAGGTCAGGGTTTTCGGCCTGTTCGGTGGCTTTTCGCGGCCGGGAGACGTAAAGAAGATTTCCCGGCTCAAGTCGGTCCTCGGATCCGAGGTCCACGAAAATGACATCGTACTGCCCGAGAACAATCCTGTCGCGCGGGGCGGCAACCAGATATCCGGAGAGGTTTCGTTCCGACTTCTTCATGGAGACTTCCAGAAGGGGAGGACGATGGTCGAAGATCCGGGCGCCTCTGTGAATTTCACGATTTGATCTGACGATCACTCCGGTCGCCACCTCCGCGCTGATTCCGGTGATCCGGACCGAGCCGAGATCGACGATGCGATGGCCGATGGCTTCTCCGGTCACCGGATGTTCCACCAGGCCGTCGATTTCGAAAAGGGTGAAGAGATCGCCGGGCCGGACGTCGGAAAGATTTTTCATCTCAAGAAAAACGGTTTCGCCCTCGCCGATCATGATGCGGTTGTCCACCGTATCCACCAGGGTGCCTGCATATTCCAGTTCACCTTCGGTGATGAAGCCCTCCGGTCCGCCCAGGGTCTTGACCATAACCTCTTCACGGGGCAGGGCGGTTTCGGCGGGAGCTCCAGGGATGAACGGCTTCGCCTCTTCCCTCTCCTGCGGTTTTCCGGGGAGAATTTCGATGCGGCCGTCGTAAATGGCGATTTTCTGCCCGGGATAGATGAAGTGGGGGTTGGGGATGTCCGGGTTATGGGACCAGAGATTGGGCCAGTAAAAAGGATCTTTGAGGAACCTCTCCGAAACGCCCCAGAGGGTGTCTCCCTTTTTGATGATGTAGGTAAATCTTTCGTTCACCTGCCGGGCGTCCGCCGCCGGAGAAAGAACCAGCAGCAGAGCCAAAATGAGCATTGCACCAGATAATTTCATGACATTCCCCCAGGAGGTTGATGAAAAACGTCCATCTGCGGCGTTGCCCTCATCCCTCCACAACGACATACCTTCCAGGTACGCCTTATCAGCAGGGTCTCAGGCGCCTCGCATCTGCACACATGTGATCAGCCTGAAAAATCGAGCTCTGTAATACCATGCTCGTGAAATTCAATTGGCCTGCAGGGATTTTTGGGCGGCGGCGCTGTCCGGATATTTTCGGCGGAGAAGTTCGAGAGCCTCTTCTGCGTCTGCGTCCCGATTCAGTTCCTGCAATGCCGAAGCTATTTTGAACAGGGCCTCCGGAGTCTTGCTTCCCTGCGGGTAGTTTTCCGCCACTTTCCGGAATTCCTCGACAGCGCGGCTGAACTGCTCCTGTGCGTAGTAGCATTCTCCGAGCCAATATTGTGCGTTGTCCGCGTAATAATTCCCCGGATAAAATTCCATGAAGGCTTCAAATCCCAAAATAGCCTGCTGATAGCGCCCCGAGGCGTAATCCGCAAACGCTTTAAGGTAGATCTCCGTCGGTGATCCCGGCGCGGCGGAGTCCTTGGGAGGAAGAGCCTTCGTTTCGGGAACATTCGCGGCTTTTTCCCCATATCCTGTGACCTTTTGCGCCACCATCCGCTCTCGCAACTCCGCAATGGACAACTCCTGCTCGCGGACGAGGGCGCGGACCTCCTGGATTTTTTCCCGGGTAGCATTCAACTGGAGAGCGAGGTCCTGCTGCTCATTTCGTATTTGCGCCATTTCCGCCTGAAGCGGCAGGATATTTTCTCCTTGCGGGGGGGGGACAACTGCACAGCCGGTCATCACCAGCGCCAGAAATAACGTGCCGCAGACTCTCGGGAGGGATCGCATCGGTTACACTCCGGTTCGGATTGAGGTCCAGATATATCTTTCAGCAAATCAGCTCAAAATTATAGACTTTTAAAAACCATGTCAAGCAGAAGTCCCCGCAAAGGGCGGGAAGCAAGGTGGGGGCCATCCAGGAGATGACCACGATCGATCAATTGTGCTATTCTCTCCAGAATCCGGAGGCATTAATGAATCGACCCGAATTGCTGGTTCCCGCCGGGAACCTGGAAAAACTTGAAACCGCCATTCATTTCGGCGCCGACGCCATTTACATCGGCGGAAAGCAATTCGGGCTCCGCGCCCATGCCGGCAATTTCGATCTGGAGGAGCTCCGAGCGGCCCGGGAGCTCACCCGGGAGAGGCAAAAGGATCTGTACCTGACCCTGAACGCCTACCTGCGCCCTTCTGAAACGGAGGGACTGGAGGGTTATCTTGAGGAATTGCGCCCCCTGGAGATGGATGCCTATATCGTCTCCGATCCGGGCGTTCTCGCGGCGGTGCGTCGGGTCGATCCGCATCGGGTGATCCATCTTTCCACCCAGGCCAACACCACCAGCCCCGGCGCGGTACGCTTCTGGCAGGAAGCCGGCGTGAGGCGGGTCAATCTGGCACGTGAGCTGAATCTGGAAGAAATAAGGCACATTCGCTCGGAATCCGACGCCGAACTGGAGGTCTTCGTTCACGGCGCCATGTGCGTCGCCTACTCGGGAAGGTGCCTGCTTTCCGCCGCGCTCACCGGGCGCAGCGCCAACCGGGGTTCCTGCGCTCATCCCTGCCGATGGAAGTATCATCTGATGGAGGAGACCCGCCCGGGGGAATTTTTTCCGGTGGCGGAAGACCAAAAGGGAGCCTACCTCTTAAACAGCCGGGATCTCTGCCTTGTTGGATTTCTTCCGGATCTGGTAAAGGCAGGGGTGAACAGCCTGAAGATCGAGGGACGGATGAAAAGCCGCTACTATATCGCCGCCGTAACACGGGTCTATCGCACTGCCCTTGACCACTACCTGGAGGACCCGGCACACTATCGCTTCGATCCCTTCTGGCAGGAGGAGCTGGAAAAGGTGAGCCATCGTCCCTATGACCAGGGGTTTCTTTTCTCAGGAGACGACTCCCGGATTCACGATGCCGATTCCCACTATCGGCGAAGCCATGACTATGTGGGGGATGTTCTGAAAACAGAGCCGGATGGCGGGACGGTACGGGTTCGCAACCGTTTTTTCCCTGGTGAGATGCTGGAGGCGATCGGCCCCGGGATGCGGCAATCGTTTTTTCGAGTGGAAGGGCTTCGCTCCGAAGAGGGAGAGCGTCCGCCTGCGGCCCAGCCCAATGCGGTGGTGCGGATGAGCTTGCCATCCGGAGTCGGCGACGGGGATCTGCTGCGGCGCAAGAGGAACTGAGCCGCTCAAGCCATCCAGCAGGTCCTTCGCTTCACATCGCAGCAGCTCAGGCTGTGCCCGTAGACGGCTCCGGTATCCACGCAGATTCTTTTTTCCTCGAGGAGGGGTTCTCGCCGCGGAGTATGTCCGTAAACGACCGTTTTCCCCCAATCGTAATCCGATTGGAGAAAGTCCTCCCGTATCCAGAGCAGATCTTCCGTACGTTGCCGGTTAACAGGAATGTAAGGGCGCAGCCCCGCATGGACGAAAATGTAATCCTCCGTTTCATAGGAGAGTTTCAGCTCCTGAAAGAATTGCAGATGTTCTTTCGGGATACGGATGCCGCCGCTCTCCTGGTAACTTTCGATGGTGCTGGCGCCGCCGTTGTAAAGGAAGATGCTCTGGTCCTGTCCGGAAAGGAAGTTCAGAAACATCTCTTCGTGATTTCCCTTCAGAAAAACCGCCTGGGGGAATTTTTTCTGGAAATCGAGCAGGTATTCAATCACGCCTTTGCTGTCCGGACCCCGGTCGATGTAATCTCCAAGGAATACGATCCGGTCCGCCTCCGTGGGGGAGATCTTGTCGATCAACTTCCGAAGCGGACGCAGGCAGCCGTGGACATCCCCCATGGCAAGCAGGCGTCCCTCCTGCAGCTCAGGATTCTTCGGGCGATCAGGATGGAAGAAGGAAAACATGATCCAATTATATCCGGGATCGACGAGGTTGCATCGTTACAGGGTTTTTCTTGCGGAGTTAAAAATTTTTCTGAAGATTGGCATTATCCTTGCAAACAAATCGGGGATCGCGGCTCAAACATCATGTATTCAGAAGGAGGAAGAAGATGAAGAAGTTGGCAGGAGTGGCTCTGGTGGTAATTTTATGGGCGGGAACGGCCGCCGCGGGGGATTATGATTTCGATTTCCCCTCGGACCTGGCGAATTCGACCTTTGAAAACGTCGTGCGGGAGGCTGGATTGATCGCCGCATACCGCGGCATAGCACCCGCCGAACCGCAGGGGATCACCGGTTTCGATATCGGAATCGAAACGAGCGTCGCCGAGATCGACTCCTCGGAATGGAATCGGGTGGTCGACAACAACGACGCCCCCGATTATTTCATAATGCCGCGGATCCACGTTCGCAAGGGACTTCCCTTCGGCCTGGACGTAGGCGCCTCCTACGCCCAGATTCTCGACAGCGACATTGCTCTGATCGGGGGGGAGCTCCAGTGGGCTCTTCTGGACGGAACGCTGGCCACGCCTGCCCTGTCCCTGCGTGGAAGTTTCAGCACGCTGCAGGGAGTGGACGATCTGGACCTGCTGACCTACGGCGTGGATGCGGTGATCAGCAAAGGCTTCGCCATGTTCACGCCGTATGCCGGAATTGGGGTGGTGCGGATCGAAGGGGAATACGCCGGGGACGATTCTGTGCTGGAGAATACCCTGGAGGACCAGGATTTTACGGAACTGCGCTATTTCGCCGGGCTTCAGATGTCCATGGCCCTGTTAAGGCTGACGGTCGATCTGGAGTATTCCGAGATGCCGATTGTCACCGCCAAGCTTAGCCTCGGTTTTTAACTGGTTTTCGTCCGGAAACGGCCCTTTTCCGCAATCTCTGCGTCAACCTTCGGATTTGATTGTGCGGCGTAAAGTACTACGCCTCCGCTCAAATCCTTGGTTTCCTTGACCTTGCGAAAAATTGCTCGTTTCCGGATTGAAAACAATTTTTGCGCTTCTCTGGGTTATGTCGCGGGAAGAATGAGTGCACGAGTGAAAGGGGACTTCGGCCCGTCGGATTTCGACGGGCCGAACTTTCAGATATTTTCTCCCAGGGAGGAGCGGATCCTCACAATCCGAAAGCAGGGTTTCCCCCCCGCCAGATCCCTGTAAACCCGGGCCAGAAACCGCACCGTGGCCAGGCGGTGGATCAGGGCCTGAGTCAGCCTGTAGAATCCCTTTTGTACGCGATGCGGGGTCGGTCCCCCGAGAATCATGGGGCAGTAATCGGCCAGCTGCAGTGATATTTTCATTCCACCGTCAACCGGTTCGCAGTCAAAGGTCAGCTCTCCGCGGCTGGAGTTTTCCGGCTGGACCAGCAATCCGCCGCTGATGCCCAAGGAGATCCTGTCCTGGTTCTCATCTGGAAGTCGAAGGGGTCCCTGAAAGCCCAGCAGAACGGTCCCGGTGCCTATAAGGCGGAATTCCACTGCGCCGGGTTTTTTAACAGGTCGAATCAGCGAACCGGAAAATTGGCGAATATACGTCAGGTATTTTTCCAGGAGCAGTTCGGAATCCACTCCTTGCGCCAGTCTTTCAGGAAGCACCATCCACTGGAGAGAAAAAACGGAAGCATCCTCCATCAGGATCTGCTGACAGGAGATCTCGACTTTTCCATTATTTTTCGGCAAAATTTCCTTCCATCCAGTTAAAATTCCTCGATTTCCGGCTCGAAATTCCATCTTCATCCGGAACAACTCCATATATATAATATCTGCTTAAGTATAGAAAGGAAATGCCTGCATTCTTTGAAGAGGGACCATAAAAGGGGCAAAGAGCGGTCTTCAAAAAAGAGAGAGAATGCTGTAGAGTCTGTGGATCATCTCGGGAGATCAAAAAATCATGCGCCGCCGTGTCCGCCTTATCGCAAATCCCGTGGCGGGGAAAAACGCTCCTGAAAAAATCCGTCAGGCCGAAAGTTTCCTCCGGCGGAGGGGGTGCGAAGTTGAGCTGTTTCTTACTTCGGCCCGGGGGGATGCCCGCCGAGCAGCGGCCGAGGCAAGGCATCAGCCCTGGGACCTCATCCTGGTTGCGGGGGGGGACGGCACCCTCAATGAGGTGGTCAACGGTCTGGCGCCTTCGAATATCCCTTTGGCTTTTCTTCCCTTGGGCACCGCCAACGTCTTCGCCCTGGAGGTGGGCCTGTCTTTCGATATCGAGCAGGCCTGCCGGATCGCCCTGGAGGGGAAGATGCGCCCGGTTTGCCTGGGCCTCGCCGGAGAGACCCGGTTTTTGCTGATGGCCGGAATAGGGTTCGATGCCGAGGTGGTTTACGGAATCAATCCGCGGCTCAAGAGCAGGATCGGAAAGCTGGCGTACATCGCGGGAGGCATGCAGGCTCTTCTTCTGCGCCAGTCCTCACCCATGGAGGTCATCGAGGAGGACGGAACGGCTCACCGGTGCTTCGGAGCGATCATCGGCAACTGCCGCTATTACGGCGGTCGTTTTTCCCTGACACCCCGCGCCTCCCTGATCGATGATCGGCTGGAAGTCTGTCTGCTGCTGCGTCCGGGACGACTGCATTTTCTGCATTTTGCGGCCGCAGTCGCGGCTGGCCGTCCGCCGGGACCGCCTGATGCCGAGTGTCTCCAGGGAAAGAATTTCGAGGTCCGGGGAGAAGGCCTGCCCATTCAGATCGACGGAGATTTTCTAGGGCGGTCGCCCATGAACTTTCGGGCTGTTTTCGGAGAACTTACATTTGTGCTGCCGGAGGATTTCAACTCTTCCGCACCGATGGAAGGAAAGATGCGATGAAAGAGCACAGGCGTTCCGTTTTCAACGGTCGGATTATTTCCCTGAATCTGGAGGAGCACCGGCTGCCCGACGGCCGCCAGGCGGAATTCGAAATCGTCCGTCATCCCGGCGGCGCCGCGGTTCTCCCGCTTCTGGCGGACGGAAGGGTCGTCCTCATCCGGCAATTTCGTCCCTCGGTGGGCGGGATGATCTGGGAAATTCCCGCCGGACGCCTGGAAGAGGGGGAAGATCCCGAAGATTGCGTCGCACGCGAACTGGAAGAGGAGACCGGCTACCGGGCCGCAAGCTGGGAGAAGCTCGGCAAGATGATCACTGCCGTGGGATTTTGCGACGAGGTGCTTCACCTTTTTGTCGCCAGGGACCTGGAGCCGGTCCCCAGCGCTCCTGAAGCGGACGAATTTATCCAGGTGGTTCCGGTTCCCCTGGAGGACGCGCTGGAGATGGTGGCCCGGGGCGAAATTCTCGATGGGAAAACCCAACTGAGCCTTCTGATGTACGGGCGGGACATGGGCTTTTGAAACTCCGCGTTAAACCTTTACCGCTGAGCGCCCGGAGATTGACAAGAGAGATGGCAAAAAAATCCTGAAAAGGGGGAAGGCCTGATTTGTCCGCCTCCGTGGCGCATCGAATTTTCATTGAAGCAAAGGATCCTGATTATGAATGCCTTGCCCGAGAGTTATCCGACCACCCAGCATCTTCCCTTCAACGAGGAAAGCCTGAAAGGCAAATTCCGGCCCGCAAAACCCGACAAGGACCCGGGCGGGGAAGGTTCATGGGTCATCATGCGAGGGACCGAATTGCTCCTCTGGTCGGAAGACGGAAGCCTTTGTCTGCCCGATGGGGAGCTGCCTGAAACCCTGCGTTCAGAAATTTCAGATCCGCTGTTCTTCGGCTGGTGGGAAGACCGGCCCTGCCGAGCGGCCCGATTGGGGAGAAATGCGCAGCGGCCGCACGGGTATGAAATGGAAAACCTGCTCGGAGTCCGCCCCCGCATCTCCATTTCTCTGCTGTCCTTGGGGGGAATGGCCAGCCAGATCCTGCATTGGGAAAGAAACAGTCGCTTCTGTTCCCGCTGCGGCGGCGGCATGGACCGCCTGCCGGGAGAATGGGGGAAGAACTGCCCGACGTGCAGCTATGCCCATTTCCCCCATATTCATCCCTGCGCCATTGTTCTGGTGAGCCGGGGTGATGAGCTTCTGTTGACCCGCAAGTTAAACTGGACTCCTGGACGCTATGGTCTGGTGGCGGGGTTTCTCGAGTTCGGCGAATGTCTGGAGGAGGCCGCGGCCCGGGAGGTTCTGGAAGAGACGGGAATCCGGATCAAGAATATTCGCTACGTGGGGAGCCAGAGCTGGCCATTTCCCAGTCAGCTTATGGCTGGATTCGTTGCGGATTATGAGGGGGGTGACCTGCAGGTCGAAGAGGATGAACTGGAAGACGCCCGCTGGTTTCACATCGACGATCTGCCCGTTCTGCCTCCCCGCCGCAGCATCGCACGATTTTTGATTGATCATTACCTGCAGGAGAGGGGTTGATCCTGCGGATGCGTGGCTGAATGTCCTTCCCCGACCTATTTTCCCTCGGGAAAGGCGCTGAAAGGCAGTCCGAGAGCCTCAGCTACCGAAGCGCTGCGGACCTCGCCGTCATGGATATTGACGCCCCGCCGGAGAGATTCGTCCTCCTTGAAGACTTTTTCCGGATTTCGGGCGAACCGGCGCAGGTATGGCAGAGTGCTGTTGGTCAGGGCAAACGTGCTGGTCCGGCTGACGGCCCCGGGCATATTGGCCACACCGTAATGGATTACGCCATCCACGAGGTAAACCGGATCGTCATGGGTAGTGGGATGGATCGTTTCCACGCAGCCCCCCTGGTCCACCGCAACATCCACGATGACGCTGCCTTCGTCCATGGCGGATACCATTTTTCGTGTCACCAGCCGCGGAGCCCGGGCTCCTGCGACCAGCACCGCTCCGATGAACAGGTCGGCCCGGGCCGTTTCGTCTTCGATTTCCTGGGAGTTGGACATGAGAGTGTGAATCCTGTTGCCATAATGGTCATCCAGGTAGGTCAGACGTTCGGGGTCGATGTCGAGAATCGTAACATCCGCCCCCATTCCAACGGCGATGCGCAGGGCGTTTCTTCCCACTGTCCCCGCACCCAGAATCACGACTTTTGCCGGCCGCACGCC
Source organism: Desulfuromonadales bacterium (assembly GCA_024636295.1). Lineage (GTDB taxonomy): Bacteria > Desulfobacterota > Desulfuromonadia > Desulfuromonadales > JAGXHI01 > JAGXHI01. The sequence continues at coordinate 76,116 of JAGXHI010000068.1, forward strand.
CGGAGCCCCCGACAGGAGCACTCCTTTGCCTCCGTTCTCCTTCTGGAGAAAGTGGGCGCCGGCCTGAACCGACATGCGTCCGGCGATCTCGCTCATGGGGGTTAAAAGGGGCAGAGAACCGTCCGGATTCTGAACCGTCTCGTAAGCAACGGCTGTTATCCTCTTGTCCAGAAGGGTTCGAGCCAGATCGGGAACGGCGGCAAGATGAAGATACGTGAAGAGGACCTGCCCCGCTTGCAGCAAAGGATATTCTTCCGGTATCGGCTCCTTGACTTTCACAAGAAGATCCGCGGAACCGTAAGTCTCCTCGGCGGTTTCCAGAATCCGCGCCCCGGCGTTCAGGAACTGCTCGTCGGCGAATCCGCTGCCCATGCCGGCGCCCCTTTCGACAAACACGGCATGTCCGTCTTCAATCAGGGAGCGCACCCCTGCCGGAGTCGCGGCGACGCGGTATTCCCGATTCTTGATTTCCTTCGGAATGGCGATAATCATTGGCGACATTGACAAGATAATTTAACTACTCGAATGCAGAACAATGATTTTAAATCCTGCTTCACATCAATATAATCAGTGCCCATCCGGAAACCCCGGGAAGCACAAATGCAGTTTTCGATCTGGAAACGAGTCCTTTTTCGCAAGATCAAGGAAAACAAGGATTTGAGCGGAGGCGGTAGTACTTTACGCCGCACAATCAAACCCGCGGGTTGACGCGGAGATTGCGGAAAAAGGCCGTTTCCGAACGAATACTAATTATAACCGGATTATTGAAAAGTGTACAGTGAGCCCGATTGACTGCTTCGAACCCGAGAATGCCACAATGATGATTCGACGATATTATCGCATTCCCCAGAGAGAAATCGGCTACCTGCGATTTATTCTCGAGAGTTACGACGGGCTGGCTTTTGCCCGGACGCTGGATCCCCGAATGGCCCTGGTGGAAATCGCCTATCCTGACTCTCGGGAACGTGATGCACATGAGCTTCTAATCGCCCTGGCTGAAGAAATTCCTCTTACTGAAACAGAGCCTCCTTCGGAAATCCTTCCGCTCTGAATAATGATGGCGTCGCAAAAAGTCCGCCCTACAGCGTTACGGCGTTTTTTAAGGACCTCGACATACCTGATGTATGCCTTCGCCCCTGAAAAACCACCAAGCCTTGTAGGACGAAATTTTTGCTTAGCCATCCTCTTGAGTTTTTGCGAGTGCATCAATAATAATATTTGAGCGATCTTCATCTCCTGACCATTCACCACAGAGACGGCATTCACGACCACAAGCCACCCGATGAAGTAACCGGGCCTTTGCATCTATTTTCATGCCAGCGCACACAGCCGGTCGCTGCTTTTGGAGTTATCCTATATTTCTTCTTTTTCAATAATGGTCTCGAATTCAGGCGGGTCGGCCAGCACCTGCTTGACCGCGCATTGATCTACAGCCCGAATAATCGCCTTGTGGTATTTGTCCGGAAAGCCTTTGGGCAGGCGGATTCTGAATCGAACGCGATCGAGCTTCTTTATCTCTCCTTTTTCCTTTTCCATGAAGATCGAAAGCCCGGTAGCGTCCAGGTTGCGCTCCCGACAGAAGCGCAGCGCAAAAAAACCGGCGCAGGTGCCCAGCGAGGCGAGGAAAAGATCGAAGGGGGAAGGGGCCGTGGCGGTTCCTCCGGCCTTTTCGGGTTGATCCGTACGGATGTAAAATCCATTGAAGTGCGCTTCCACGACAAGCCCCTCGGGGCAGGTGATTTCCATTTTTTTTCTCCTGACTACAGTGCTCGTGCCTTGAAGGGCGGGCAGGGCCTTGTCTCCTTGAGCCGAGTCCCTGACCCGCTTGATCCCGAATCTGGAAAATATCATGAATTTGATCGAAGCAAAAGGCAATATCCGATGGCGAATCCATGCTTCGGTCAAAATTGCCGTTGACACCTTTTTTTGTTCCGCGGAGAATAGACCTCACGACGATACGGAACAAAGCTGAAGGAGTATGGAAAATGGCGGTAGTGAAGGGGAATCTTCTGACGGAACTGCAGATGATGCAGGAGGAGATGAACAGGCTTTTCGACCTCAGCCGAAGTCGATTGACCGGAGAGTCGTTGGAGAGCGGTACATGGGAGCCTCCCGCGGATATTCTCGAGGACGAACGGGAGATCGTGGTGAAGATGGAGATTCCGGAAGTGGATCTCGAGGATATGGATATCCGGACAGAGGAGGGCATTCTACTGATAAAGGGCGAGAGAAAGCCGGAGAGTGCGGAAGGTGAAAACAGCTATCTGCGTGTCGAGCGAAGTTATGGTCGATTTCAGAGGGCTTTTACCTTGACCGCGGATGTGAGGAGAGATGAAATGGCGATCTCCTGCGACAGGGGCGTGTTAAAGATCGTGCTGTCCAAGATTCAGAGTGAGAAAACCGAGAAATGAAACGCCTCCTGCGCCGCCCAGGGCGGGGTTATGGCACTGCTGCTTGCGGGAGCGCGCATCCACCAGTCGGACTGCCTCGGCTGCATCGGAATGGGTCAGGCTCCCGGGACCGGCCAGGTGAGCCTGCGCACCTTCCCCCGCAATTTCCCCGGCCGGCTCAGGAGGAGCCAGGAAGAGCATGTCGAGAAGGTTTGACTGCAGATAAAGGCAGCCTTCGGGTTACTCTGATTCCCAGAGGCCGACCTTTTTGACCCGCGCCTCGGCTTCGGTGCGGAGGAAGTCCTCCTTCTTTTCGAAATCGAACCGCCGGTAGACGGCGGCGTAGCCATTTTCCAGGAGAATCCGGTTGAGAAGCCGGCCGTCGGGAAGATGAACATAGGCCAGGATCCGACCATGCCGGTCCCGCAGATCATGGTCGAAGGTGAGGCGGACGTTTTTTCCTTTTACCGTTGAAATATTGAATTTGAGAACTTCGTCGGCAACGCGACGCAGCCGTTCACGCGGAATGCCCTGCCGCAGAAACCAGCGGTCACGTTCCGAAGCTTTCCTCTCGGGCGTGTCGATTCCGATCAGCCGCACTTTCCCCACCCCCAGGACTTTGACCGTGTCGCCGTCGTAGACCCAGGAGACCTTTCCTTCGACATCCCTGCTCTGCACACTTTGAGACGGCGCCGGAATCCAGAAGAGGAAGAAAAGGCAAAAAAGGAAGATTTTCCCCGCGCGGAGCATCCTCTCTTAATCCCGGCCCCAGAGGATGCGCGCGAAAAGTCCGGTAAAGAGACCCCAGATAAGATTGAAGCCCAGCACGAAAACCGGAGTCGCGTCCCCGAGTCCAAGTCCCATCATTCCATGAGGCGTGTGTTGAGGGAAGAAATAGAAGAGCTGTGCGGAGGTGGGAAGAAGGCTGATATAGAGGCCTTTTCGGATCCATTTTTGTCGGCTGCGCGCAGCGCCGACCGTGAGGAAATAGATGATGCCCCAGAGCCCGCCCCAGACCAGGCGCGGATAAAGCCAGGCGGGGGTGAGATCCGGAGCGATGGCTACTCCGGCCATGGCTGTCAGGCCCTTTGCGCCGGCCAGCCAGAGCGCCGCGCTGTTGATCAGGGCGCCGAGGAGTCCAGCACAGAAACAAACCGCCAGCAGCGCACTGTTTCGATTCATCCTTCCTCCTTTTTCATGAGTATAGGGCCGCGAATGGATCGTCGGCCTGAATGGGTCAGGATGCCGCGGGAAGAACCTCGTTCATGGACCCCTGACGGTACCCCTGCAGATCGAGAGTGATATAGACGAAACCCGCCTGCCGGAACTCCTCTGTTACGGCCCGACGCATCTCATCATCGAGAAGCCTGGGAATTTCCTCGATGGAGACCTCGATCCGTGCGAGTTCCCCGTGGTAGCGGACGCGGTAATTGCGAAAACCGCTGAGGCGGAGAAAATTCTCGCATCGATCCACGCAGTCCAGCCGTTCCTGTGTGATCTCGGTGCCGTACGGAAATCGGGAGGACAGACATGCGAAAGCCTGCTTGTCCCATGTGGGAAGTCCGAGTTCACGGCTGATGCTGCGGATATCCTCTTTGGTGAGGGCCGCTTCCTGAAGGGGTGAGCGCACAGCCAGCTCCCTTGCGGCGTCGCGGCCGGGCCGGTAGTCCTGCAGATCGTCGGCGTTGGACCCATCGAGAATGGCCTCGAATCCCATCTCCTCGGCCTTGCTGCGGCAGAGGGAGAAGAGTTCCTGTTTGCAGTAATAACAGCGCTTCAGATCGTTGGCCGAAAATCCCGGAATCTCCAGTTCGTTGCTTTCGATGACGATCTGCCGGACGCCCATGTCCCTGGCCAGGGCGCAGCTTTCCTCGAACTCGTGCTTCGGATAGGTGGGTGACGTGGCGGTCAGGGCCACAACCTTTTCACTCCCGAGAACATCCCGGGCGGTTCGCAGCAGGAACGTGGAGTCCACCCCCCCGGAGAAGGCGACCACCGCCGAATCCATTTCCGCAAGGAGCGTCTTGAGCCGGCGATATTTTTCTTTCTGTGTTTCGGTTATATTCAGCATCCGTCCTGCCTTGGTAAAGTTGGGGAGGAAAAAGGCCGGAGGTCACCCGTCCGACCTTCCGGCGAAGGTTCATTCTAATCGAAAACTCCCGTGGAAAGATAGCGCTCTCCCGTATCGCACAGCATGGTCACCACGTTTTTGCCCGGTCCGATCCTCCGGGCAATCCGCAGTGCGGCAAAGACATTCGCGCCGGAAGAGATGCCCGCAAAGATACCTTCCTCCCGCGCGAGTCGGCTTGCGGTATTCATCGCATCTTCATTGGAAACGGTAAGAATTTCATCGTAAACGGACGTATCCAGAATATCCGGAACGAATCCGGCGCCGATGCCCTGGATTTTGTGGGGACCGGGTTCTCCGCCGGAGAGCACGGGGGAATCCTTGGGTTCCACGGCGACAATAGTGACGTGCGGATTCTCCCGCCGAAGAGCGCGGCCCACTCCGGTGATCGTTCCCCCCGTTCCGACGCCGGCGACGAAGGCATCCACCTCCCCGCCCAGGGCCTTCAGGATTTCAGGCCCGGTCGTTTTCTCGTGAATCAGGGGATTGGCGGGATTCCTGAACTGCTGGGGCATGAAACAGCTTCTTTCCCGGGCGATCTCTTCGGCCTGTTCTATGGCGCCGCGCATGCCCAGGTTGCCGGGAGTCAGGACCAGTTCTGCGCCGAAAGCGCCAAGGAGCCGACGTCTTTCCATGCTCATGGTGTCGGGCATGGTGAGAAGCATCCGATATCCTTTGACGGCAGCCACGAGGGAAAGGCCGATCCCCGTATTGCCGCTGGTCGGCTCCACGATGGTATCGCCGGGTTTTATGCAGCCATCCTTTTCGGCCTGTTCGATCATGGCCAGGGCGATGCGGTCTTTTACGCTGCCGCCGGGGTTGGCCCCCTCCATTTTCCCCCACACGGCCGCGGCTTTGGAATCGGTAATCCGGTTCAGGCGGACCAGGGGTGTGTTTCCGATCTGTCCCAGCGTCGAATTGCTGATCGTTGCAGGCATTATTCGCTCCTTGGAGGGGGCGTTATAGGAAGATGGTCGGGATGAATGGGACGGTTGTAACCTATATCGTCAGATATAATACATGAACCGGTGGTCCAGTTCCTTTTCGATCCCCATCTCCCGAGCCTGATCGCAAAGATTCCGGAGAGTAATCGAAGCGAAATATTCATGGAGTCGGCGGTTGGCTTCAGCCCAGACGGTCTGGGTGACGCAGGCGCCGTCGAAATCGCATTTTTCTTTTTTCCTGCTTTCATCCCGGGTGCAGTCCACCAGGGACATTTCACCCTCCGCGGCGAGAACGACCTGAAGAACGGTGATGTCCTCCGGTTTTCTGGACAGCTGATATCCCCCCTGTGGTCCCCTGCGGCTCTTGAGCAGTCCGGCCTTTTTCAGATCCTGGAAAATCTGCTCGAGATACCGGGGGGAAATCGCCTGGCGGCGTGAGATGTCCTTTATCTGTGTGGGGAAGGAGCCTGAATGGTAGGCCATATCGAACAGAGCCCGCAATCCGTAACGGCTTTTTGTGGATAGTTTCATGGATGAGTCCTCTCGGGGAATTTCCCAGTGTGTATTCTTTCGTCATTTCTAGAAAAGTTCAGCAACCATGTCAACAATTTATTTTTCTCTTTCAAATTGCGCTTCGGGATGGTTATGATTAAATTGTATTAAATGTCATGGAGGTTTTTATGCAGGGCAAATTCTCTGGAGAAGGATTGGATTCGATGTTCTTTCCCATACCATCCGTGTTCCTGGCCTTCCGCATCGGGTCGGAGCCTCCGATCGTTTTCCCTTCGGCATGGGTGGGCCTGGTTTCGCACGATCCCGTGGTTCTCAGCGCCGCTTTTCGGGGAAGTGCGCCGGAATTCTTGACCCAAGGCGGAGAATTCGCAGTCAACCTGCCTGACGAGGATCTGATCCGAGAATTTAGCCGGTGCGGTGGAATGGATATCAAATCCCTGCGTTTCGTGGAAGAAGCAATGACCGGCGCGACCTTGATTCAGGGTTGCCCCGTCAGAATCGAATGCCGCTGTTCCAGCTTCGAATCGCATTTCGGCGAGTGCTATGTCCGGGGGGAGGTCGCCGCGGTCCATCGGGGAGAGCTGAGCGTCCCCATAAAAGCCGCAAAGGATATTTTCCAGATCGATCCTTTCGCTCCGGCAGGGCATCCTTTCGCCGCAGGAAATCTCACCGCCGTGAGGGGAATTTTCCCTCAGACGGGTTTTATGCTCTCCTGAGGAGCACGCCTGGCAGATTCCCCCGGTGGGCATGATTACTCGATGGGAATCCGGAAGTCCGGGCCGACTCCCGCTTTTTCAAGAAGATCAAAGGTGTAGCCGAAACTGGCAGAGGACGTGGGAGCGTACCGCTGGATGTCGAGACCGTCCCGGACGGCGGCGGCCTCGGGGCTCTGGTCTTTCTCCAGGGCGACAAGAGCAAAGGTCACCATTCCGACGGCTCCCCGATCCGCCTTCCGGGAAATAATCAGAGTGGCCTCCGGGTTCTCCGCCGAAGTTCTCCCCACCGGCATGAGTTCAGGATATCGATTTTTCAGTGTCTCCCAGACTCGGTCCTTCACCACTGCCGCATCCGCCCTGCCCTCGGCAAGGATCCATACTGCCTGGCTGTGAGAGCCGGCCCTGATCATGCCGCTGCTGGCCTCCACGGCTCCGGGAACTGAGCGGAAGAAAAATTCGCCGGCGGAGGCGAGGGTGCAGAATGCGACTTTCTTTCCCTGGAAATAGTCGCCCCGGGCAGTGAACTGCGGAGACCCTTTCGGCGCAAGGACAACCGTCCCGTAGGTGCTGGATCCATCCGTGCGAACGGGACGCACGAGGGGGAACCCCAGTTTTTTGATGGTCAGGATTCCAGCCACTCCGGCGCCGCAGAACAGCCCGTCCAGGGCGCCCTCCATAAACATGCGGGCGGCCTCCGAGGAGGTGGATATCCCGATGAGCGTGGCCTGAACGCCGTGACGGTTCAGGTACGCCTCCAATGGGGCGTACCTGTCGATCGAAGAGTCGGGTTTCTGAATGACGCCGATACGGAATTCTTTCGCATGCAACGGGAGGGCAAGCAGAAAGGACAAAAAGACGCCAACCAGAACCTTGACCAGGAAAGAACGACTGGTTTTTGGGATGGCTCTCATATGATTCTCAATATTCATTGACCGTCCTGTGAAAAAGTCGACCCTAGCACGAACAGGGGAACTGGACCAAGCATGAAAAGACAGATAAAAAATGGAATTGAACAGCCTGGATGGTTCGGTTAGGGTATAAAATCCAGATCCGGCTCCCCTTGGACAAAATCAGCCATGCCTCTTCCTCTTCTGAAAAACATCTCCTATTCCGCCCTCGTTATCGCCGCCGCCGTCCTGGGACTCGCGCCTTTTTTCCCGGAGCCGCACCTGGTGGAAAAGGCGCGCCTGCTCCTCCAGGGGGACAGGCTCAGGCCCATCGATATTTTCGACGTATTTTTCCATCTTTTTCCTGCACTGCTGTTGATATTGAAGTTGATTTCCGAAAAGAAGAGCAAAAAAGAACAATAGATATCGGGGGGCCCGGGCTTCGTGTGTTCTGAAAATACGATCAGAATGATCAAGCACCAGAGAGGATCTTCTCAGGCCATCTTCAGACTTGCATTTTGCCCGGACCCATGCTAAAAGTTCCGTCTGTTCAGAGGGAAAGACCACGTCGGGGCGTAGCGCAGCCTGGTAGCGCACCTGCTTCGGGAGCAGGGGGTCGGAGGTTCAAATCCTCTCGCCCCGACCATTTCCTTTCCCATAGATTTCATAAGATTAGCCCCACTCTCCGCCTGGAAAGTGGGGCTTTTTCGTTGGGCTCTCCGGTCCGCCTCCGGTCCGCGTGTGGGATTCCTTTCGGCGATTGGGATCTTGAGAACGGCTCCGGTACGGGCGGCTTCCGTGGGCCTCGGCTTCCCTCTTCTTCACTCCTTTTCCTTGTCTTTCGGCGGGTTCTGTTAGAGTGTTCTTCCTTCATACGTGCGATTATCCTCTTTCCGGTCCAGGACATAGGTTCCGGGGCGACTCCGGGGCGGAGATGATGGGCGGTCCGGGATTTCCGGATTGTCCGGGAGGGTTATTTTTCGAGTCAGGGGAATCCTACAAAGCAGGAATTGGGAGAATTCCTAACGGCTACTCTCATTTAAATCCTTCAAAGGCTCACGAGACGATTTGTGGGACTGTTTACTCACCGCCGCCCCCGTAGGGGCATACCCGCTTCCGGGACTGTCTTCGAAGAGGAGCATCGGGTAAAACGTTGACAATTAAAATGACCGTAGGTTAAATGGGCAGCGTAGAGCTAGGGTAGCGAAACTTACCGATGGTGATTTGGCGCATACGGCAAGTTGAGTAAGCTCGAGAGAGGCGACTTGAAATGAGTCAGGCAACAGAGGAACTAGGCGGACGCGAAGTATTACGCGTGCTGACATTGGACGGGGGCGGCGCAAAGGGTTTCTACACCCTAGGTGTGCTGAAGGAAATCGAGGCTATGGTCGGGCGCCCCCTTTACCAGACGTTCGACCTTGTTTTCGGGACCAGCACGGGCGCGATTATCGCCTCACTGATCGCGCTCGGCCGCAGTGTCGACTCCATCCTGGACCTGTACCGCAAGCACGTGCCCTCTGTCATGTCGCAGAAAACCGCTCCGACCAGGTCGATAGCCTTGATAAAGCTGGCGAACGAGGTCTTCGGCGATGCGAAGTTCAGTGACGTGAAGACCGGCATTGGGATCGTCACGGCCAAATGGCTGACCGAGCGCCCGATGATTTTCAAGGGTAATGTTGCCCAGGCACACGGCCGAGTTGGCACGTTCGTCCCTGGTTTCGGCGTAAGCATCGCCGACGCCGTCAAGGCATCGTGCTCGGCCTATCCGTTCTTCGAGCGAACTATCGTAAGGACCTCGATGGGGGAGGATATCGAGCTGATCGACGGCGGGTACTGCGCTAACAATCCGACACTCTACGCAATCGCCGACGCGGTCCAAGCGTTTCGGCGTAAACACAAGGACATCAGGGTGGTGAGTATCGGCGTGGGCACCTATCCCGACCCAAAACCGGGACTGAGGATGCGACTGGCGAAGAAGTTTCTCATCAGCGTCCAGTTGCTGCAGAAAACCCTGGAAATCAATACGCATTCAATGGACCAGCTTCGGCAGATTTTGTTTCACGAAGTACCGACCGTCCGCATAAGCGACTCCTACGTCACGCCGGAGATGGCGACCGACCTGCTGGAGCACGACCTCAAAAAATTGGACGTCCTGTTTCAGCGAGGACGGGAGTCGTTCTCCTCGCGGGAAAAGCAACTTCGCGAATATTTGATGTAGCCAGCGGGGGAAAGATGCCAATACCAGAATCGCAGCTTGAAACGTGGTCCCACCAGGGATCGGTCACCCAGTCGTGCAACACTTATAACACGATCAAGAGTGCCTTGGAGGCTAATACCACGCCGTACGCTGGTAAAAACTTCAAGGTATTTCTCCAAGGCTCATACGGCAACGACACGAATATCTACGCCGAGAGTGACGTGGACATCGTCATTCGGCTCGACGACTGCTTTCAGAGCGATCTGTCCCAACTGACCGAAGAGGAGAAGACTGCTTACAAGTCGGCGTTTCATGACGCTACCTACACGCACCTTGAGTTCAAGCGTGATGTTTTATCAGTGCTCACGGAGCAGTACGGGGCAGAAGTCAAAGCCGGCGATAAAGCTATTGCCATTGAGGCCTGTGGCTCGCGTCGAAAGGCCGACGTGCTTGTGGCAATTCAGTTTCGACGGTACTTTCAGTTCCGCTCTTCAGACAACTCTGAGTATGTCGAAGGGATCTGCTTCTGGAACGGCAAGGGCGAACGGATTGCGAACTATCCCAGGCAGCACTCGGCCAACCTGACGACGAAACACCAGAATACTTCGAAGTGGTTCAAACCCATGGCACGTGTGTTTAAGAACATGCGCAGCAGGATGGTCGAAAATGGCTTGATCAAGGCTGGTATCGCGCCTTCGTACTACATCGAAGGTCTTCTATACAACATGCCAAACGAAAAGCTCACGTCCAGCTATCAGGACTGTGTGGTCAATATGTTGAACTGGTATCGCCGGGAGGCCTCGAAACCCGATCTTGTATGCGCCAACGAGCAGTATTACCTACTGCGTAATGGACATCACACCTGCTGGGTCCAGTCGGACTGCGACGCGTTTGTCGAGGCCGCGGTTAGGTTGTGGAATGAGTGGTAATTACGAAAGCCGATTAAGGACACCGCTGTTTCCCACGCGAGTGTTCTAACGCCATGCCTTCTGCGTCCGTCCCCACTGCCGCACAAGTTGTTCCAGCCGGCGGCCCAGGATGGCCGTGTCTGGACTTCAACGTTGGACAGATCTTTGCCAATATCATGATGATAAGAAGAGTAATCAGCAGATGACGACCAAGCATTGGGTTAAAGGTGAGATTGCCGAAAATCTGCGGAACCTATTGGAGGATATTGCCGGAGTAACGGTGGATGTTCTCGCCCCCCCTGAGAGCGTATCCATCTGGGAGCGACTTCGTGGACCCGGGTATCCACGCCCGCAACTAATGTGGGACGGCGATAATCTTGTAGCTTTCCTTTACAAGCGTGGCGTCGGACGAGTTACTCACGCCCTTCGCATTACTTTTGACGTTGGCCTATCCACTAACGATGCCGAGTTTTGCAGATGTTTAGTTTCCACGTTCTTGGGTGACGTTGAAAGCGCTTACGAAACCGCGTCTTGGACGATACTCACTTCGTCTAGAGTTGCCCGCGCTTTGGCAATGTTCACTGGGATACCAATGGCGTACGACTTGCTTCGACTCGTCGAAGACTCAATGAATCTCACTTACGAGGGAGCGCCGTTTAGATATGTCGCAGTATTCCTGGACAGCATCGAGAAACTTGCGACGCTTGATAGTGATCCGTTTGTAGCCCTAGCAGAGCCGCTCGAGGCTGAGGATGCATTGCTTCGTCAAAAATGGATCCGATCCGTGCTTGGGTCCAAGCCGCTGGCGGTGGTCATCACTACCGCCAAGAAGAAACGCAAGCATGTTGTAGGACTCTTGAACTATTCCACTCTCTCGTCCAAAGGGAGTGGCGCCATGTATGCGCCCCATGAGTCATTGCGGCCTCTGCAGTCCCTATTGGGCGAACGAAATATGGCCATCATGGCCTCGCCATGCGGCGATATTTTCGTAATGCTGGGGACTGGAATGGTGTTCCAGAAGAGCCAGGGGAAGTGGTGTTACCTCAATTACGAGCGAGTCCACATTGTACTTTCGAAATTGTTGGCTGGGGAGGATGTCGACCCGGTAGGCAAGTGGAACTTCATCGTTTGCGTGTTGCAGATGTCGCTGAATTTGTCGTTCGAGCGACACGGCGCCTTGATCACGATCCCTGATCGAGACGACGAGTTGGGCCTTCTTGTACCCGACGCAGCAGATCCGGAGCGCCCCAATCGAACTCTTCGCGAGAGCGTCGTTGGGCTCAATATTCTTGACGGCGCCGCTCGAAGCCTGATCGCCGGAGCGGCCACGGTTGACGGAACCATAGTATTGTCCAAGCGAGGCAAGGTTCTTGATGTAGCATGCATGGTGCCCCGTCCTTCGCAAGAGAAGCTTCTCGCTGTTGTCGGGAAAAGTACGGGGAAAACCTTCGAAGGTGCGCGCTCGACTGCCGCATGGAATGCTTCCATCTTTGGCACCAGCATTAAGATTTCTGAGGATGGGCCGCTCACAATATACCGGCATGGGCAATGCCTCATGCATCTAGGAGTACAAGCTTAACCAGAAGACTGCCCAAACTCCGCATTGCACTATTCGGTTGCTTCGCGTCCGTAGGTGAATGCTAAGCATTGAGCCTGTGGAAAAATCTTCCTGTTCTATAAATCGCATGCAATGTAAAGCCCTCCATCCCATCGTAAACACGTCTGATATGTCCTCCGAAAATTCTGTCTCCCTTTTCCAAGGAACTTCTGAACGGCCACTCGTCCAAAAATGTTCAAAAAAGCTCCTCCTGTTTTTCTTTCTGGAGGCACTCGGGACCTTCCACCTCCCCGCTGTTCATGATTGGATTGGCTGGGATGAGCAGCAGATCGCCACAGGAGCAGGGGACGAGAAGGGAGGAGGCCAGTTCCGTGTCCCCTCGGAGCCAGTCCTCGCAGGAGGAGGCCGGGACGATCACAGGCATGCGGTCGTGGAGGGGACGGACCTCCGGACAGGCCTGGCAGGTGATGATCGCGCAGGAGTCGACGGTCCGCTTCGGGTCGGCGGGGTCCTGCCAGTGCTCCCAGAGGCCGGCGAAGAGCATGGGGCGGCCGTCCCGGTGAGTGATGTGGAAGGGAAGGCGCTTTCGGCCTTCCTTCTTCCACTCGTAGAAGCCGCTCGCGGGGACCAGGCACCGCCTGGAGCGGAAGGCGTCGCGGAAGGAGGGCTTCGTCGCCACTGTCTCGCAGCGGGCGTTAATCAGGGGCGCACCTGAGGGGAAATCCTTCGCCCACGAGGGGAGCAGGCCCCACCGAACGGGAGCCAGCTCCTTCTTTCCGTCAGGACCGTCACGCAGAATTAGGATCTCTTGGGTGGGGGCGATGTTGAAGCGGGGAGGCATCACGTCGGCCCCCTCGGCTCCCAGGAAAGCCAGCAGGTCCTCGATGGGCAGGATCAGAGAGAATCGGCCGCACACGTCTAGCGTCTCTCCGAGCCCAACTTTCGATATTTGTTGTACCTGACCGTCTCCCATTCCCGTTTTGACAGCCGCTTCTCGCACTCATTCCGAAACCTTTTTCGTCGTGCCGTAGTTGTCTGTTGGGAGCCTCCATCGGGGACTATTGTGGCAATGTCCACGACCACCTCCGTCCGATCCTTGTTCCATTTCAGGCGCGGATCGTCAGCATGGTCGATAATGAGACGGACTATCTCCTCGGCCACTGGGCCGGCTTTAAAAGGTTTGGCCATCGGGTAGATTTGCCTATGTCCCTTTGGTTCCCAGGGTGCAGTCCCCTTCTCCACGTCTACTGTCCAGCGGTGAAGGTCTGCACGAGACGAACTATTCGGAGTTCCGGGGACAGTATATTTATCTTTACCATCTTTTCAGTCATTGCTAAGGTCGCCCATGGCTAGAATCGCAAGGGTTGTCGCCCCCGGCTACCCCCACCACATTACCCAACGCGGAAACCGCCGCCAGCAAACGTTCTTTTGCGACGAAGACTATCGCGCGTATATCGACCTGCTGGCCGAA